>NZ_RFFJ01000240.1 GCF_003696235.1 Streptomyces triticirhizae
GCCGCCGTCGATCGGCGGCTGAACCGCCGTCGCCGGCAGCGCGCTGCCCTGCGGCATCACGGTGGTCCTGGCCTCGGAGGCCGGCGCCCGCGAGGGGCTCGGCCGGTCGTCGTCCTCCAGCAGCGGCGGCGAGAAGACGGTGGCCGGCGGCGCCATGGCCTCCGCCTCCTCGGCGCTGCCCGAGGTGTCCGTGCCGGCCCAGGGCGAGGCGCCGCCGGCCGGCCGGTTGCCCGAGCCGGGCGTCACGTCGGCGGCGGCCCAGGGGCTGTCGGCCGCCGGGCCCGAGGGCTTGGGCGGCGCGAACGGGTCGGGCGTCGACCCCGCCCTGGCGGGCTCGGGCTTCGTCGGCTCCGCCTTCGCCGGCTCCGCCTTCGCGGGCTCCGCCTTCGCGGGCGCCGGTGGGGCGAACGGGTCGGGCGCGGAAGGCCGTTCGGAGCCGGCCTTCGGCGGAACGGGCAGCCCCGGCGGCGACGGCGCGGGCGAGGGCGTTGCCGAGGGGGTTGCCGAAGGCGGTGTCGACGAGGACGCCGGGGAGGCGGCCGCACCGGGTCGGTTGTCCGGGATGCCCGCCTTGTCGGCCGCCTCCTGGAGCCACTGCGGCGGCGTCAACAGGAAGGACGTCGCCTCCAGATCCACCGACTTCGGCGGCTCCGGCGCGGGCACGGACGCCGAGGTCCTGCCGTACTCCTCCTCGAAGTGGCGGATCACCTCGCTCACCGGCAGCCTCGGCCAGTACGTCGTCTCGCCGCTGTCCCTGGCGATCACCAGCCGACCGCCGCCGACCTCGCCGCCCGAGGCGTCCTCGGCCCAGGCGACGAAGCCCAGGTTGAACTCCCGCACCCGCACCTCGTGCGCCGGGTCGTCGGCGCCCGCGCCGTTCACCCAGCGCTCGGCGCGCTCCTGCGCCTGCGCGAACGTCACCACGGCACTCATCCCTCCACCGCGACGGCGTTCGCGAACCCGCCGTCGACCATCAGATTCGCCACCGTCTCCAACTCCGGCGGGGAGCCGGCCAGTCGCAGCAGGAAGGCGTCGAAGTCCTCCCCGCAGGGCAGCAGCAGCTCCTCGACCCGCTCACTCACGGTCAGCCCGTCCCGGTCCCGCGCGTCGTCCACGGGGCACAGCCAGACCGAGCCCGTTCCCTCGCCGCGCACCTTCACGGCCACGATGCCGCCCTGGACGAAGGCCACCGCCAGATAGTCCTTGGTGAGATGGTCGCGGAGGCACTTGTTGATGTACACGAGGTCGTTGACGGCGGCCTCCTCGCGGAGCGTGAAGAACGGCTGGTCCACCAGCAGCCCCAACTCCGCGTCCAGCGCCACCCCGACCGGGGCGCAGCCGCCGGCGGCCTTCAGGAACGCCCGGTAGGCGGGCGGCAGCCGGTAGCCCAGCTTCTCCTCGGCGGTCCGCAGCCGCTCCTCCGGAACGGCGACGGAGGTCGGCGTCCTGAAGTGCGCGGGGCGCGGGTCGGCGAGCGGCCGGGTGCCGCGCTTGTGCTGGTCGACCGCCGTGGTGGCCAGGCCGCCGTGGTGCCGCAGCAGCGCCTTCACCTCCACCGGCACCAGTTCGAGCCGGCGCGAGCGCGCCACATGGTGCCAGGTCCAGCCGTGCGGGGTGGCCACGGCGGGCAGCCGCGCCCACAGCTCGTGACCCGAGGCGTGCAGCGCCGCGTTCGCCGACACGTAGTCGGTCAGCCGCAGCTCGTCCACGCCGAACCCGTCGGGAGGCTCGGCGATCTCCGCCGCCGCTCTGGCGTAGGGCGAGAAGTCGGGATAACCTTCCGCGTCCACCCGGACACCGTGCGGATACCGCGCCGCGCGGACCGGGTCGGGGAACTGCACCACCTGACCGGCATAGGCCCGGTTGGGTGGCGCGGCCTGCTGGCCGAGCCGACCTGTCGTCATGGCGTGAACGCCCCCTGCTGTTGCCTCTCGCTGTTGCGGCACAGCCTATGGGGTCGTCCAGTCGGTGGCACGATCGTCCTCGTGATATCGGATATCCACGGCCAGCCGCCGGGCGGTCCCCAGCACGGGGACGCCCGCCCTGTGCCTCCCGCGCTGCTGCGCCGCCGCGACGGCATCCTGCCGACCACCGCCGCCGCGCTCCGCGTCCCGGAACGGGACCAGCCGCTGACCGGCACCGCCAGCCGGAGCACGCCGCCGCCCGAACCGCACCCGGTGGTCGCCGAGATCCTCGCGGGGCTCGGCACCGCCCAACGGGAACGCCACCTCGGGCGCTGCCCGGAACCCGCGCTCCTCACCCGCTGGCTCAACGAGGCCGGCGCCGCCGACCTCGACCAGGCCCGCCGCGCGCTCGACGGCGCCGGCATCACCTGCCGCCACATCCGCGAGGACGGCGACCCCCGGCACGGCGCCCACGCCGCGCACTGCCGCTCCTGCGCGGTGCTGTTGGCGCGGCTCGGCGTGACCAGCCTCACTCCGGCGCCGGCCGGAGCGGCGGGACCGCCCGTCGGGGACCCGCTCGGCGGGCCGACGCGGGGCGCGCCGTGGTCGGTCGGCACGGTGGACCAGGCGCTGGCGGCGGCCGGTTGGCGGCCGGGGCGGGTGCACACCGCCAAGGCCGAGCGGTGGGCCGACGTGCTCAGCGGGCACCGTTCACCGCAGGGGCATCCGCACGAACTCTTCCCCGCCGCGTTCGAGACCTGGGCCGAGTTGGGGGAGATCACGCTGAACCCGACGGGGCCCGGGGAGGTCTTCGCGCCGAGCGCCGTGGTGGTCGACCCGCTGGCCGGGCTGCACTGGGCGCGGGTGCTCAGCGACCTCGGGCACGCGCTGGGGACCCGACTGGCGCCGGTCGGCGAGGAGTTGGGCAGCGGCGCGCTGCTGGCGGTGGACCAGGAGGCGCGGCTGTACGGGATCGACCACAGCGGCGACTGGTTCCTGGGCCACGACGTCCTCACCGGCCTCGCCACCCTCCTGACCGGCGCGGCGCCACACCGGCTCGAACCGTGACGTCTGCCCCGGCCTCCCCGGACCGGCCCGGCCGGCGCCCCGGCGAGGGGCGCCGCCTGGCGGCGGGCGGCGAAGGTGGGGACGGTGACGCGGTGTTCTGGATGCCGATACCCGCCGCCCGCGCTGCGACCGTCCTTTCAGGAGGAGAGACGGTTTCGGTAGTCGTCAGTTCAGAGCACTCGGTGTCCCAGGAACAAACGTGATGGTGCGCAGCAGTCGGATGACCGCTGGCATGTAGGTATCCCAGTGCGGGAGGGCTGGGGTGGTGAAGGTGACGGTAAGAAGCGCCTGCTCACGCAGAGTCGGGTTTTCCGGTACTGGTACGAATGCCTGTAACTCCGCGAAGGGAACCGGCGGTTCGATGCCGGGGAGTTCGTAGATTCGAGCGCCGACCACCACTGCGGCCGGCTGTCCGCAAGGGAGTGGTTGTATTCCTCCGGTCCAGTCCGAGCCTCTCTGTGCGACCAGGGTCTGCAGGGTGCCTTCTGCGGCGACTTGTGCGTCTGCGCCGTAGGGAAAACTCTGGGCCGTGACGAGTAGGGTCGCGGCTGAGGGTCCTTCGTTGATCAGGCCGAAGGCGGCGCCTGCGTACAGAGTGCCCATCCGGCTGAGGATCTGAGAGACGGCCCGGGTCCTATCCACTGCTCTGGGGTCGGGGGCTGGGTGGCTTGATTGTTCGACCGCTTGAGCGTTGGTGAAGGCCAGTGTCTCTTCGAGCGTCATGCCGGGCGGGATGCTGGTGAAGGCTGCGGGTACGTCGAACGTGACGTGCGTCAGGCCTCCCTTGCGTCATCGGGGGAGGGGTAGTAGCGCTGAGCTTCGAACCGCTCGACGAGTTTGAGCTGGCGTTGGTGTCCGCTGAGGACCCACCGCCCCGCCACCGGGGTGAGGGCGAACAGGAGGACGGCGATGGCTGCTAGGGACAGCGCCAGCCACAGGGTGTCGAGGGCGAAGCCGGCTCCGAACAAGGCTGCGACTCCGCCGATCAAGAGCACGGCCCGGGTGGGCGCGGTGCCGTTGCGCTGGAAACGGTGGATCGCAATCATGGCCGCTCCGGCCCGGGCTGGGGTGACTGTGCCTGGTTGGTTCTGCACGTGGGGCGGCCAGCAGGCGTTCCACCAGGCGCCGGTGGTGCGGTAAAGGTAGGTCGCCCAGGCGGCTCGATGCCGCGCTTCTTCGCTTTCGTCTCGCTGGAAGATCAGCGTGATGCTTACTCCATGGCCTCGTATCTCCGTCAACCGGTAGCCGAATTCGTGACTGATCGCGACGAGTAGGCGACCGTCGGAGTTGATGTTGATCGAGACTTGCTCGGAGCCGTCGAGGCGGGCGATCAGCTCATGCTCGTTCATGAGGCTTCTTCTGGCTGGTCGCGACCGGCGTCGCGCCAGGCGTTCTCGAAGCCCACCCACAGCGGCCCGACGCCTGTTGGCAAGAACATCTCCAGAGTCTGTCGCGTGTCCCGTGGTTTGAGGTAGTCCAGCGCTGAGGGGTCTCCGATCGTTCCGACCAGGCTGTCCCAGAAGGCGCCCCCGCTCAGGATCTGAGTCGGCGTACTGTTGCCGATGGTGCGAGCGAGGTTCCCACCGTGGCGTACGTACTGGACTACAGGAATCGCACCCAGGAGGTCTTGGCCCAGGGTGCGAAGTGAGACGTCGGCGCCGGCGATCCTCGCCGTGCCGTGGGCTACGAGGGCCAGTGCTGCGAACCCGGTGGATATGCCGCTCAGAGCCAGCGAGGCGGGCTTGCTGGCGAATGTCGTCGAGGTCCGCGGTGGCGCGTTCGAGGTCGGCTTGAGCGCGCTGGGAGCGTTCCATGGCCTCGTCGCGTTCTGCGCCTTCTTCGGTGGCGAGGATGTCGATGAGGTTGGCGGGGGTGGGGAGTTGGTCTATGCGGGTCTGGGCGGCGTGGGCTTGTTCTTCTAGCTCCTGGGCCTGGTGTTGGGCTTGGGGCATGTGGTCGGCCCATTCCTCCAGCGCGTTGGCCGCGATGCGGAAGGATTCGTGGGCGGCTTCGACCTTGGGGGTGAAGTCGTCGTCCCATTGCTCGCGCCATGCCTCGGCGGAGCGGCCGCGCCACTGGCTGTTTCCGCTGCCGCGCAGGAGGCTGACGACGTCGCCTAGTGCGGTGGTGGTCTGTCGTACTTGTTGGGCGACGTGGCTCACGGTGGTTGCGTCGCCGGGGCAGGGCACGAATCCCAGGGCAGGGTAGTCATATTGCTGGGACGGTGCAGGAGTGACGGGAAGCGGCCAGCTCATGTGGCTATGTACCCTTCTCCGTTGCCTGTGCCCTCGTCTTCGAGTCCCTGGGCCAGCCCATCGTCGACGCTCTGAAAAGCACGGAGTATCTCGTCCAGGCCGTTGGCGGCTTGGTCCGCGAACTCGGCCAGTTGGGAGATGCCGTACTCCCACTCGTTGCCGAAGTCGTCCATCCGGCGCTCCAGCCGTGACACCCCCATGGCGGCGCCGTCAACTTCGGCCATCGCCTCGCAGGGCTGTTCCATCAGATTGGCGATGTTGCGGATATTGTCACGGTTTGTCCGCGGCTCGTCATAGCTCAGGTACAGGTCACTGTGACCCATCGGCCCCCCCACGGGTTAACTCTCGCCACAGGAAGCAATACTGTAATCGAACGGGCGCGCATCGTCACGCGACAATGGCGTTGCATCTGGGGCAAGTTGGCCTTGTCTCGGCTTCCGGCACGTGCGAGCTGGTGATCCCCAGCGGTACGGGCCTTCACGAGCCGGAATGTTCGTACGCACTGGCCAGCAGCTCCCAGCGCCCGCCGCTCGGCGCCGCCGCGTCCCGCCAAGCCGCCGCGCGGCAGCGCCGCGCAGCGGCTTCAGCCGCCGGCGGCGATGATCGCTTCGCGATACGCCCGGGCCGCCGCCCGCAGCGCGGTCTCCGGGTTGACGCCGGCCGCCTCGGCCTCCGCCGCCAGCGCCAGCAGCCGGTAGCCGAAGCCCGCGTCGTGCGGGGTCTCGGGCAGCGGCACCGCCAACCCGGCCGTCCGCGCCCGGCCCAGCAGCTTCGCGGCCAGCGCCAACGCCGGCTGGCCCAGCGGCACGCCCTCGGTGACCGAGGTGCGGGCCTTCTCCTCCGCCTTGGCCGCGAACCACAGCGCCTTGACGTCCTCGGGCGTCTCCGCCTTCGCGTCGCCGAAGACATGCGGGTGTCGGCGGATCAGCTTGGCGACGATGGTCCCCGCGACGTCGTCGATGTCGAACGGCTCGGCGGAATCCTCGGCGGCGATCCTGGCGTGGAAGACGACCTGGAGGAGCACGTCGCCCAACTCCTCGCGGATCTCGGCCCGGTCGCCGTTCTCCACCGCCTCGACCAGTTCGAAGACCTCCTCGAGGCCGTAGGGCGCCAGGCCCTCGCTGGTCTGGACGGAGGCCCAGGGGCAGGTCGCCCTGATCTCGTCCATCACCCGCACCAGGTCCAGCAGCCGCGCGCCGGGCAGGTCGTAGGAGCCGGGCAGCAGTTCCAGCTCGGGCAGGCCGGTGGCGCGGCCGGAGCCGGCGATCCGCGCGAGTTCGTCGGTGAGTTGGGGTTCGCCCTCGGCGCCGGCCAGCACGACGACCGTGCGGCCCCCCGCACAGGCGGTCAGCAACTCGGCCGCCGTCGGCACCCCGTGGCGCACGGCGACGCCGGCCTCGCGGAGGTAGGGCCCGTGCGGGTGTTCGGCGTCCCGGCTCACGACGAGGTCGGCCTCGTGGAGCACCTGCCAGGCGGGCCAGGAGAGCAGCCCCGGCGCCACCCGGTGGCTGGTGGTCAGCAGGACGATCCGGCCGGGGGCACCGTTGAGTTCGCGCACGGTCATCCGTCGAGACTAGTCCGCGCCCCCGGGCACTCGAACAACGGCCCCGAGGTGGTCACCCCCGAGGTCAGACGGCCGGAACGGCCGGCGGAGACGGCGGGCGGGGCGCCACGGGAACAGGGCAGGCGGTCAGGCCGGCGGGGCCGTGAGGCCGAACTCCTCCTCGGCCGGCTCGTCCGCGCGCAGCCACGGCGTGTCGGCGTCGGCGAGCGTCACCTGTTCCGCGTCCCACTCGCCGTAGCGCGGGTTGACCTCGACGCCGATCTCCTCGGCGGTCTCGGCGAACACCTGCCGGAGCATCTGGTCGCCATTGGGCCCGGGAGGAGCGCCGAGGCGCTGGGCCAGGCCCTGGGTGAGCAGCTGGCTCCGCAGCACCTGGTCGATCTGCTCGTCGCCGGCGAACGGCAGCCCGTTGGTGGCGGTGAGGGCGCTCAACTCCAGGGCCTCGGCGCCGCCCACGCTCTGTTCGGCGATGGCGCGGCTCTCCTGCACCTGGGCGCGGCTGACCTCGACGCCGTGTGCCTCGGCGGCGGCCTCCAACACCTCCATGTACACCAGGAAGTCGACCGTCTGGCGAGTCAACCCGGGGGTGGAGCTGAGCAGTTGGTCGCCCTGGGGCTGCTCGCGCTGGGCCTCGCGGACCGTCTCCACCCGTTCCTGCACGCTGGAGATGGTGATGCGCTCGTCGCCGACCACGGCCGCCGCACCCGGGTGGGCGCCGGTGGAGCAGCCGGTGAGCAGGGGGCTTGCGAGCAGCAGGGCCGCGGCCGAGACCGCGAGGGTGGAGGTGCGGCGCTTCACTGGGGTACTCCCGAGGACGAGCCAGTAGGGTGATCGATGGTACGCGGCCCGATCCTAGGCGGCGGCACCGACCCTGACCACCGCCGTGACCCTTCCGCCGCCGGTCCGGGGCCGGTTGGGCGGGCCGGCGCGGTGTACGTCGTCCCCTACACCGAAATGTGGCCCCCTTAGGGGAACCCTGCTACTTCTCACTGATGTGGACCTCATCCCGGGGGGTGACGAGGACGCGCCAGGCGGTCTCTAGGCTCTAGGAGAGGCTTCGAGGAAGGCTCTGCCGAGCACTTCAGGGCCTCGTCGAGCGCCCCAGGAGCCGTCCGGCTCGCGGGGCCCACGCCGCGCGGTCACCGGCGCCGGCCCGAGCAGATTCTTCCCACCTATCGCACGGCACAAGGAGATTCACGTGACAACGGCTGTAGTCGATCCGACGACCGGGGGCAGCGGAGGGCAGTCGGCCGTGGCCGCGAGGGCGGTCGGGGTGGTCAAGGCGTACGGCTCCGGCGAGACGCGGGTGTCGGCGTTGGACGGGGTGAGTGTGGATGTGGAGCGGGGGGTGTTCACCGCGATCATGGGCCCCTCGGGCT
>NZ_RFFJ01000241.1 GCF_003696235.1 Streptomyces triticirhizae
GGCGACCGCCCCGCCGCGCGGCAACGGCCGGGGCGGGCACGGGGTCGGGGCGGGCACGGGGTCGGGCGGCCGGCGGCCGGGGCGGGCAGGTCGTTCGGGGCGTTCAAAACGTCCAGGTCACCCGTTCGTCCGGGTCACCCGTTCGTTCAGGGGACGATGGTGAGCACGCGGTGCAGCCGGGCGGCGACCAGCACCCGGTGCATCCGGGGCGGGACGTCGCGCAGCACCAGCCGCCGGCCGGCCCGGCCGGCCCTGCGGTGGGCGCCCATGATCACGCCGAGCCCGGTCGCGTCCCAGGCGTCGAGTCCGGCGAGGTCGAGTACCAGGTCGCCCTCGCCGGAGTCGACGGCGCGGTGCAGCGCGCTCCTGGCGTCGGCCGCGCTGCGCACGTCCAACCGGCCGCCGACGACCAACTCGGCGTGGTCGCCCGTGATGTGCATGTACGTTCCCCCGCTCGCTGGCGCGGCTGGTTGCGACAGGGAGGACAACAGGGTGCGCCGTCTGACGTGGTGGCGCTCCCCGTGGCTCCGCTCGTCCGGCCGGGTCCGGCCGCCGCCGGTGACCGTGGCCCCGGCCGCGCCGGCGGACCCGGGCGTGCTGGTGGTGATGGTGCTTGCTGTGCTGGTGGGTGCGTTGATGGTGGCGATGGCTCTTCCGCTGCTCTTCGCTGTGGGTGTGGGGGATTCGGCGCCGGCTTCGATGCCGGGTCCCGGTGGGGCTCGGCGTGGGGGTGCGGCGCGGGGGTTCGGCGGGCCACGTGCCTCGGAACGGTGGTGGCGAACCGGGGTGCGGCGGCCGGCCGTTCGGCTTCCCGGGGCGGGTGGATGGCCGCCCCGGGCGGGTGGCGTGGGCCTGTGCGGGGTCTGTCACCAGACCCGTGTGACGGGTCTAGTAGCTGTAGAAGCCCTGGCCGGCCTTCCGGCCGAGGCTGCCGGCGTCGACCATCCGCCGCATGATCTCCGGCGGCGCGAACTTGCCGTCGGCGGACTCGCGGTGGATGTTCTCCGTGGCGTGCAGCAGCACGTCCACGCCGGTGAGGTCGGCGGTGGCCAACGGGCCCATGGCGTGGCCGAAGCCCAACCGACAGGCCGTGTCGATGTCCTCGGCCGAGGCCACGCCCGACTCGTAGAGGCTGACGGCCTCCATGACCAGGGCGGTGATCAACCGTGTGGTGACGAAGCCGGCCACGTCGCGCTCGACCACGACCACGGTCTTGCCGGTCGACTCGGCGAACTCCCGGGCCGTGGCGAGGGTCTGGTCGCTGGTCAGGTGGCCGCGCACCAACTCGCAGAGCGCCATCAGGGGAACCGGCGAGAAGAAGTGGGTGCCCACCACGCGGTCGGGTCGCCGGGTCGCGGCGGCCAGCTTGGTGATGGGGATGGCCGAGGTGTTGGAGGCCAGCACGGCCTCGTCCTTGACGAGACCGTCCAGGGTGCGCAGCAGTTCACGCTTGGTGTCGACGTCCTCGAAGACCGCCTCGACCACCAGCTCGGCGTCGGCCACGGCGTCGAGGTCCGTGGTCGTGCTGATCCGGGTCAACGCGGCGTCCGCCGCCGCCTGTTCGAGGCGTTCCTTCTCCACGAACTTGGCGAGGGAGGTCTCGATGGCCCGTCGCCCCTTGGCCAGCGCGTCCTCGGTGAGATCGCGCAGCACCACGTCCCAGCCGGCCTGGGCGGCGACCTGGGCGATGCCGGAGCCCATCAGTCCGGCACCGACGACGGCGAGCTTCCTGGCCACGAGTGATCTCCCTTGATACACGGCGACTCCGGGGAGACTAGACCCTAGCCGCCACAGGGCCCGCGTGGGGGGAGAAGAGACACGCGTCACGGCTGCGTGGTACCGGTGGGACGCCGGGCGTGCGTTGGCGTGACGCCGGCCACACCGCGTGACGCTGGCGGCCCGTCAGACGGCGGGGTCGGGGGCGGCGGGGTCGGGGGCGGCGGGGTCGGGGGCGGCGGGGTCGGAACCGGGGGCCTCGGAACCGGGGGCCTCGGTGGCGGCGGCCGACTCCGGTTCGGCGGGGCGGCGGGCGAAGTCCCGCACCTCCTGGCCGAGCAGCCGCTCGCTGATGTCGAGCCGTCGCCTCAACTCCGCCTTGACCTCGTCAACGGTCCGACCGTCCAGGGCACAGCGGCGGACGGTCTGGTTGAGGTTGGCGTGCACCGCCATCAGCTGGGCGGCGACCAGCTCCGGCAGCGGGTCGTCGGGCTCGCAACCGGCCTCCTCGGCCAGGGTCCGGCCCAGGTGGAAGGTCGTCTTGTGCTGCATCCGCATCAGCCGCGCCATCAGCGAGGAGGAGTTGGTGACCACGGACAGGAAGTGCTCGAAGCCCTCGACCATGCCGAGGTTGACCGGGCGCTCGTCCATGTCCTCGCGCATCCCGTCGAAGATCGCCTCGGCGGCGGACTGGCCGGGGCGCCGCTGGCGCACCCGGGCGGACGGCCGGTCGACGATCTCGTCCTCGCGGTCGAAGAAGAGGTCCTCCTTGGCCGGGAAGTAGTTGTAGACCGTGTTCACCGAGACCTCGGCGGCCTCGGCGACCTCGGCGACGGTGACGGCGTCGAAGCCGCGCTCCATGAACAGTCCCGTGGCCACGTCCGAGATGTGCTGCCTGGTCTGCCGCTTCTTGCGCTCCCTCAACCCGGTCATGCTCGCCATCGTAGCGTTGCTTGGTGCACTTAAAAGTTGGGGCGATTGCATTTTTTGAGGCTCTCTGGTTTTCTGGCCCGCATGGCACCGATCCTGACCACACACGACCTGGCGCAGGCCTACCCGACCAAGCACGGGCTCGTCGAAGCCGTCCGAGGCATCGACATGACCGTTGAGAACGGTGAGATCCTCGGCTTCCTCGGGCCCAACGGCGCGGGCAAGACCACCACGCTGCGGATGCTCACGACCCTGCTCGCCCCCACCCGGGGCAGCGCGACCGTCGCCGGGCACGACCTGGCCACCGAACCCCGCGCCGTGCGCCAGAAGATCGGCTACGTGGCGCAGTCCAGCGGACTCGACCCGCAGGAACGGGTCCGCTCCGAACTCGTGCTCCAGGGGCGCCTCTACCGGCTCAGCAGGACCGAGGCCGAGGCCAGAGCGGAGGAACTGGCCGCCGACCTGGACCTGACGGACCTGCTGGACCGCAAGTGTTCGGAGCTGTCCGGCGGCCAACGACGCCGACTGGACATCGCCATGGCCCTCACCCACCGGCCGGCACTGCTCTTCCTCGACGAGCCGACCACCGGCCTCGACCCCGGCAGCCGCGCGGACCTGTGGGAGTTGGTGCGCCGCATCCGGCAGCAGGAAGGCACCACCATCTTCCTGACCACCCACTACCTCGACGAGGCGGACGCGCTGGCCGACCGACTGGTGATCATCGACCACGGCGAGATCGTCGCCGAGGGAACCCCCACCGCCCTCAAGGAACAGTACGGCGGCTCACCCGACGCGTCCCTCCAGGACACCTTCATCGCCATCACCGGCCACGGACCGCGCCGGGAGGAGAACGCGCCGATCGCCGTGTGAACGCCCGCGCGACCAGTCCCCCGCGCCCCGACGCCGAACCCGACCCCGCCCCGCCTCTCTCCGCCGGAAGGCCCACACCACCATGCCCACCGTGCTCGCCGACTCCCGCCTGATCTTCGCGCGCTATGCGCGACAGACCCTCCGTTCCCGCATCAGCCTGATCTTCGGGCTGATGCAACCCATGCTCTTCCTCGGCCTCTTCGGCCCGCTACTGGAGGACGTCCCGCTCGGCCGCGAGGGCGACTCCTGGCAGATCCTGGTGCCCGGCCTGCTGATCCAACTCGGCCTCTTCAGCGCGGCGTTCGCCGGCATCGGAATCCTCATCGAGAAGCAGCTCGGCATCGTCGAGCGGATGCGGGTCACGCCCGTCAGCCGCACGGCGCTGCTGCTCGGCAGGGTTCTGCGCGACGTGGCGATGCTGCTCGTCCAGTCGCTGGTCCTGGTGCTGGCCGGCGTGGCCTTCGGCCTACGCGCCCCCGTGCTCGGGGTGTTGATCGGCTTCGTCTTCGTCGCCGTCCTCGCGCTCTCCCTGGCCTCACTCTCCTATGCCTTCGCGATGCGGGTGAGAACCGCCCAGGAGTTCGCCCCCGTGATCAACTCCATCAACCTGCCCGCCATGCTCCTCTCCGGCATCCTGCTGCCGATGGCCCTCGCCCCCACCTGGCTGGACGTGGTCTCGCACTTCGTCCCCTTCCGCTATCTCGTGGAGGGCGTCCGCGCCGCCTTCGTCGGCGACTACGGAGACAGCTCGCTGGCCCTGGGCGCGCTCGCCTCCGTGCTGCTGGCCGCCTTCTCCCTCACCCTCGGCACCCGCCTCTTCCGCACGGCCGGCGCCTGACCGCGCGCAGTAGGCTCCCCGCATGGTCAACCTCACCCGGATCTACACCCGTACCGGAGACAGCGGCACCACCGCCCTGGGCGACATGAGCCGGACCGCCAAGACCGACTCCCGCATCGCCGCCTACGCCGACGCCAACGAGGCCAACGCGGCGATCGGCACAGCCCTGGCCCTCGGCCAACTCCCCGACGACGTGAGGACCGTTCTGGTGCGGGTGCAGAACGACCTCTTCGATGTCGGCGCCGACCTGTGCACCCCGGTCGTGGAGAACCCCGAGCACCCGCCGCTGCGCGTGGAACAGAGCTATGTCGACCGTCTGGAGGCCGACTGCGACCGCTTCCTGGCCCCGCTGGAGAAGCTGCGCAGCTTCATCCTCCCCGGCGGCACCCCCGGCGCGGCCCTGCTCCACCAGGCGTGCACCGTGGTCCGCCGGGCCGAGCGCTCCACCTGGGCCGCCCTCGACGAACACGGTGAGTCCATGAACCCGCTCACCGCCACCTATCTCAACCGACTCTCCGATCTGCTCTTCATCCTCGCCAGGTCCGCCAACAAGGAGACCGGCGACGTGCTCTGGGTGCCCGGCGAGAACCGCTGAGCCCCGGCCCCCGGCGGGGCCGAACCGCCCAACCGGCCCCGCCGGGCCCGACCGCTCATCCCCCGCCTCCCGCGTCCGACCGCCGCCACACCCCCGGCTGGGCGCCCGCCGAGCCACCGAACTCGGCGTCCCCCACCGGCCATTGACTCCGTCCGACGCCCCGGGCCGCATCGGCCGCCCTGGGCGGGAACGCCCCCGCAGAGGGCCGCCCGGCGCGCGGAGAGCCACCGCCGCTCTCCACAAACCCACCGGCGATCTCAGACAGCGCGGACTCGTCCGTCCGCTCGGCCTGCTTGGGACGCTTGGGACGCTTGGGCCAGATCGTGTAGGCCGCGGCGATCAGCGTGTGGATGCCCAGCACCCGCAGCGCGGCGAACTGCACCGCCACCATGCCCCGGTCCGCCTCCGGCTCGGATATGAACCAGCGCAACAACTGCGCGACCACCACGGCTATCAGCACCGAGACCAACGTCATCCGCCACAGTCGCCACTCGTGTCTCGCCCTGGCCATGCCGTACCTCGGCGGCTTCGCCGGCCTGGCCGCCCCGCCGAGGCGATGCGCGGCATGGCCGTCGGCCCAGGTCACCAGATAGTGCCCATAGCCAACCGTGAAGCCGAGATACAACACGGCCAGGCCGTGCCCGGCGCTCATCTCGCCACCGCCCCGCAGATCGATCGCCGTGGCCGTCAGCAACAGCACATCGATCAGCGGCACCCCCATCAGCAGCACCCCGCCCAGCCGCCGCATCCGCAGCAGGTAACGCACCGCGAGGCCGCTGGCCAACACCACCCAGAAGGCCACCTCGGCGGCCAGGATCAGGCCCACCATCATCGCCCCACACCCCCTCGGACTCTCCGGTCAGACGTTCCCCTCAAGGATCGCCCCCGCCAGCCCACCGCACGTCACCCTCAGTGACGATTCCCCCGGCCGTCCCTGCATCCTTAGATGTAGATCCGACGACGGTCCCGCTCAGCCCCGGTCCGTGCTCGAATAAGGACCATGCCAGCACCACCGCGCCCCCACCGTCACGATCTGTGGATCGCGCTGGTCGGCCTGGGCACCGGGCTGGTCGCGATCCTCTTCGAGCTGTACACCCTCAACCCACACCAGACCTCCGAGGTGTTGCGCCTCCCCGGGCTGCTGGTGATCTGCGCCGCCGAGCTGTGGCGCCGCACCCTGCCCAGGACGGCGCTCGCAGCGGCCGCACCGGCCCTGGTCATCGACGCGTTCACCGGCGGCTCGCTGCCGGTGCTGGTGATGTTCACCGACGTGATCTACGCGGCGGTGCTCTACGGCCCCACCCGGTTCGGCCGGGTGGTGGTCTCCGGCTCCACCCTGTTCAGCGCCGCCGGCACCGTCGCCATCCTCGCCTGGCTGCGCGAGCCGGAGGCGCTCGTCCTCGGCGCCAGCCTCTTCGGGATAACGGTGGCCCCGTCCTGGACGGGGCTGCTGCTGCGCGAGTACCGCGACAAGGCGGCCGCTGAGCGGCTCCGTGCCGAGCAGACGGCCCTGCTCGCCGAGATGGACAGAGCGCAGGCGGTCGCGGCCGAACGCGCCCGCATGGCAAGGGAGTTGCACGACATCGTGGCCAACCACCTCTCCGCCATAGCCATCCACTCCACGGCGGCACTCTCGTTGGGCAGGCCCGAGACCAGCATGGAGGCCCTCCATGTGATCAGGAAGAACAGCACCCAGGGCCTCACCGAGATGCGCCGGCTGATAGGGCTGCTCCGCACCTCGGACGCGGAACGGCCTCCCGAGGCCAATCCCACGCTCGACGGCCTCGACGCCCTGCTGAAACGCGCCGCCGTGGGCGACGCCTCGGGCGCGCTGAGCTTCGTCGGCCGCGACGAGCGCGAGGCCGGCCTGCGGCTGCCCGCCCCCGTCGAGTTGGCCGCCTACCGAATAGTTCAGGAGTCCCTCACCAACGCCGTCAAGCACGCGGCCCCCGGCCGGGTCGAGGTGCACCTCGGCCACCGGGACGAACGGCTGACGGTCACCGTCACCAGCCCCTACCACCAGGACACCGCCTCCCGCGCGCCGGGCACCGGCAGCGGCCTGGTGGGCATGGCCGAGCGGGCCGAGCTGCTCCGAGGCAGCTTCACCGCCGGCCCGGTCAACGAACCAACCGGTACAAGCAGTTGGCGGGTCGCCGCCGAACTCCCCCTCGTGGAAGGACACTCGACCGCATGACCATCCGGGTGCTGGTCGCCGACGACCAGGCGGCCGTGCGCCAGGGCCTGGTCCTGATCCTGCGCAGCGCCGACGACATCGAGGTGGTCGGCGAGGCGGCCGACGGCGAGGCCGCCGTGACGCTCGCCGCCAGGCTGCGCCCCGACCTCGTGCTGATGGACATCCAGATGCCCCGCCTGGACGGCGTCTCGGCCACGCGCCAGATCGTCGAACGGCGGCTGGCGGAGGTGCTGGTGCTGACCACCTTCGACTTCGACGAGTACGTCTTCGGCGCGCTGCGCGCCGGCGCCGGCGGCTTCCTGCTCAAGGACAGCGACATGGACACACTGCTGAACGCCGTGCGCACGGTCGCCGCCGGGGAGGGGACGGTCGCGCCGGCGGTCGCCCGCCGGCTGTTCGCCGAGTTCGCCCGCCAGTCGCCCGGTCCCCCGCCCCCCGCCGCCTCGCCGGCCGCCGAGCGACTGTCCTCCCTCACCCCGCGCGAACGGGAGGTGCTCGCCCAGATCGGCGCCGGCCTGTCCAACGCGCAGATCGCCGACCAACTCCACATGGCCGAGGCCACGGTGAAGACGCATGTCAGCCGGCTGCTGGGCAAGTTGACCCTGACCAACCGGGTTCAGGCCGCCGTACTGGCCCAGGAGTTGCGCCTCCCCGGCAGCCGGTGACCGCTGTCGCCGGCCGGCGACAGCGGACAGCGGCCCGGCACCGCCGCCGGTCGGCCACAGGCGCAGGCGGCGAGTGGCGCCCGCCCACCGGGCGGGCGCGCCACGCGAGCACAGGGCGCGCCACGCAAGCACAGGGCGCGCCACGCGGGCGCGGGGCGTGGACGCGGAAGCCCGTCG
>NZ_RFFJ01000242.1 GCF_003696235.1 Streptomyces triticirhizae
CGGCGCGGTTCGGGGCGGCCCGCCCACCGCCGCCCCGGCCCGCGCCGGAAGCGCGTCCGTCCGCGTTGCGAGGGCTGAGCGAGCGTCAGTTCCCGTTCCCCGGCGGAGCGTTCCGCAGCACGCCGGTCAACGCGCGTCATTGACATGGGCATGGCTCGGGCTGAAGGCTGGGGTCGCGCCACGCGCCCGACCCCGGGGCGCTGGCATCCCGCGACCGCGAAACGGAGAAGCGTGTTCAGACGATCTGCCCCACACAGACGGCACGGCACCCTGGCGCTGGCGGGCGTGACCCTCGCCGGCCTGCTCGCCGCCGCCCAGCCGGCGATGGCCGACCCGGCCGAGGCGGCCGACCCGATCAACGCCGCGTTCGCCGACGCCGCCGACGCCTACCAGGTCCCCCGTGACCTGCTGGTCGCCGTCGGCTACGGCGAGACCCGACTCGACGACCACGACGGCGCCCCCAGCCACGCCCGTGGCTACGGCGTCATGCACCTGGTGGACAACCCGACCCACCGCACCCTGGACGCCGCCGCCGAGGCCACCGGCCTCGACGCGGCCGAACTGCGGTCCGACACGGCGGCCAACATCGAGGGCGGCGCGGCCGTTCTACGCGCGTATGCCGACGAGTTGGGCCTGACCGCCGAGGAGCGGGCCGACCTCGACGCCTGGTACCCGGTCGTCGCCCGGTACGGCGGCGCCGAACAGGACGCCACGGCCAGGCTCTATGCCGACACGGTCTACGACCTGCTCGGCGACGGCCTCAGCGCGGTCGTGGACGGCGGCGAAACGGTCACCGTCGATCCCGTGACGGTCAACCCCGAACGCGGCGACTACGCCTCGGCCGACGTCGGCGTGCTCAGCGAGGACTACCCGCCGGCCCTGTGGGCGCCCGCCCACTCGGCCAACTACTCGACGGGCAGGACCCAGGCCATCGACACGGTGGTCATCCATGTGACGCAGGGCTCCTACGCCGGCTCGATCTCCTGGTTCCAGAACCCGGCGTCCCAGGTCAGCGCCCACTACACGATCCGCTCCTCGGACGGCGAGGTCACCCAGTCCGTCCGCGACCGGGACACCGCCTGGCACGCCAGGGGCGGCAACGCCTACAGCATCGGCATCGAGCACGAGGGGTGGGTCGACGAGCCGTCCTGGTTCACCGACGCGATGTACCGCTCCTCGGCCGCGCTCACCCGGCACCTCGCCGCCAAGCACGGCATCCCGCTGAACCGGCAGCACATCGTCGGCCATGTCGAGGTGCCCGGCAACGACCACACCGACCCGGGACCGCACTGGGACTGGGACTACTACATGGAGCTGGTCGGCGGCGACCCGGGCGAACCCGGCCCGCCCGCACTGGACTTCACCTCCTACCAGACCCTGCGGGACGGCTCCACCGGCCCGCAGGTGACCGCGCTCCAGTACCTGCTCAACCAGAACGGGCAGAACGCGGGCGCCGTCGACGGGCAGTTCGGGCCCGCGACGGGCGCGGCCGTGCGCGGCTTCCAGACCGCCAAGGGGCTGACCGCCGACGGCGTCGTCGGCCCTCGCACCTGGACCGCGCTGCTGTCGGCCGGCTCGACGCCCACGCTGAGCCAGGGCAGCTCGGGCGAGGCGGTCTCCCGCCTCCAGCGGGCGCTGACCGCCGCGCTGGGCGAAACGCTCGCCATCGACGGCCAGTTCGGCCCGAACACGGCGGCCGCCGTGCGCGAGTACCAGAGCAGTCGCGGCCTCGGCGCCGACTCCATCGTCGGCCCCCAGACCTGGGCGGCGCTCCAGGGCGGCCGCTGATCGGCCGCTGACCTGCCCGGGCGACCGGCGCACAGCGGGCCCCGGGGGCGCGCCCCCGGGGCCCACGCCCGTCCGCGCGCCGGCGCGCGACGGGACGCCGCTCAGTCGTGGTGCATCACGTCGAAGTAGTGGAGCGCCGCCTGCGCGTAGGCCAGCCGGGGGTCCAGCAGCCGGGGATCGTGGTGGTAGTCGGTCCGAAGATGGCCGAACGACAACGCCCGCCCCGCGCCCCGGCGTCGCCACACCACGCTGCGCGGGTAGCCCCAGACCACCATCTCGGCCACGTGGCCGAAGGTCAGCAGGGTCAGCAGCAGACAGCCGAGGAAGATCACCAGCCAGAGCGGGAACGTCAGCGCGAACACCAGCCAGCCGCCGACCGAGCCCCGGCGGCCGACCACGGGTGGGCTCCCGTCGGCCGGGTCGATCACCCAGGTGCAGCGGCGCCCGAACCGCGCCGGCTCGTGGGTGATCTCCGCCAGCGGCCGGTCCCGCTCGTCCACGACGCGGAAGTGCCGTGGCCAGGGCACCCGTTCCTCCGGGTGAACGGTCGCCAGCGCCGCGCCGTCCGGGCCGGTCAGCGCCAGCACCGGGTGCGGCTGCCCGCCGCCCCGCAGCCGCAGCCGTTCCTCGACCTCGGCCACCGTCACCGGGCGCGAGGCCAGCGCGCTCGCCGGCTCCGCCGCCCTCTCCTGCCCCTCGGGTGCCAACAGCCGTACGCGGGCGGCCGGTTCGGCGTCCTCGCCGCGCCGGTTCGGCCGGATCAGGAACTCCTCGCCGACCGTCCACTCGGCGGTGCGCATTCCGTCCGCGCCGGCAATGTCCACGGTGAAGCCCGTTGCCACGCCACTCCTTCGGTAGGGCCGGCCGCCACCGGCCGCGCCGTCAACGCCACTGCCGCGCGCCCACGGTACCCAGGCGCGGGCGGGCTCGCCGCGACCTTGGCCACACCTCCAACGGGTTGACGCGCGCCGCGCCCTGACCCTCCCGCAGGTCAGGACCGGGTCAACGGCGGGTCACCAGCGCGTCGACGGAGAGCCGGCCGAGCAGGTCGAAACCGGCCCGGTCCACCGAGCGGGCGTTGGCGCTGAGGATCACCACGGCGGTCTGCCGGGCCGGCGCCACCGCCAGCAGGGCGTGGTGGCCGCCGGTCCGACCGTTGGCGAAGAGCACCGCGTGCCGGCCCAGCGAGGCCGGCAGACGGGTGCCGTACCAGCCGGGATGGATGGTGTGCGCCCGGTGGATCCGCCGCTCGGTCTCGTGGGTCAACGCCACCGCCCTGCCCAACTCGCCGCTCCCATCGCCCAGTTCGACCAGCGCCAGCTTCAGCAGGTCCGCCGTCGTGGCGTGGAGCCCGCCGGCGCCGGCCAGGTCGGCGAGGTGCCAGCGCGGGCGCGGCCGGCCCGTCCGCGAATGCCCCGGCGCCAGCCGGGCCGCGCGTTCCTCGTCCAGTTCGACCCGGGTGTCCGCCATGCCCAGCGGCGCGGCGATCTCGTCCCGGATCAGCGCGTCGTAGGACCGCCCGGTGTGCCGGGCCAGCGCCAGCCCGAGCAGGCCGGCGCCGAAGTTGGAGTAGCGGAACTTCCGGCCGGGCGCGGAGCGGAGCCGGGTCGCGGCGAGTTCGGCCAGCAGCGCGTCGGCGGTGCACCGCGCATAGGGGTCGAGCGCCCCGCGCCGCCCACGCGGCATCAGCCGGTGCGGCAGCCGGGGCAAGCCGGAGGTGTGCAGGGCGAGTTGCCCCAGCGTGATGGCTCGGCCGGCGCCCTCCGGCACCCGCGCCTCAAGCAGCAGCGCGGCCAGCGGCGTCTCCCAGTCGACCGTGCCGCGCACGACGAGGCGGGCCAGGGTCAGCGCGGTGAACGTCTTGCTGACCGAGCCGATCTCGAAGAGCGTGTCGGGCGGCGCGCCGTGGAGCGCGGTCTCCTCGCCGAGCACGGCCCCCACGGCGACCGCCCCGGGGCGCCCGGCCCCGACCGCGCGCGCCGTCTCCTCGACCAGCTCCGCCAGCGTGTTCGCGGTCAGGCTCACAGAGGAACTCCCCCCGGGATCGGGCCAGTTGGTGATGGGTGACAGAGCGTCGGTTTCCGCCGGTCCGTCAGTCGGACCGGCCCAGCAGGCGGCGCCCGCCGTACTTCTTGTGCACCGCCTGGCGGCTGACCCCCAGGGCCTCGGCGATCGCGGCCCAGCTGACGCCGTCGTTGCGGGCGCGGCGCACCAGCACCGCCTCCGCCCGTTCCAGCTCGTGCCGCGCCCGCCGGGAGAGGCGCAGCGCCGCCAACGGGTCGGACGAGTCGGTGATGGGGGAGAGGTCCACCTCGGTCATGCGTCAACCATGGTTGACGGCAGGCTCTTCGTCAACCCCGGTTGACGGGCGGGCGTCCGTCGTCCCCACTTGCCCGTCCCGCCGTCCGCACCCCAGGATGGGCCGACGCCGGGCCCGAGGGACGGGCCGGCCGGGAGGAGCGTGGCACGTGACAGCTCGGGTCGCCGTGGTGGGCGAGGCCCTGGTGGATCTGCTCTGGCCGACCGGCTCCCGCACCGCCCGCGCCGTCCCCGGCGGCAGCCCCGCCAACGTCGCCGTCGGCCTGCACCGCCTCCGGCGCCCCGTCACCCTCCTCACCAGCTGGGGCGACGACCCGCCCGGCGCGCTGGTCGGCGAACACCTCGCCAGGATCGGCGTCGAGGTCGTCCGGCTGCCCACCGAAGGGCCCGCCAGGACCACCGTCGCCCTGGCCTACCTGGCCGAGAACGGCTCGGCCCACTACGACTTCCTGACCTCCTGGGCCCCCGCCGCACTGCCGCTGCCCGAGGACACCGCCGTGGTGCACACCGGCTCGCTCGCCGTCGCCGTCGACCCCGGCGCCTCCCGCGTCCTCGAACTGGCCCGCCAACAGCGCGCGTTGGGACGGATGGTCGTCGCCGACCTCAACGTCCGACCCGCCGTCCGCCCCGACCGCGCCGCCTACCGCGCCCTCGCCGAACGGCTGGCCGAGGAGGTGCGGGTGCTCAAGGCCAGCGACGAGGACCTCGGCTGGCTCTACCCCGAACGCGGCACGGAGGAGGCCGCCGAGACGCTGCGCGCGCTGGGCCCCGAACTGGTCGTCGTCACCCGGGGCCCACAGGGCGCGCTCGGGCTCACGGCGGCGCACCGGATCGCGGTCCCGGCGCCCGAGGTGCGGGTGGTGGACACCGTCGGCGCGGGCGACGCCTTCCAGGCCGCGCTCCTGGACGCCCTCGCGACACGCGGCGCCGTTCCCACCGAGCCCGAGGAGCTGCGGCGCGTGCTCACCCGTTGCGCCCGCTGCGCCGCCCTCACCTGCGCCCGCGAGGGCGCCGACCCGCCCACCCGCGCCCAGCTCGACGGGACCGAGTCCCTCTAGGTCGTGTCGGTCAGGAGCCCGTGTCCTCCAGGCGGAAGCCCACCTTCAGCCCCACCTGGTAGTGGGCCAGCCGCCCGTCCTCGATGTGGCCGCGCACCTGCACCACCTCGAACCAGTCCAACTGCCGCAGCGTGCGCGAGGCCCGCTCGATCGCGTTGCGGATCGCCGCGTCCACGCCGTCCGGCGAGGAACCGACGATCTCCGTCACCCGGTAGATGTGCTCGGACACGCTGACCTCCCGTGGCTGGACCGCCGGACCCTCTCCACGGTGCCCCAGCCACCCCGAACCCGCACCCGGAGCGGGAGCCGGCCAGGAGCGTGTGGGAGGCTGGCCGACCTTCGGCGACGGGGGTGCGCGATGCTAGTCTCGCCTCGGGTCGTGACTGGCGCGTTCGGATGGGCGAAACCATCGGGGAGCGACCCCAGCGATGCGATGTGGAGCCGTGCGCCTGGGCCGTCGCGACGTCTGCCTAGGAGGCCCGAAGTGACCACCGACAACCCGTCCCGCACGCCCGAGTCCACCGCCTTCCGCACGGCGATCGACGTGGTGCGCGGCGTCGAACCCAGGATCGCCGACGCCATCGGCGCCGAGATCGAGGACCAGCGCGCCTCGCTCAAGCTCATCGCCAGCGAGAACTACGCGTCCCCCGCCGTCCTCCTCGCCATGGGGAACTGGTTCAGCGACAAGTACGCCGAGGGCACCATCGGCCGCCGCTTCTACGCCGGCTGCCGCAACGTCGACACCGTCGAGGCCATCGCCGCCGAACACGCCCGCGAGCTGTTCGGCGCCCAACACGCCTACGTCCAGCCGCACTCGGGGATCGACGCCAACCTCGTCGCGTTCTGGGCCGTGCTCGCCCAGCGCGTCGAGCTGCCCGCGCTGGAGCGGGCCGGCGTGCGCCAGGTCAACGACCTCTCCGAGGAGGACTGGGAGCGGCTGCGCAAGGCGCTGGGCGACCAGCGGATGCTGGGCATGTCGCTGGACGCCGGCGGCCACCTTACCCACGGCTTCCGCCCCAACATCTCCGGCAAGATGTTCCACCAGCGCTCCTACGGCACCGACCCCGAGACCGGCCTGCTGGACTACGACGCGGTGCGCGCCGCCGCCCGCGAGTTCCGCCCGCTGATCCTGATCGCCGGCTACTCCGCGTACCCGCGCCGGGTCAACTTCCGCATCATGCGGGAGATCGCCGACGAGGTCGGCGCCACGCTCATGGTGGACATGGCGCACTTCGCCGGGCTCGTCGCCGGCAAGGTCCTCACCGGCGACTTCGACCCGGTGCCACACGCCCAGATCGTCACCACCACCACCCACAAGTCCCTGCGCGGCCCGCGCGGCGGCATGGTGCTGTGCGACGACTCCCTCGCCGACCAGGTGGACCGTGGCTGCCCCATGGTGCTCGGCGGCCCGCTGCCGCACGTGATGGCCGCCAAGGCCGTCGCCCTGGCCGAGGCCCGCCAGCCCGCGTTCCAGGACTACGCCCAGCGCGTGGTGGACAACGCCCAGTCCCTCGCCGACGGCCTGACCCGGCGCGGCGCCCGGCTGGTCACCGGCGGCACGGACAACCACCTGGTGCTGCTGGACGTCTCCGGCTACGGCCTCACCGGCCGCCAGGCCGAGGGCGCCCTGCTCGACGCCGGCATCGTCACCAACCGGAACGCCATCCCCCGCGACCCCAACGGCGCCTGGTACACCTCCGGCATCCGCCTGGGCACCCCCGCGCTCACCACCCGGGGCCTGACCGCCGACGGCTTCGACGAGGTCGCCGAGCTGATCGACACCGTGCTGAGCCGCACCACCCCCGGCACCGCCAAGAGCGGCAAGCCGTCCAAGGCCACCTATGTCCTCGCCGAGGGCGTGGCCAAGGAGGTCGCCGACCGCTCCGCCGACCTGCTCGCCAAGCACCCGCTCTACCCGCAGGTGGACCTCGGCTGAGCCGTTCCCGTCCCGCCCCGCCCCGTCCCGTGCCCCTCCACCTGACGCTCCCGCACACCACGCCGGCCAGCGAGGCCGAGGCCGTGGCGGTCCAACTGCGGCTGCGCGAACGGGTGGTGGCGGACTCCTCGGGCCCCGCGCCCGGGGCGCCCGGCACGGTGGTGGTCGGGGTGGACGTGGCGTACGACGACGACCGCGACCTCGTCGCGGCGGCGGCCGTGGCCCTCGACGCCGCCTCCCTGGAGGTGGTGGCGGAGGCCACGGCCGCCGGGCCCGTCGCCTTCCCCTATGTTCCTGGGCTGTTGGCGTTCCGTGAACTGCCCGCCGTGCTGGCGGCCCTCGACCGGCTGACCGTCGCGCCCGACCTGGTGGTCTGCGACGGCTACGGGCTGGCCCACCCGCGCCGCTTCGGGCTCGCCAGCCACCTGGGGGTGCTCACCGACCTGCCGACCATCGGCGTCGCCAAGAACCCGCCGCCCCTCGCCGTCCGGGAACCGCCGCGACCGCTGGCGCCGGGGCGCGGCGCCACCGCGCCGCTGCTCGACGCGGGCGACGAGGTGGGCCGGGCGCTGCGCACCCGGGACGGGGTGCGGCCGGTGTATGTCTCGCCCGGCCATCGCACGACGCTGGACGACGCCTGCGCGCACACCCTCCCACTGACCGTGGGTGTCCGGCTCCCCCAGACCACCCGACTCGCGGACCGGCTCTGCCGCGACACGTTGGCCTCCGGCGGTTGAGGGGGGTACGGCGGGGGAGCGCTGCGCGCTCCCGCCGCCGGCCGCTCGCGCGCCGAGCGCGGGC
>NZ_RFFJ01000243.1 GCF_003696235.1 Streptomyces triticirhizae
CGGGGCCGCCGGCCGGGCCCGAGGGACCTGACGGGCCGCAAGGGCCGGAGGCGCCCGCCGGGGGCGGCGGCGACGAGGGCCCCGGCGCCGGCGAGCTGAGCCGCCGGCTGCTGGTCTCCCGCTCGATAGCCGTCGGCGCCGGGCTGCTGGCGGCCGGCACCGTCGGCTATGGCGCCGTCAACGCCCGCCGGCTGCGCGTGAAACGCGTCACGGTTCCGCTGGCCCGGCTGCCCCGAGGCGGCCACGGCTACCGGATCGCGGTGGTCAGCGACATCCACCTGGGCCCGGTGCTGGGCGGCGCCCACTGCCGCCGGGTGGTCAACGCGATCAACGGGGTCCAGCCCGACGCCATCGCGATCGTCGGCGACCTGGTGGACGCCGAGGTCGACGACCTGCGTTCGGCCGTCGCCCCGCTGGCCGACCTGCGGGCGCGGGACGGCGCGTTCTTCGTCACCGGCAACCACGAGTACTACGTGGAGACCGCCGAATGGATCGACCACGTGCGGGAGTTGGGCGTCACCCCGCTGGTCAACGAGCGGCGCGAGCTGCCGTTCCTCGACCTGGCCGGGGTCAACGACGTGGACGGCGAGGGCACCGAGTTCGGCGGGCCCGACTACGACGCGGCGCTCGGCGACCGGGACCCGGAGCGGGCCTCGGTGCTGATGGCCCACCAGCCGGTGATGATCCACGAGGCGGTGAACCACGGCGTGGACCTCCAGCTCTCCGGGCACACCCACGGCGGGCAGATGTGGCCCGTCACCTATGTCGCCGCGCTGGCCAACCCGACCCTGGCGGGCCTGGAGCGGTACGGGGACACCCAGCTCTACGTGAGCCGGGGCGCCGGCGCCTACGGCCCGCCGGTGCGGGTCGGCGCCGATCCGGACATCACGGTCGTCGAGCTGGCCTCGCGCCAGGCGTGACACGGACGGCAGGGGCATGGCGCGCGCCCGACGGGCCCCGGCGTGACCGCGCCGGACGGCCCGAACGGCGCGCCCGGCTCCCCGGGCGTTCCCCTAGGGGTGACCCGGAGAGTGTCCGGTTTTCGTGTCAGCCGGGCCCGACGCGACAACTATTCGGCGGCCGTTGGTGTCCTTGATAACGCTGGGGGAACAAACTGACAGCGTGATGGACACGGAGCGCGCGGTGTTGGAGGAAAGATCGGCATGACGGAGCTGGCAGGGACGGGGGAGGAACTCGTCGTCAGGGGGCGGGTGCGGGACTCGCTGGGCGTGGCGCTGCCCCGCGCGGTGGTGACCCTCTCCGGCGTTGACGGCGGCAGGAGCCTGGACAAGACCCGCAGCGGAGCGGACGGCGCCTTCGAGGTGCGCGCGCCCGACGTGGGCGACTACGTGTTGGCGGCGTTCTCCCCGCAGTTGGGCACCCAGAGCGTGGAGATCAGGTTGGACGGCGGGCGGCCGGTCGAGGTCGAGTTCATGATCGACGTGCCCGGCGCCGTGACGGAGTGAGGCTCCGTCAGGCGGCGCGCCCGGCGGCTCGCTCCAGGTAGCAGCCCGGCCACCATCCGAAGTGTGGCCGGTCCGTTGCCCCCCTGCCTGCTGATGACCGTGGTGGCCTGTGGTTATCTGGGGCCTCGCTAACTGGTCTTCCGAGAAAGGGCGCGGGGAGTGCGACGTATCCGGGCCAAAGGGGTCATAGGCATCGCGGTGGCCCTGGCGCTGGTCGCCGCCGCGATCGGCGGGTGGGCGTTGTTCCGTTCCACGGAGGAGGCGGAGGAGCCGATCGTGGTCGGCACCACCTCCACGCCCACCATGGTGGACCCGGCCGGCGCCTATGACGCCTCCGCCATGGCGCTGATGAGCAACCTCTACCAGTCGCTGCTCACCTTCGAGCACGGCCGGGAGCAGCCGGTGCCCGACGCCGCCGAGAGCTGTGGCTTCACGGACAACGAGCTGACGGTCTACCGCTGCACCCTCAGGGACGACCTGACGTTCAGCAACGGGCGGGCGATCACCCCCGAGGACGTCAAGTTCTCCTACGAGCGCATCCAGGCGATGGCCGAACGCGCCGAGCAGGAGGCCGCCGACGACTCCATCCCCGAGGACGAGAAGTTCTCCTACGCGGGACCCTCGGCGCTGCTGGCCAACCTCGTGGCGGTCCGCGTCGACGGCCGGGACATCATCTTCGAGCTGGAACACTCGGACGCCACCTTCCCGTTCGTGGTCGCCGCCAGCCCCGGCGCCATCGTGGACCGGGAGAACTACGAGATGCTGGAGCTGCGCGACGACTGGCAGGTCGACGGCTCAGGACCGTTCCTGCTGGAGGCGTGGAACGAGGGCGAGTCCGCCGAGCTGGTGCCCAACCCGAACTACCGGGGCGCCAACGAGCCGCCCGAGTTCCCCGTCACCGTGCGCTACTTCTATGGCGACGAGGAGCAGTCGGCCGAGGAGCAGCTCGCCGCCGCCTGGGAGAACGGCGAACTCGACGTCAACGACGGCAAGATGCCGCCCCAGGTGATGTCGGCCGTCAACCGCAGCGACCCCCAGCGGCCCGTCACCGAGAACACGGCCGGCTCCATCCGCGTGATGGCGTTCAACACGGACGAGGGAATGCCGATGGCCTCCCAGGTGGCCCGGCAGACCGTCGCCGCGCTGCTGGACCGGGACTCGATCGCCAGCCAGGTGCAGCAGGGCACCGTCGAGCCGCTCTACTCGCTGATCCCGGTGGGCTACACCGGCCACGGCACGCCGTTCTTCGACCAGTACCGCGAGCGGGACCCCGAGGTGCTGCGCCAGCGCATGGTGAACGCCGGGCTGCCGGTGCCGCTGCCGTTCGGGATCGCCTACTCGCGGGGCGCCGCCAACCACGAGGAGGCGGCCGAGATCGAGCGGCAGTTGGAGGAGGACGGCCTCTTCGAGGTGGAGGTCGCCCACTACGAGTGGGACGAGTTCATCCCCGGCGTCTACTCGGCGCGGGACTACGACGCGTATCTGATCGGCTGGCGGCCCGACTTCCCCGACCCGGCGACGTTCACCGACGGCATCCTGGGCCCGGGCGACGGCATGGGCACCGGCTTCTCCGACGAGCGGATCGACCAGCTGATCGCCGAGGCGCAGGCCGTGTCCAACCGCGCGCTGGCCGCCGACACCTTCCTCGCCATCCACGAACTGGCCGCCGAGGACGCCCCGATCATTCCGATCTGGCAGGAGAAGCGGTTCACCATCAGCCGCGACGAGATCACCGGCGTTCAGCACCTGGTGTCGGGGAGCGGCGTCTGGCGGCTCTGGGAGCTTCGCCGAATCTGATCCGTGCGGCAGGATGCGCCCATGGCACGACTCAAGCACACCCTCATCCTGGACCCCACCCTCAGCCGCGACGAGCTGACCCGGGCGGTCGCTGTGCCCTTCGACGTCTGGGAGAGCCTGCGCCCCGAGGGGCGCGGGCTGCGCTCCGAGGACGGCAGGGCCGTCCAGGGCGTGGCGCTGCTCGCCGGCGAACACGCCCGGCCGGGCGCCGTCTACGGCAGGGACGAGGAGACGGCGGCCCCGCTGGCCAAGGACGCCATCGCGCCCCGGGTCACGCTCGTCGAGTGGGACCGGGCGGCCGGCGTCGCGCTGCGGGTGGACGGCCAGCGGCTCGGCCCTGGGCCCAGCCCCCGGCTGGCCGCCGACCTCAGGCTGCGCGGCGTGGAGCGGCCCGAGCGGGCGACGCTGCGGGTCGACGGCTCCGTCTCCCGGCCGGGGCGGCAACGGCGGCGCTGGCTGCGGTGGTTCACCCTCCAGGCCGAGCTGGACGTCGCCCGCTGGTACGCCTCGGCGGCCGGCACCGCCGGGCGCGCGCCGCTGCGGGTGCGGGTGCGGCACTCGCTGGTCGGCGGCGAGGTCGGGGTGACGCCCCGTCCGGCGGCCGGCGGCGCCTGGGAGGTGGAGGTGCTGGTCAACGCCAGGGGCCGGGGCGTGCTGCGGCCGGTGGTCGCGGTGCCGCTGCTGGTCGCCAGGCGGATACTGCGCCGTTCGCTTGACCGGAACCTGCCCCGCGCCGCCGAGGTCTGGCGCACCCGGCTCCACCCCGAACTCGTCCGCGACCCGGCCGAGTCGCGGCGCCTGCTGGTGGACGAGCTGTGCACGCCGCACGAGGAGCGGTCCCAGGGGCCGGCCGCCGAGGGCTGAGCCGACGCCCGGTGTGCCCTGGGAGCATCAACTGGCGTCTGGAACAATGCGGTTGATCGTCAGTGGTCACTATTTCAACTAACGCTTCGGGGGCGCGGGATGGTGCGGCGGGGGACGCGGCTCAACGACCGGTACACGGTGACGGAGCGGATAGGCGGCGGCGCCATGGGCGACGTGTGGCGCGCCCAGGACGAGGTCCTCTCCCGGGAGGTCGCCGTCAAGGTCCTCAGCCCCAAGCTGCTGGAGGACGCGTCGTTCCGCGCCCGCTTCCGCCGCGAGGCGGTCGTTCTCGCGGCGCTCAAGCACCCCAACGTCGTCGCCGTCCACGACTACGGCGAGAGCGGGGACGGCGAGGGCGAGGACCGGGAACGACTGGCGTTCATCGTCATGGAACTGGTCGAGGGGCGGTCGCTGGACGCGGTCCTCGACGAGGACGGCACCCTGCCGCCGGAACGGGTGCTCGCCATCGCCGCCGAGGCACTCGACGGACTGCACGCCGCGCACCTCCGGGACATCGTGCACCGGGACGTCAAGCCGTCCAACCTGATGCTGCGCGAGGGCGACCGGGTCACCGTGACCGACTTCGGCATCGCCCGGCCCGCCGCCGGCACCAAGATCACCGAGGGGCGCTCGGTGATCGGCACCGCCCTCTACATGGCGCCCGAACAGGCCGAGGGGCGCGGCGCCGTGCCCGCGTCCGACCAGTACGCGATGGGCGTGGTCTGCTACCAACTCCTCACCGGGACGCTGCCGTTCACCGGCGAGTCGCCGGTGGAGATCCTGTTCAAGCAGGTGCGGGAGCCGGTGCCGGAGCTGCCGGACGCGATACCCGAGCCGGTGCGGGGCTTCGTCACCCGCGCCCTGGCCAAGGCGCCTGAGGACCGCTTCGCCGACGCCGCCGCGATGGCGGCGGCGGCCCGCCGGGTGGCGGCCGGCGGGCCGTTGGACGAGGACGACGCGGGCGCGGACGAGGACGCGGGCGCGGACGAGGCGGGCGGCGCCGCCGGGGACGGCGGCGAGGACCGCGAGCCCCTGGTGAGCGACACCGGCACCCCCGGCGAGGACCGGGAGCGCGCGCCCGAACGGCGGCGCCGGGCGCTGCTGTTGGGCCTGCCCCTGGCGCTGGCGCTGTTGGTCAGCGGCACGGTGACGCTGGTCTATGTGGAGCGGCTGCCCTGGCGCGCCGAGGCGGGCGGGCCCGAGACCCCGGGCCCGGAGGAGGCCACCGCCGACGCCGGCGCCGAGTCCGGCGACCCCGAGGAGGCCGAGGACCCGGAGGAGCCCGAGGAGTCCGAGGAGGCGGGCGACGAGGGCGGCGACGGCGAGCCGGACGAGGAGCCAGGCGAGGACCCGGACGCCGACGGCGGTCAGGACGCCGGGAACGCGGAGGACTCCGCCGGCGCGGGCGGCGGCGACGGGAGCGCGAGCGGCGGCGGCGACTCGGGCGGCTCCGGCTCCTCGGGCGGCTCGTCCGGCGGTTCGTCGTCCGGCGACGGTTCGTCCTCCGGCGGTGGCGGTTCCTCGGGCGGCTCGTCGGGCTCCGGCTCCGGCGGCGGTTCGTCATCGGGCGGCGGTTCGTCGTCGGGCGGCGGCGACGGCCCGCCGGACGGCTGCGGCGGGGCCAACTGGGGCCAGATCGTCAACGTGGCCGACGGACTCCCGTTGGGCCTGGCCGACGGCCCACCGGAGGTCAACGGCGTCGTCGTCTCCGGCGGCGACACCAGCCGTGGCTGGGTGCGGAGGGACACCCCCATCGGCGCCGAGCTGCACATCTGCGATTCGACGGGTCTGGTGCTGAACCCCGGCTACAACAGTCCGGGTGGCACCAGGCTGGGCAACTACTTCGGCAACCCGAACTGGGGTTCCGTAACACCCTCCGGCGGCGCCTACATCCTCACCAACTTCCAGGGACGCTGCCTCACCACCCAGGGCTCGGGGCAGCAGGCGGTGATGAAGCCCTGCGAGGAAGGCGACGACCGGCAGCGCTGGTACCTGCCCTGAGCGGCCCGCCGCGCGGCGTCACAGCACCTTGCCCGGGTTGAGGATGCCGCGCGGGTCGAAGACCTGCCGGATGGAGCGCTGCAACTCCACGCCCACCGGGCCGAGTTCCCGCGCCAGCCACTCCCGCTTGAGCACCCCGACGCCGTGCTCGCCCGTGATGGTGCCGCCCAACTCCAGGCCCAGCGCCATGATCTCGTCGAACGAGGCCCGCGCCCTGGCCGCCTGGTCCGGGTCGGACGCGTCGAAGCAGACCGTGGGGTGGGCGTTGCCGTCGCCGGCGTGGGCGACCACGCCGATCGTGAGATCCACGCGCTCCGCGATGGCGGCGATCCCGTCGATCAGCTCGGCCATCCGGTCGCGCGGCACGCACACGTCGTCGATCATCGTCGTCCCGGTGACCGCCTCAAGGGCCGGCAGCGTCGCCCGGCGCGCGGCCAGCAGCATCTCCGACTCGGCCTGGTCCTCGGCCGGCACCACCTCGCTCGCGCCCGAGGCGCGGCACAGCTCGCCGACCGCCGCCAACTCGTCGGCCGCCTCAGGGGTGTCGAACGCCGCCAGCAGCAGCGCCCGGGTGGACTCCGGCAGGCCCATCCTCGTCAGCCGGTTGACGGCCCGCACGCTGGTGCCGTCCATCAGCTCCAGCAGCGAGGGGGTGTGTCCGGCGGCCATGATCCGCGCCACCGCGTCCCCGGCATCCGCCGCCGAGCCGAACTCGGCCGCCAGCACCAGCTGGCGCGGCGGCGCCGGCCGCAGCGCCAGCACCGCGCGGACCACCACGCCCAGCGTGCCCTCGGCGCCCACGAAGAGCCGGGTCAGGTCGTAGCCGGCGACGCCCTTCGCGGTGCGCCGCCCGGTCCGCAGCAGCCGGCCGTCCGCCAACACCACGTCCAGGCCCAGCACATACTCGGCCGTCACCCCGTACTTGACGCAGCACAGCCCGCCCGAGCCGGTGCCGATGTTGCCGCCGATCGTGCACTGTTCCCAACTCGACGGGTCCGGCGGGTAGTTCAGCCCGTGCTCGGCGACGGCGCGGGAGAGGGCGGCGTTGACCACGCCGGGCTCCACCACCGCGATCCGGTTCACCGGGTCGATCTCCAGCACCCGGTCCATGCGCAGCAGCGACAGCACCACGCAGCCGTCCACCGCGTTGGCCGCGCCGGACAGGCCGGTCCGCGCGCCCTGCGGCACCACGGGCACCCGCAGCGCGTGGCAGATCCGCAGCACCTCCTGGACCTGCTCGACGGAACGGGGCAGCACCACGGCGGCCGGCCGGCCCGCCGGGCAGAAGCTGGCCATGTCGTGGGCGTAGGAGGCGGTCACATCGGGGTCGGTGAGCACGGCGTCGGCCGGCAGCGCCGCCAGCAGCCGTGCGACAACGGCGGTCTCGCTCGGGGTCTCCGTCGCGGTCTTCTCGTCTGCGGTGCTCATGTGCGCAGCTTGGCATCAGGACCCGGGAATTCCCATGCCGTGTGCCGGACGCCATGCCAGGCTTCCGCCATGAGCGCCGACGCCACCCCGTACCACCGCCATCTGATCACCCATGCCGAGCACCCGATCGCCGCGCCGCTCGGCGAGCCGTCCGTGGCCGCGCTGCTCGACCGGGCGCTGGGCCCGGCGGGCCAACGGCCGGCGGCCCCACGCCTGTTGGACCTCGGCTGCGGGCAGGCCGCCTGGCCGCTGCGGGCGCTGGAGGCCCGGCCCGAGGCGACGGCCGTCGGCGTGGACGTGGACGCCGACGCGCTGGC
>NZ_RFFJ01000244.1 GCF_003696235.1 Streptomyces triticirhizae
TGCGCGCCGGGCGGGACGGCGCCCGGCGGAGCGGAGACGCCATGACTTCCCCCCGGCCCCCGCGCCCGCGCGGCGGACGCCCGGAGCGCGACCGCGCCAGCGCGCTGCGGCTGGCCACCCCGCGCCCCCGACTGCGCCTGGTCGGCGTCGGCCTGACGCTGGTGATGCTGGTGTTCGCGGTCCGCCTCGTCCAGGTGCAGGCCGTGGGCGCCGCCTCCTACGCCGAGCAGGCCGCGCTCAACCGCTACGTCCAGGTGCCGCTGACCGCCGAGCGCGGCGACATCACCGACCGTTCCGGCACCGCGCTGGCCACCACCGTCGACGCCTACGACATCACCGCCGACCCGCTGCTCTTCAGCGAGGAGGAGTCGGGTGTCGCCGACGCCCCCGAGCAGGCCGCCGCGCTGCTCGCCCCGATCCTGGGCCGCGACGAGGCGGAGCTGGTCGACCTGTTGGACGACCCCGAGACCCGCTATGTGGTGCTGGCCAGGGCGCAGACCCCGCAGACCTGGCGGCAGATCCGCGACCTGCGCGGCACCCTCGCCGAGCAGGCCAGCAAGGGCACCGGCGACCAGGTGCTCTCCGGCGTCTTCGCCACCGAGACCGAGAAGCGCGTCTACCCCAACGGCGACCTCGCCGCCGCCGTGCTCGGCTTCGTCAACGGCGAGGGCCAGGGCGCGGGCGGCCTGGAGGCCCAGCTCGACGAGCGGCTCGCCGGCGAGGACGGCACCATCACCTACGCCCAGTCCGGCGGCCGCCGGGTCCCGACGGCCGGCGAGAGCGAGCAACCCGCCGTCCCCGGCTCGGACGTCGAGCTGACCCTGGACCGCGACATCCAGTGGGCCGCCCAGGACGCCATCAGCGAGCAGGTCGAGGCGTCCGACGCGGACGGCGGCTATGTGGTGGTCCAGGACACCACCACCGGCGAGATCCTGGCGCTGGCCAACGCCCCCGGCTACGACCCCAACGCCATCGCCTCGGCCGACCCCGAACTGCTCGGCAACCCCGCCCTCCAGGACGCCTTCGAGCCCGGCTCCACCAGCAAGCTCGTCACCATGGCCGCCGTGCTGGAGGAGCGGGCCGCCACCCCCGGCACCCATGTCACCGTCCCCAACCGCCTCCCCAGGGCGGACCGGAGCTTCGCCGACCACGAGGAGCACGAGACGCTCTACCTCACCCTGGCCGGCGTCCTCGCCCACTCCAGCAACATCGGCACCATCCTGGCCGCCGAACAGCTCGGCGAGAGCCAGCCCGAGGCCAACGAGGTGCTCCACTCCTACCTCGACGCGTTCGGCTTCGGCCGCCCCACCGGCCTGGGCTTCCCCGGCGAGACCGCCGGCATCCTCGCCCCGGCCGGCGAGTGGAACGCGTCCCAGCAGTACACGATCCCGTTCGGCCAGGGCCTGTCGATCAACGCGGTGCAGGCCGCCTCGGTCTACTCCACGGTCGCCAACGGCGGCGAGCGGATCGCCCCGAGCCTGGTGCGCGGCTGGCGCGGGCCCGACGGCCAGTTCGAGCCGGCGCCCGAGCCGGAGCGGAGCAGGGTGGTGAGCGAGGAGACCGCCGAACAGCTCGGCGAGATGCTGGAGACCGTCGTCGCCAGCGAGGACGGCACCGGCTCGGCGGCCCGCATCCCCGGCTACCGGGTCGCCGGCAAGACCGGCACCTCCAACCGGGTGGACCCCGAGACCGGCGCCTACTCCGGCTACACATCCTCGTTCGCCGGCTTCGCCCCCGCCGACCAGCCACGGGTCACCGTCTACTGCGCGGTGCAGAACCCGACCGAGGGCGCCTACACCGGCAGCGAGGTGTGCGGCCCGGTCTTCAACGAGGTGATGGCGTTCGCCCTGGCGGCGCTCCAGGTGCCGCCCACCGGAACCGAGTTCGGCGGGCTGCCCGTCTCCTTCGACCCGGACGAGTAGCGGACGAGGAGCGCCGGGGCGCGCCACGCGGCCGGCGAGCCGCCGCCCCGCGAGGGCCGCCACGGCGGACCAGCGCGGCGGCGCCCCCGGCAGAGGCGGAACGCCCCGGCAGAAGCAGCACGCCCCCCAGGAAAGTCCCAGAGAAGTCCAGGAAAAGCGCCCCGAAGAAAGCGGAGCACAGGCACGTGAGAACCACCACCGACCGGTCCACCTCGTTTCGCTCCACCCCCGGCCCGCCCGGTACGCTCACCGCCGTGGCACAAGCTGATCACTCCCCGGCGGCCCCCCGTCCCCGGCAGCTGCGGCCGGTGCCGCTGGCCGCCCTGGCCGGGCCGCTGGGCGCCGAGGTTCCCGAAGGCCCGCCGGTCACCGGCATCACCCACGACTCGCGCGCGGTGCTCCCCGGCGACCTCTACGCGGCGCTGCCGGGGGCGCGCTTCCACGGCGCGGACTTCGCCGCCCAGGCCGCGAGCCTGGGCGCGGTCGCCGTGCTCACCGACCCCGGCGGCGCCGAGCGCGCGGCCGCCACCGGGCTGCCGGTGATCACCGTGCCCGACCCGCGCACCCGCATCGGCGCGCTGGCGGCGGCGATCTACCACGAGCCGGGCGCCGACCTGCTTCAGATCGGCGTCACCGGAACGGCCGGCAAGACCACCACGGCCTATCTGATCGAGGGCGGGCTCCGCGAGGCCGCCAAGGACGGCGAGGCCACCGGCCTGATCGGCACCGTGGAGACCCGTATCGGCGACGAGCGGGTGAAGTCGACGCACACCACCCCGGAGGCCACCGACCTCCAGGCGCTCTTCGCCGTGATGCGGGAACGCGGGGTCCGCTCGGTGGCCATGGAGGTCTCCAGCCACGCGCTGACCATGGGCCGCGTCGACGGCTGCGTCTTCGACGTCGCCGTCTTCACCAACCTCAGCCCGGAACACCTGGACTTCCACCTCGACATGGAGGACTACTTCCGGGCCAAGGCACAGCTGTTCACCAAGGCCAGGTCCAGGGCCGCCGTCGTCAACATCGACGACGAGTGGGGCCGCCGGCTGGTCGCCGAGGCCGGCGTGCCGGTGACCACCTACTCGGCCGAGGGCCACCCGGACGCCGACTGGCGCGCCGACGACGTCGAACTGGGGCCCCTGGGCTCCACGTTCACCGTGCTGGGCCCCGGCGGCCTCACCCTGCGGGCCGAGGCGCCGCTGCCGGGTCCTTTCAACGTCTCCAACGCGCTGGCCGCCGTCGTCGCCCTGGACGCCGCCGGCGTCGACCCGGCGACCGCCGCGCGCGGCGTGGGCGCGGTGCCCGGGGTGCCGGGCCGGCTGGAGCGGGTGCGCGCCGGCCAGCCCTACCTCGCCGTGGTGGACTACGCCCACAAGCCGGCCGCCGTCGAGTCCGTGCTCCAGGCGCTGCGCAAGGTCACCGAAGGGCGGCTGCACGCGGTGCTCGGCTGCGGCGGCGACCGCGACCCGCACAAACGCACCGCGATGGGCGCCGCGCTGGCCCGGCTGGCCGACACCGCCGTGCTCACCTCCGACAACCCGCGCTCCGAGGACCCGCTGGCCATCCTGGCCGCGATGCTCTCCGGTGCCGCCGAGGTCCCCGTCCACGAGCGCGGCACCGTCCTCGTCGAGGAGGACCGCGCCGCCGCCATCGCCGCCGCCGTGGCCCGCGCCGAGCCGGGCGACACGGTGCTGATCGCCGGCAAGGGACACGAGCAGGGCCAGGACATCGCCGGCGTGATCCGCCCGTTCGACGACCGCGTGGAGCTGCGCGCCGCCATCGAGCGCCGCGCCCGCGCCGGAACGCGCCCCGACGACCGAGCCCAACCCCCGACCGACCAACCGACGCCAGGCGAGGCCCGCTGAAGTGATCCCCCTATCCGTTGACCAGCTCACCACGGTCGTGCGGGGAGTGCCGCACGACATACCTCCCGAGCCGCCGCGCGTCACGGGACCCGTGGTCATCGACTCCCGGCGGGTCGAGTCAGGATCGCTCTTCGTCGCGCTGCCCGGCGAGCGCGTGGACGGGCACGACTTCGCCGCCCGCGCCGTCGCCGACGGCGCGGCGCTGGTGCTCGCCGCCCGCCCCGTCGGCGTGCCGGCCGTCGTCGTGGACGACGTGGTCGCCGCGCTCAGCGCGCTGGCCGCGCACGCGGTGCGCGCGCTCGGCCCCAACGTCGTCGCGCTCACCGGCTCCGCCGGCAAGACCAGCACCAAGGACCTGATCGCCCAGCTGCTGCGCACCACCGGGCCCACGGTCTGGACGCCGGGCTCCTACAACAACGAGATCGGCCTGCCGCTGACCGTGCTCGGCGCGAACGAGACGACCCGTCACCTGGTGCTGGAGATGGGCGCGCGGGGCGTCGGCCACATCCGCGCGCTGACCGAGCTGACCCCGCCCCGGATCGGCGCGGTCCTCAACGTCGGCACCGCGCACCTCGGCGAGTTCGGCAGCCGGGAGACGATCGCCCTGGCCAAAGGCGAGTTGGTGGAGGCGCTGCCGCCGGCCGAGGAGGGCGGCGTCGCCGTGCTCAACGCCGACGACCCGCTGGTGCGCGCGATGAGCGAGCGCACCAGGGCCCGGGTGCTGCTCTTCGGCGAGTCCGCCGAGGCCCACGTCCGCGCCGAGAACGCGCGCCTGACCCCCGAGGGCCGCCCGGCGTTCACGCTCGTAACCCCGGCCGGGTGCGCCGATGTGACGATGCGGCTGTACGGTGAGCACCATGTGTCGAACGCGCTTGCCGCGGCGGCCGTGGCGCACGAGGTAGGCATGTCCACCCCGGCCATCGCGGAAACCCTGGCCGGAGCGGAACCGCTCTCGAAGTGGCGGATGGAGGTCACCAAGCGGGCGGACGGCGTGGTGGTCGTCAACGACGCCTACAACGCCAACCCCGACTCCATGCGCGCCGCGCTGCGCACGCTGGTGCACATGGGCGCCGCCGAGGGCGGACGCACATGGGCGGTGCTCGGCGAGATGGCCGAGCTGGGCGACGACGCGTTGGCCGAGCACGACGCCGTCGGACGGCTCGCCGTCCGGCTCAACGTCAACAGGCTTGTGTCCGTGGGCGGTCAGGAGGCCGCCTGGCTGGACATGGGCGCGAAGAACGAGGGTTCGTGGGGTGAGGAGTCGGTGCGTGTGTCCGACGCACAGGCAGCGGTCGAGCTGCTGCGCGGTCAGTTGCGACCGGGGGACGTGGTCCTGGTGAAGGCGTCCAGGGCGGTGGGCCTGGAGCAGGTGGCCCTGTCGCTCGCGGCCGACGGTGATGGTGAGGTCGCCGCCCGATGAGGCAGATCCTCTTCTCCGGAGCCATCGGGCTCTTCCTGACCCTGATCGGCACCCCGCTGCTGATCAAGCTCCTCGCCCGCCGGGGCTACGGGCAGTACATCAGGGACGACGGGCCGCGCGACCACCACAGCAAGCGCGGCACGCCGACCATGGGCGGCATCGCGTTCATCCTGGCCACCCTGATCGCCTACGGCGCGACCAAGCTGCTCACCGGCCAACCGCCGAGCTTCTCCGGCGTGTTGGTGCTCTTCCTGATGGCCGGCATGGGCCTGGTCGGCTTCCTCGACGACTACATCAAGATCGTCCGCCGGCGCAGCCTGGGCCTGCGGGCCGGCGCCAAGATGCTGGGCCAGTTCATCGTCGGCGTCACCTTCGCGATCCTCTCGCTGAACTTCGCGGACGCCCGCGAGCTGACGCCGGCCTCCACCCACATCTCGTTCACCCAGGACTTCGGCTGGTCGATCGGCCCGGTGCTCTTCGTGCTGTGGGCGCTGTTCATGATCCTGGCCATGTCCAACGGCGTGAACCTCACCGACGGTCTGGACGGCCTGGCCACCGGCGCCGCCGTGATGGTCTTCGGCGCCTACGTCTTCATCGGCGTCTGGCAGTACGGGCAGACCTGCGCGGAGTTCGAGACCGCCAGCGTCACCTGTTACGAGGTGCGCGACCCGCTGGACGGCGCGGTGGTCGCGGCGGCCCTGATGGGCGCGCTCTTCGGCTTCCTGTGGTGGAACACCTCACCCGCCAAGATCTTCATGGGCGACACCGGCTCCCTGGCCCTGGGCGGCGCCCTGGCCGGCCTGGCCATCGTCTCCCGCACCGAGCTGCTGCTGGCCGTCCTCGGCGGCCTGTTCGTGCTGATCACCATGTCGGTGGTCATCCAGGTCGGCTCGTTCAAGCTCACCGGCAGACGCGTCTTCAAGATGGCGCCGCTCCAGCACCACTTCGAGCTGAAGGGCTGGAGCGAGGTGCTGGTGGTCGTCAGGTTCTGGATCATCCAGGGCATGTGCGTGATCGTCGGCATCGGCATCTTCTACGGAACGTGGGTGACTGACTGGTGAGCGGGAACGGGTTCGTCGGCCGCCGGGTCACCGTCGCCGGCCTGGGTGTCAGCGGCGGCAGCGCGGCCCGCGCGCTGCTGGACCTGGGCGCCGAGGTGACCCTGGTCGACGCCGGCAGCGGCGAGCGGCAGCGGGAGCAGGCGGAGCGGTTGACCGCCGCCGGCGTCGAGGTCCGCCTCGGCGAGGCCGACGCGCTGCCCAAGGGCACCGAGCTGGTCGTCACCTCGCCCGGCTGGCGGCCCGACCACCCGCTGTTCGCGGCCGCCGCCGAGGCCGGCGTCGAGGTGTGGGGCGACGTCGAGCTGGCCTGGCGGCTGCGCGGCCCGAACGCCGCGCCCTGGCTCGCCGTCACCGGCACCAACGGCAAGACCACGACGACCGGGATGCTGGCGTCGATCCTGACCGCCGCCGGGCTGCGCACCGCCGCCGTCGGCAACATCGGCACCCCGCTGCTCGACGTGGTCCTCAGCGAGCCCCCGCTCGACGTGCTCGCCGTCGAACTCTCCAGCTACCAGCTGCACTGGGCGCCCTCCGTGCGGGCCCACTCGGCCGCCGTGCTCAACCTCGCGCCCGACCACCTCGACTGGCACGGCTCGATGGCCGCCTACGCCGCCGACAAGGGCCGGATCTACGAGGGCAACGAGGTCGCCTGCGTCTACAACGTGGCCGACCCGGCCACCGAGGGGCTGGTGCGGGCCGCCGACGTGGTCGAGGGCTGCCGGGCCGTCGGCTTCACCGTCGGCCCGCCGGCCCCCGGGCAACTCGGCGTCGTCGAGGGCCTGTTGGTGGACCGCGCCTTCGTCGAGAGCCGGGAGGTGGCCGAGGAGCTGGGCCAGGTCGCCGACGTGGACCCGCCGGCCCCGCACAACGTCGCCAACGCCCTGGCCGCCGCCGCCCTGGCCCGCGCCTACGGCGTGCGCCCGGACGCGGTCCGCGCCGGGCTGCGCGCCTTCACGCCCGACCCGCACCGCATCTCCACCGTGGCGCGGGTGGCGGGCGTGCAGTACGTGGACGACTCCAAGGCCACCAACACCCATGCCGCCGCCGCCTCGCTGGGCGCCTACCCCTCCGTGGTCTGGCTGGCCGGCGGGCTGGCCAAGGGCGCCACGTTCGACGAGCTGGTCGCCGCCGCCGCCGACCGGCTGCGCGGGGTGGTGCTGATCGGCCGTGACCGGGCGCTGATCGCCGAGGCGTTGGCGCGACACGCGCCGGATGTGCCGGTCGTCGACCTCGAACGGACCGACACTGGGGCGATGGCGGCGGCGGTGCGCGAGGCGGCCCGCCTGGCCGGCCCCGGGGACACCGTCCTGTTGGCGCCGGCCTGTGCGTCAATGGACATGTTCACCAACTACACCGTGCGCGGCGAGGCGTTCGCCGAGGCGGTGCGGCGCCTGGCGACGGAGCGAGACGAGAACGAGCAGTAGCCCACCGGCGGCCCGCGACCGCCGTCGCGGCTGGAGGAGGGGTCCAGGTGAGAAGGGCGCGAGGGGCGCGGGGCCCGGGGACCGAGATGCCCCGGGCGACGGCCGGCGCGGGCACGGTGGGCGCCATGGTGCGCGCCGGCGCG
>NZ_RFFJ01000245.1 GCF_003696235.1 Streptomyces triticirhizae
ATGCTCGAACATCCTCGCAAACAACTCAAAAATCTGGCATTGACTTTTGGCACACTGTTGAGTTCTCAAGGAACGGACGCTTCCATCAAACCCCCCTCGGGGCCCTCCGGGCGCTTCCCTTCGCTGTGTCCACTACTTTAGAACCAACCCCACCCGAATTCCAAATCCGGGCTTCCGAACCCCCGCGCGGACATGCTTCGGACACACCGAAACAAACCCTCACCGGGAATCAGGTTCACACGAAGTGGGTGCCACACATGGCGGCAAGACGCTGCTCCAGGGCAACCCACAGGCGACCGCCTGGTGGCAGCTCGGAGAACGTTACGCTCCTGCCGGGGCAGCGTCAAGCCAGGCTCGCTCAGGCGGCGACCGGGGCCTCCACCGGGCGGTCCCCGGCCGCCACGTCGCCCGTTTCCCCTGCCTCGACCGCGCGGCGGCCCAGGACGAAGACATAGGCGAGGAAGGCCAGTTCGGCGGCGACGCCGATGGCGATCCGTGCCCAGGTGGGGAGCCCCGACGGGGTGACGAAGCCCTCGATCGCGCCGGAGACCAGGAGCACGGCCGCCAGGCCGACCGCCATGCCCAGGGCCGCGCGCCCCTCCTGGGCCAGGGCCGTCGTCCTCGGACGCCGGCCGGGGTCGACGACGGTCCAGCCGAGGCGGAGCCCGACGCCGGCGGCGACGAAGACGGCGGTCAACTCCAGCAGGCCGTGCGGCAGGATCAGCCCGAGGAACACGTCGAGTCGGTCGGCCGAGGCCATCAGGCCCACGCCGGTGGCGACGTTGACCGCGTTCTGGAAGAGGACCCACAGGACGGGGAGGCCGAGCAGGGCGCCGAAGGTCAGGGACATCCCGGCGACCTGGGCGTTGTTGGTCCACACCTGGGCGGAGAAGGCGGCGGCCGGGCTGCTGGAGTAGTAGGACTCGTAGGCGCCGCCAGGCCGGGTCATCTCGCGCAGTTCCTCGGGGGCCGCGATGCTCGCCTGGACCTGGGGGCTGTCCGCGATCCACCAGCCGAGGGCGGCGACCAGGCCGGTGAACAACAGCGCGGTGGGGACCCACCAGTGCCGGGTGCGGTAGCAGGCGGCGGGAAACCGGGCGGTGAAGAAGAGGACCGCGTCCCGCCAGGTCGCCCTGCGGGTGCCCACGACGGCGCTGCGCGCCCGGGCGACCAGGGTGGTGAGGCGGCTGGTGAGCGCGGGGTCGGGGGCCGTGGACTGGAGCTGGGAGAGCTGGGTGGCCACCCGTTGGTAGAGAAGGACCAGCTCGTCGGCCTCGGCTCCGGTGAGCCGGCCACGACGGCGGCGGATCAGGGCGTCGAGCCGTTCCCACTCCGCTCGGTGTGCGGCGACAAACACGTCGAGGTCCATGGGAGGCAGCTTGTCAGACCCCGGTGTCACACTGTCCAGCGGAAGTCGAAACAGCCCAGAGCGTCCGGGGAGAGGGGGCGGTCCATGAACGGCCAGCTGGTCACGGGGGATGCGGTGGTCCTCGGGCTCCAACCGGCGCGGCTGCCGAGCCGGGCGCTGGCGGTGGCCATCGATCTGGCGGTGGTCGTGGGCCTCTATCTGCTGCTCTCCGTGGTCGTGTTGAGCACGGTCCTGCCGCTGGGGACGGCGGCGGCCATGGCGGTGCAGGTGGCGTTGCTCCTGTTGGTGGTGGTCGGGGGGCCGGTCCTGGTGGAGACGCTCAGCCACGGGCGTTCGCTGGGGAAGGCGATCTGCGGGCTGCGGGTGGTTCGGGAGGACGGCGGGCCGATCCGGTTCCGTCATGCGCTGGTGCGGGGGGCCATCGGCTTTGTCGAGCTGCTGATGACGGCCGGGTCGGTGGCCTGTGTGGCCTCGCTGGTCTCGGCGCGGGGGCGGCGGCTGGGGGACGTGTTCGCGGGGACGCTGGTGGTGCGCGAGCGGGTCGCTGGCACCGCGCGTCGGCGGCGGACGTCGGTGCCGGTGGCGCCGCCCGCGCTTGCCGGGCGGTTCGCCGAGGTGGATCTGTCGCAGGTGCCGGACGAGCTGTGGCTGACGGTGCGGCGTTTCCTCGGCCGCGAGGGGCAGTTGGACCCGGCGGTGGCGCGGTCGTTGGCGGTGCGGCTGGCCGAGGACGTGCTGGCGCGGGTCGGGGAGCCGCCGCCGGAGGGGGTCTCTCCGGTGGAGTTCCTGGCGGCGCTGCTGGCTGAGCGGCGGCGGGAGGAGGCGGCCCGGGTGGTGCCGGGCGGGGGTGCGGTGGACGCGGCGGCCGGGGTGCCGGCGGCCGGCGGTTTTCAGCCGATCGTCGGCGCGGTGGCGGAGCCGGCCGGGAGTGGGGGTGCGGCGGCGGCCTCGCCGCCCGCGATACCCGGGCGGCCGGAGGCCGGCGGGGAGCCGGTGGCCGAGCCGGGGCGTCGGACGGGCTTCGCGCCGCCGTTCTAGCGCGAGGGCGGGGAGTCCAGCTCCTCCAGTTCGACGCCGGGTGCGGCGAGCACCACGTCGCCGGCGAGGTGGACGGTGTGGCGTTCCCCGGTCTCCAGGTCGGCGACCTCGTAGGCGTCCACGATCAGCGGCCCGCTGTCCGTGGGGTGGGTCTCGCTGCCGAGGTGGGTCCAGCTCTCGTCGCGGGTGCGGGTGGCGAGCGCCGGTGGCGTGACGGTGACGAGGCGGACCCGGGCGCTGCCGGGGCGTTCGGCCTCCGGGTCCCGGCCGAGCCTGAGCAGGCGGGCGACGGCGACCAGGAAGCCGGGAGACGGGCCGCTGAAGGCGGCGGCCCGGGCGTTGCCCTCGTCGGCCGTGGTGCCGGCGGCGTCCATCCGGACCCAGGTCAGCCCGTCCAGGGCGCCGCCGCGCAACTGCCAGCCGCCGGCGCGGAGTTCGACGCGGAGCTGGCGGCCCAGGGCGTCGAGGGTGAGGTCGGTGTCGAGGCGGGGCGCGCCGTCGGGCGCGGTCAGCTCGCCGGTGTAACGCCAGCCCGCAGGCCCGGGGGCGCAGCGGAAGCGCTCCTCGCCGAGGGGGGTGCCGTCCTCAGGGTCGCTGATGCTGTATCGGCCTTGGGGCATGAGTGGGCAGGGGCGGGCCGCCCGGGCGCGCCGGCGTGCGGCGGGCCCGGGCGGCCGGCGGGGTCAGTACCGGTAGTGGTCCGGCTTGTAGGGGCCCTCGACCGGGATGCCGAGGTAGCTCGCCTGGTCCTCGGTCAGCTCGGTGAGTTCGGCGCCGAGTGCCTTCAGGTGGAGGCGGGCGACCTTCTCGTCGAGGTGCTTCGGCAGGACGTAGACGCCGGTCGGGTACTCGCTCTGTTTGGTGAAGAGTTCGATCTGGGCGATGGTCTGGTTGGCGAAGCTGTTGGACATCACGAACGACGGGTGTCCGGTGGCGTTGCCCAGGTTCAACAGGCGGCCCTCGGAGAGCACGATGATGTTGTGCCCGTCGGGGAAGGTCCAGGTGTGCACCTGGGGCTTGACCTCTTCCCTGACGACGCCGGGGAGCGCGGCGAGGCCGGCCATGTCGATCTCGTTGTCGAAGTGGCCGATGTTGCCGACGATCGCCTGGTGCTTCATCCGCCGCATGTGGGAGGCGAGGATGATGTCGCGGTTCCCGGTGGCGGTGACGAAGATGTCGGCGGTCTCGACGACGTCGTCGAGGCGGGCCACCTGGTAGCCGTCCATGGCGGCCTGGAGGGCACAGATCGGGTCGATCTCGGTGATGATCACCCGGGCGCCCTGGCCGCGCAGGGACTCGGCGCAGCCCTTGCCGACATCGCCGTAGCCGCAGACCACGGCGACCTTGCCGCCGATGAGCACGTCGGTGGCGCGGTTGATGCCGTCGATCAGGGAGTGGCGGCAGCCGTACTTGTTGTCGAACTTGGACTTGGTGACCGAGTCGTTGACGTTGATGGCCGGGAAGAGGAGCGTCCCCTCGCGGAACATCTCGTAGAGGCGGTGCACTCCGGTGGTGGTCTCCTCGGTCACGCCCCTGATCTCGGAGGCGGCCTGGGTCCACTTCTGCGGCGTCTCGGCGAGGGTGCGGGTGAGGAGCTTGAGGATGACCTCGTGCTCCTCGTTCTCGGCGGTCGAGACGTCCGGCACCTTGCCGCTCTTCTCGTACTCGACGCCCTTGTGCAGCAGGAGGGTGGCGTCGCCGCCGTCGTCGAGGATCATGTTGGGGCCGCCGGTCGGGGTGTCCGGCCAGGTCAGCGCGCGCTCCGTGCACCACCAGTACTCCTCCAGCGTCTCGCCCTTCCAGGCGAAGACGGGGATGCCGGCGGCGGCGATCGCGGCGGCGGCGTGGTCCTGGGTGGAGAAGATATTGCACGAGGCCCAGCGGACCTGGGCGCCGAGCGCGACCAGGGTCTCGATCAGCACGGCCGTCTGGACGGTCATGTGCAGCGAGCCGGTGATCCGGGCGCCGGCGAGCGGCTGGCTGGCCGCGTACTCCTCACGGATCGCCATCAGACCGGGCATCTCGTGCTCGGCCAGGGTGATTTCCTTGCGGCCGAACTCGGCCAGCGACAGATCGGCGACCTTGAAGTCCTGAGCGGCGGTTGCGGTCGTTGTCATGACGGCTGCTCCTCACGCGAAGATGAGTGTGGGCGGACAGGAGGCGACGGCGGCGACACCCGCGATCCCCCGGGGTTGCGGGGACGGGCGTCCGCTGCGCCACGGTCCGTCGGAGGGCCTTCTTACCCCTCGGCCGGGCTGAGCGGCGCCTGCTCGGCTCCGCACCCGACTGCCATCAGCAACGACGTCTGGTAACGGACCGAATGTACACCGCGAGCCCCGGGCGGCACTATGCGAACGGTCATATCTCGGCCAGCCGGCGCCGAACGTTGCCGGCCGCCGCCCCCGGCGGTCAGCGCGCGGGGCGGTCGGCGACGGTGGCGCGGAACAGCGTTCCCGCGCCGGCCAGTTCGACGTTCTCCCCGGCGCGGGCGAACGCGGACTCGCCCGGCGCGAGGTCGAGCCGGGAGTCGTCCGCCCCGTGCAGGGTGACGCGTCCCTGGACGCAGAGGAGGATCTGCGGGCGGTCGTGGGGCAGGCCGGTGCGGGCGCCGTCGGCGGACAGGTAGCGGGAGAGCTGGAACTCGTCGATCGGCGTCGCGTACCGCTCGGCGCCGTCGGCGTCGGGTTCGGGCCGCAGCACCCCGGGGTCGCCGGCCTCGAAGCGCACGATGCGCAGCAGTTCGGGAACGTCGACGTGCTTGGGGGTGAGGCCGCAGCGCAGCACGTTGTCCGAGTTGGCCATGATCTCGACGCCGAGCCCGTCGAGGTAGGCGTGCGGCACCCCGGCGCCCAGGAACAGGGCCTCGCCGGGGGCCAGTCGGACGTGGTTGAGCAGCATGGCCGCGATGACCCCGGGGTCGCCCGGGTACTGGCGGGCGATCCGGACGTAGGCGTCGTAGGCGTCGGCGAACGGGGCGTCGGGCGCCTCGGCGACGCGGCGGGCGGCGGCGGCCGCCGCGTGTTCCACGGTCCTGGCCATGGCCTCGGGGTCGGCCGTCAGCACGGCGGTGAAGACCTCGCGCAGCGCGTCGCTCTCGGGGCGGGCGCGCAACAGGTCGGCGTAGGGCTTGAGTTCGTCGACGCCCAGCGCGTCGAGCAGCTCGGCGGTCTCGGCGGCGGGGCGGAAGCCGCAGAGCCCGTCGAACGGGGTGAGGGCGCAGATCAGCTCGGGCTTGTGGTTGGCGTCCCGGTAGTTGCGGTGCGGGGCGTCCAACGGGACGCCGTTGGCCTCCTCCTCGGCGAAGCCGGCGGCGGCCTGTTCGAGGTTCGGGTGGACCTGGAGCGAGAGCGCGCTGCCGGCCGCCAACAGCTTGAGCAGGAACGGGAGTCGGGGCCCGAAGGCGGCGACGGTGGGCTCGCCCAGCTCGCCGGCGGGGTCGGCGTCGATGACGTCGGCCAGCGAGACGGGGCCCTCGCCCCGGTCGAGGCGGGAGGGCGCGCCGGGGTGGGCGCCCATCCACAGCTCGGCCTGAGGCTCGCCGGTCGGCTCGGTGCCCAACAGCTCGGGCAGCGCGGTGGTGGAGCCCCAGGCGTAGGGCCTGATGGTGTTCTGGAGGCGGTCCATGAGCGTCTTTCTGTGCTGGGGTGAGGCGTCAGCCGTGGTGCCCTGCGGCGAGCGTCAGGTAGACGGCGGCGAAGTCCGTCCTGGCGAGCAGTTCGGCGACCGCGACCAGCGGCTCGCCCTCCTCGCAGCTCAGCTCGTCGAGGCCGACGCCACGGCCGAACGCGAGGTCACGTGCCGCGTCGGCGGCCGAGGGCAGCCCGCCGGGGGCGCCGTTGGGCGGCGGGTCGCGGAACAGCAGGATGTGCGGGCGCAGCGGCGCGGGCGCGGGCGCCTCGGAGGCCGCCGTGCCGGGCGTGGGCGCCGAGTCCGGTGAACTGCTGGCCGCCGTCGAGCAGTTGGTGGAACGGACCCGGGCGGCCGGGCAGCTGCGGGCCGATGTCACCGTGGCGGACCTGCTGTTGGTGATAGCGACCACGCCGCCGAGGCTGGACGATCCGACCCGGCAGACGGCGGCCGAGGCGCGGTTGCTGGAGATACTGCTCCAGGGGCTGCGTCCGGGCGGGCGGTGAGCCAACGGGAGCCGTTCCGGCCGGAGTTGACCGTCGCGCTCGGGGCCGGCCCGTCCCGGCCCCGGAGCGCGGGGGCGTCCTCTGGGTGTGCGCGAGGAGCGCGTGCGCCGCGTTCGGGGCGTGCGGCGCACGGGAAAGCGCTTGGTACACCGCCCGAAAGGGTGGTTTGCCGGACGCCCCTACCCGGTTGGCGGGCGGGCATGGCAGCCTGACGTCGGTGCTGACAATCGTGTAAACAACGGCATGGCGACGACGACCGACGACAACTGGGGCGGGCCGGATGGACTTTGAGGGGCGGGACGAACTCTCCGAGGAGTCCACGGTGCCGCGCCAGCGCGAGGAGCGCTCGGGCACGGCGGACCTTGAGCTGATCGACCGGATGCGTCGGGGCGAACAGGGGGCGTACGACGAGCTGTACCGGCGCCACGCGGACGCCGTGCGCCGGTATGCGCGCACCTGTTGCCGGGACGCGGACACCGCCGACGACCTGACCAACGAGGTCTTCGCCGCGACCCTCCAGGCGGTGCGGGGCGGCGCGGGTCCGCGCACCGCCGTGCGGGCGTACCTGCTGACCTCGGTCCGCCGGGTCGCCGCCGAGTGGGCGCGCACCGCGAAGCGCGAGCAACTGGTCGAGGACTTCGCGGTGTTCGCGCTCTCCGACGCGGCGGCGCGGGCCGGCCGCGCCAGCGCCGACGAGCTGGCCGCCGAGGTCCGGGCGATGCGGGAGGCCGAACGCTCCATGGCGGTGCGGGCGTTCCGCAGCCTGCCGGAGCGCTGGCAGACGGTGCTGTGGCACACCACGGTCGAGGAGGCCTCCCCGCGCGACGTGGCGCCGCTGCTGGGGCTGACGCCCAACGCCACGGCCGTGTTGGCGCACCGGGCGCGGGAGGGGCTCAAGCAGGCGTTCCTCCAGGAGCATGTGAGCCGGACGCTGACCGAGGGCGGGGAGTGCGCCGGCTATGCCGAGCGGCTGGGCGCGTTCGCCAGGGGCGGGCTGCGCACGCGCGCGGAGCGCGGGCTGCGCCGGCACCTGGCGGAGTGCGCGCGCTGCGCCTCGGCGGCGTCCGAGGTGCGGGCGATCAACGAGAACATCGGAGCGCTGCTCCCGGTGGCCTTCGTCGGCTGGTTCGCGGCCGACGCCGGCGCCAGGGGCGGGCTGCTGTGGGGCGGCGCGGGCGCCGG
>NZ_RFFJ01000246.1 GCF_003696235.1 Streptomyces triticirhizae
CGTGGCCGCGCCAGGCCCCGGCCCGGGCGCCCCGCCCGCCGGGCCGCACGACCCGGCGGGCACCGGCGGCCCCAACGGCCTGGGCGAGCTGGGCGAACTCGCCGACGGCGAGTCGCCCTCCGCGCTCGACGCCGAGCTGTCGGGGCGCGAGGCCGTGTCGGAGTCCACCGCCGAGTCCACCGCCGAGAACGCGGCGCTGCCCCCGCTCCCGCAGGACCGTTTCCTCGATCGGGAACGGTCCTGGCTGGCGTTCAACGAGCGGGTGTTGGAGCTGGCCGAGGACCCGAGCACCCCGCTCCTGGAGCGGGCCAACTTCCTGGCGATCTTCGCCAGCAACCTCGACGAGTTCTTCATGGTGCGGGTCGCCGGGCTCAAGCGTCGGATCGCCACCGGCGTCGCGACCCGTTCCCTCACCGGCCGCCCGCCCCGCGAGGTGCTGGAGGACACGTGGGCGCTGGCCAGGGAGCAGCTCGCCCGGCAGGCCACCTGCTACCAGCGCGAGGTCAACCCGCTCCTGGCCGAGCAGGGCATCCACCTGCTGCGCTGGCCCGACCTCGCGGAGCACGAGCAGACCGCGCTCTTCTCCTTCTTCCGCAAGCGCATCTTCCCGGTGCTGACCCCGCTGGCGGTCGATCCGGCGCACCCGTTCCCCTACATATCCGGGCTCTCGCTCAACCTCGCGGTCGTCGTCCGCAACCCCGCCAGCGGCCACCGCCACTTCGCCCGCGTCAAGGTCCCGCCGCTGCTGTCCCGCTTCCTTGAGGTCTCGCCGCAGCGCTACGTTCCCGTCGAGGACGTGATCGCCGCCCATCTGGAGGAGCTGTTCCCCGGGATGGAGGTGCTCGCCCACCACGTCTTCCGGGTCACCCGCAACGAGGACCTGGAGGTCGAGGAGGACGACGCGGAGAACCTCCTCCAGGCGCTGGAGAAGGAGCTGCTGCGCCGCCGCTTCGGGCCGCCGGTCCGGCTCGAGGTCGAGGAGTCCATCGACTCCGAGGTGCTGGACCTGCTGGTCCGCGAGCTGAAGATCCGCCGCGAGGAGGTCATCGCGGTGCCGGGTCCGCTGGACCTGACCGGGCTCGGCTCGATCGCCGAACTCGACCGTCCCGAGCTGAAGTACCCCAAGTTCGTCGCCGGCACCCACCGCGACCTGGCCGAGGTCGAGTCCGCCTCGCCGCCGGACGTCTTCGCCGCGCTCCGCACCCGCGACGTGCTGCTCCACCACCCGTACGACTCGTTCTCCACCTCGGTCCAGGCGTTCCTGGAACAGGCCGCCGCCGACCCCGACGTGCTGGCGATCAAGCAGACCCTCTACCGCACCTCGGGCGACTCGCCCATCGTGGACGCCCTGATCGACGCGGCCGAGTCCGGCAAGCAGGTCCTGGTGTTGGTGGAGATCAAGGCCCGCTTCGACGAGCACGCCAACATCAAGTGGGCGCGCAAGCTGGAGGAGTCCGGCTGCCACGTCGTCTACGGGCTGGTCGGGCTGAAGACGCACTGCAAGCTCTCCCTCGTCGTCCGCCAGGAGGGCGAGGAACTGCGCCGCTACGCCCACGTCGGCACCGGGAACTACCACCCCAAGACGGCGAGGGTCTACGAGGACCTCGGCCTGCTCACCGCCGACCAGGACGTGGGCGCCGACCTGTCCGACCTGTTCAACCGGCTCTCCGGCTACTCCCGCCGCGACAACTACCGCCGCCTGCTGGTCGCCCCGCGCTCGCTGCGCGAGGGCCTGGTCTCCCGGATCGGCCGCGAGATCGAGAACCACCGGGCCGGCCGGCCCGCCTGGGTCAGGTTCAAGGCCAACTCCATCGTGGACGAGGCCGTGATCGACGCCCTCTACCGCGCCTCCCAGGCCGGCGTCCCGGTCGACGTGTGGGTGCGCGGCATCTGCGCCCTGCGGCCCGGAGTCCCTGGGCTCTCGGAGAACATCCGGGTGCGCAGCGTGCTGGGCCGGTTCCTGGAGCACTCCCGGGTCTACGCGTTCGCCAACGCCGGCGACCCGGAGGTGTGGCTGGGCAGCGCCGACCTGATGCACCGCAACCTGGACCGGCGGATCGAGGTGCTGGTCAGGGTCGCCGACCCGGCGCACCGCTCCACGTTGACGCGGCTGCTGGCCACCGGCACCTCGGACCGGACCGAGTCCTGGCACCTGGACTCGGAGGGCCGCTGGGAACGGCACGCGAGGGACGCCGAGGGGAACCCGCTGCGGCGGGTCCAGGAGACGTTGATCGAGGCCCGGAGGAAGCGGCGTGGCACGGGAGGTTGAGCCACAGCGGAACGGTGAGCCGCAGCGGAACGGTGAGCCCGCCCCGGTGGTGATCCGGGCGGCCGGCTGCGTGCTGTGGCGTCCCGTCGCGGGCGGCGGCGGGGTCGAGGTGGCGCTGGTGCACCGGCCGCGCTACGACGACTGGTCGCACCCCAAGGGGAAGCTGGACCCGGGCGAGACGGCCGACGCGGCGGCCCGCCGCGAGGTGCTGGAGGAGACGGGGATGCGCTGCGAGCTGGGGCCGCCGCTGTCCACCCAGCGGTATCCGGCGCCGGGCGGGCTCAAGCGGGTCGACTACTGGCTGGCGCGCGCCACGGGCGGGCGCTTCACGCCCAACTCCGAGGTGGACGCGCTGCGTTGGCTCCCGGCCGGGGAGGCGGCGGCCCGGCTGACCCACCTCCAGGACCGGCTCCTTCTCGACGAGGCCCGCGCGGCGCTGGGGCGCTAGCCGCTGGGCTTCGCGGAGCGCCGAGCGCGCTGCGCGCGCCGGCGGGGGCGCTGCGCGGGCAGCCGGGCAGTGAGCCGACCGGCGTTCTCCGTGACGGTGCTGGCGGAGCGCTGCGGACCGTCTGGCTACCCCACTCCACGGGACGCCATCCCGCGCGGGCCGTTCCGCTTCGCCGGCGTGGGGGAACGGGACCGTTCGGGCCGCCGGCCCGTGGCCGGGGCGTTGGGGCCCCCGGGGGTGCGCTCTCAGTGCTCGCCGCGCAGCACCGACGTGGTGTCGACGTCCACGGGTTCGCCGCGCGCGTCGGTCGGGCGCGGCTCCGGGAGGGGGCGGCCGTTCCCGTCCACGAGGAGGGAGTGCGCCTCGTCCGGCGCGAAGGCGTGTCGTTCGCCCCACTGACGCGCGGCCACGATGACGGCGAAGAGGTCTCGGCCCGCCTCCGTGAGGACATAGTTCTGTCGTTTCCCCGAGGGGGCCGTCCGCCGGTCGAGGATTCCCCGTTCGACCAGGCGTCGCAGGCGGTCGGTGAGGATGTCGCGCGCGATTCCGGTGCGTTGCTGGAAGTCGGTGAACGCCCGCGCGCCGTCCATCGCGTCGCGGACGAGCAGCGTCATCGGCGGTTACATGCTGTTCTACTCCCTCGGCTCCGCCGTCGGAGCGACCACCACCACCGCCGTGTACTCCGCCGCAGGGGGGGGCGGGGTCCAGCACGCTCGGCGCCGGCTTCGCCCTCTGCGCGCTCCTCGTCTGGGCCGTCACCGGGGGCGCGTCCGCCGGCCGCATCGGGCCCTTTGCCGAAGGGGGCCCCGGCCCCCTTCGGCTATCGTGGCCGGCATGGCGACGCGGGTGATCGTGCTCAACGGCGGTTCCAGCTCGGGGAAGTCGGGCATCGCCCGCTGCCTCCAGGCGGTGTTGCCCGAGCCCTGGCTGTCGCTGAGCGTGGACACGCTGGTCGACGCGCTGCCGGCGCGGCTGCGGGCGTCGGAGGCGGGGATCGCCTTCGCCGAGGACGGCGGGGTCGCGGTCGGCGCCACGTTCGACGCGCTGGAGGCGGCCTGGCGCCGGGGCGTGGCCGCCATGGCGCACGCCGGCGCGCGGATCGTCGTGGACGACGTCTTCCTGGGCGGCCCGACGTCGCAGGGCCGTTGGCGCGAGGCCCTGGCCGGGCTCGACGTGCTGTGGGTCGGCGTCCACTGCTCCGCCGAGGTCGCGGCGGGGCGGGAACTGGCCCGGGGCGACCGGGCCCCCGGCATGGCGGCCGGCCAGGCGGAGGCCGTCCACCGGGGCGTGACCTACGACGTGCGGGTGGACACCACCGAGGCCGAGGCCCTGGACTGCGCCCGCGCCATCGCCGCCCATGTCAACTGACGGCTGGGCGCCGCCCGTTCAGTCGACTCGCGCACGCCCGCCGAGCGCCACCACGGGCGCGGCGCCGACGGTGCGGGGCTGCGGGCGTCGGCGTTCCATCAACGGCCCAACAGGGCGAGCACGAGCGGGACGGCGCTGACCACCGCCGCGACCATGGCCGGCCCGGCGTGCCGGGTGGCCTCGACGAGGAGGACGTCGAACCCGACCAGCCCGGTGGCGGCCGGCGCGGTCACCGGCAGGACGTCACATGCGGTCAGGCGCGCGGCGGGCAGGCGTTGGTGGCGCACGACGGCGAGGAGGATCGGCGGCCAGCGCGTAGCGGATGGCCTGGCCGGCGAAGACGGGATCGTCGGCGATGGTGGTGGAGACCGCCGTCGAGGTGTCGACGAGCGGCATCGCGCAGGCGGCGCCGGCGGGGATGGTTCTCATGCGGTGCGCTCCGGCGGCGTCGAGGAGGCGGCGCGGGCCCGGCCGTTCCGAGGAACCGGCCCGGGCTCCCCGTCAGCCGGCGGGGGCCAACGCCCGCCACGCCACCGTCACCTCGCCCTCGCGCCAGCGGCGCGGCCCGTCCGTCACCGGCCAGTCGGCGCGCAGCGCCGCCACCGCGTGCAGCCACCGCTGCCGCGCGCCCAGCGGCGCGTACCCGGCGGCCGATGCCCACGCCCGGTCGAAGTCGCGGAGGAACGCGTGCACCGGCTCGCCCGGAACGTTGCGGTGGATCAACGCCTTCGGCAGCCGTTCCGCCAGGTCGGACGGCCGGCCCAGGGAGGCCAGCCGGGCCGCGAAGGTGACCGTGCGCGGCCCCTCGGGACCGAGCGCCACCCAGACCTGGCGGCGCCCGATCTCGTCGCAGGTCCCCTCCACCAGCAGCCCCTCCGGCGCCAGCCGGGCGCACAGCGTGGCCCACGCGCCGGCCACCCGCTCCTCGTCGTACTGCCGCAGCACGTTGGCCGCCCTGACCAGCAGCGGCCGTTCTCCGTTCGGGAGCGGCAGCTCGAACCCGCCGTGGGTGAAGGCGAGGCCGGGCTCGGCCCAGGGGAGGGCCGCCGCGACGCGTTCCTGGTCGATCTCCACGCCGGTCACCCGGACGTCGGGCCGCACCCGGCGCAGCCTGTGCAGCAGTTCGACGGCGGTCCAGGGCGCCGCGCCGAAGCCCAGGTCCACGGCGAGCGGCGCGCCGGCCGTCCGCCGCAGCGCCGGACCCTGGGTCGCGGCGATCCAGCGGTCCATCCGGCGCAGCCGGTTGGGACGGGTGGTTCCCCTGGTCACAAACCCCTCCGCCATGCGGTGGAGCGTAACCCCCGCACAATGGGAACAGGTGCGCCGTTCCGCCGGTTGTACCGGGGAGCCCGCCCAGCCGTCGTTGAGGAGCCGTCGTGCCACACATCCGCCGGGTCGCGATGTTCAGTGTGCACACCTCGCCGCTCCACCAGCCGGGCACCGGCGACGCGGGCGGGATGAACGTCTACATCGTGGAGCTGGCCCGCCAGCTGGCCGCGCTCGGCACCGAGGTGGAGATCTTCACCCGCGCCACCGCCGGCGGCCTCGACCCGTGCGTGGAGCTGGCGCCCGGCGTGCTGGTGCGGCACATCGACGCCGGCCCCTACGAGGGGCTGAGCAAGGAGGAACTGCCCGCACAGCTCTGCGCGTTCACCCACGGGGTGACCCAGGTGTGGGCCGCCAGGGCGCCCGGGTACTTCTGCCTGGTGCACTCGCACTACTGGCTCTCCGGGCACGTCGGCTGGCTGGCCGCCGAGCGCTGGGGAGTGCCGTTGGTCCACGCGATGCACACCATGGCCAAGGTGAAGAACGCGGCGCTGGCCACCGGCGACACCCCGGAGCCGGCGGCGCGGGTGATCGGGGAGACCCAGATCGTGCGCGCGGCCGACCGGCTGATCGCCAACACGGCCGAGGAGGCCGGCCAGTTGGTCCGCTACTACGACGCCGACCCGGCGCGCACCACCGTGGTGCACCCCGGCGTGAACCTCGACGTCTTCCGCCCCGCCGACGGCCGCCGCGCCGCCCGCCGCCGCCTCGGGCTGCCGGCCGAGAGCGTGGTGCTGCTGTTCGCCGGCCGCATCCAGCCGCTGAAGGGGCCGGACATCCTGCTGCACGCCGTGCGCGAGCTGGTGGACGCCGACCCCACGCTGCGCGACCGGCTGGTGGTGCCGATCGTCGGCGGGCCGAGCGGCTCGGGACTGGCCAGGCCCGAGCGGATGCAGAAGCTCGCGGTGCGGCTCGGCATCGCCGACCTGGTGTGGTTCCGGCCGCCGGTGGCCCAGGAGCGGCTCGCCGACTGGTACCGCGCGGCGAGCGCCCTGGTGATGCCCTCGTACAGCGAGTCGTTCGGCCTGGTCGCCGCCGAGGCGCAGGCGTGCGGCACCCCGGTGGTCGCCGCCGCCGTCGGCGGGCTGCCGGTGGTGGTGCGGGAGGGCGAGACGGGCTATCTGATCGACGGGCACGACCCGGCCGACTTCGCCGTGGCGCTGCGCCGGTTCTGCGACCATCCCGCGCTCCCCGAACGGCTGGGCGAGGCCGCGCACCGGCACGCGGCCGGCTTCGGCTGGGGCTCCACCGCGCGGGAGACGCTCGACGTCTACCGCGCGGCCCGCGAGGAGCAGCGCTTCGCCCACCCCGACCTACGATCGGCACATGGCTGACGTTCCCGCATCCGCTCCCGACGACCCGTCCGCACGCTGTGTCCGCGCCATCGAGGGGGCGCTGAACGAGGCCGGCGCCGAGTGGGAGAGCCCGGAACGCGGCCACTACGTCGTGTCCCTGCCCGGCACGCGCAAGCTCTCCACCACCTGCTCGCTGGTGGTCGGCCGGCACGCCCTGTCCGTCAACGCGTTCGTGGTGCGCCGCCCTGACGAGAACCACGAGGCGGTCTACCGCTGGCTGCTGGAGCGCAACACCCGCCTCTACGGCGTGGCCTACGCCGTGGACCGGCTCGGCGACGTCTATCTGACGGGCCGGCTGCCGCTCGCCGCGATCACCGCCGAGGAGGTCGACCGGCTGCTGGGGGTGGTGTTGGAGAACGCGGACGGTTCGTTCAACACGCTGCTGGAGCTGGGGTTCGCCTCCGCGATCCGGCGCGAACACGCGTGGCGCACGGCGCGCGGCGAGTCCACGCGCAACCTGGACGCGTTCCGTCACCTGACGGAGGCGCGGGCCCCCGGGGGGCCCGCGCCGGAGTAACGCCCGCCCACCGGCGGTCAGGCTCACCTGCGCTCGGGAGCGCCCGCCGGTGGTGAGGGGCGCGGGGAACTGCGCGAGTAACCCGCCATGTACCCGCACTCGACAGCGCAGCTGCCCCCACCAGCTCCGCTGTCGCCCTCAGACCGCACCACATCACCCGCGCAGTTCCCCGCGCCCCCACCCGCCCGGGCGCGCCCCGCCCGGGCGCGCCTCGCCGCCTAGGTGTTCTGTCCGGGGAGGTTGTGGACGGTGATGTAGGTCTCGGTTAGGGGTCTTGAATGGGGGAGGGCCTTCTGGGTTCGGTGTGGATTGCGACATCTGCACCGACCTTGAGAAGGCCCTCAT
>NZ_RFFJ01000247.1 GCF_003696235.1 Streptomyces triticirhizae
AGCGCGCGGCGCGGCCGACTGCGGAGCGCCGCCGGCGCTGGGCGCCGCCGGGCGCCGGGCCTGAGGCCGGCCGTTGCCGTTGCCGTTGCCGTTGCCGTTGCCGGCAACTCGCGGATACGGCAACGGAGTTCCCGCACCCCGAGTGCCCCGGGGCCCAGGGCTCGTGCGGGGCGGTCCCGGGGAGTCTCGGGGCCGGCCGGGCCACTGCCACGCCACTACTACGCCCGCAACTCGCCGTCACGGCAACGGAGTTACCGTCCGCACAGCGAAGGGGCCCCCAGGCCCGAGGGCTCGTCCGGGCCGGTCCCGGGGAGGCCCAGGGCCGAGTGCCGTTGGCGTCCTCCTCGCTGTCGCCCGCGAACTCACGGGTGGCGCAGCAGAGTTCGCGCCCGCTCGATCGAGTGGCCCGGGGCCGTTCACGGCCAGCCGCGCCCTCCCGCGCGGCCGTGAACCTTTCGGCAGCGCCCCGGAGTTCTCGCACCCGCCCGGCCGGGTGGCCCAACTCCGTTGACGACCCGCCGCACGGGCCCCCGCACCCGGGAACTGGCCTGCGCCGCGCCGAAGTTCGTACCGGGTCCCGACTCCGGGGGCCATGGACGGCCAACCGGGCGCGCCCCGCGCCCGAGAACTGGCCTGCGCCGCACCGGAGTTCGTTCCGGCCGCCCCGGCCCCGGCCCCGGCCCTGGCCTCGGGCCGGGAGCCCGGGACCCACACCCCCGGCCCTGGAGGGGCCGCCCGGCCCCGAACGGCCCCGGGCCCGAGGCCGGCCAGCGGCCGGCGGGCCCCCGGTCAACCGGCGGAGCCCCCGGCGGAGCCTCCCGCCGGGGCCAGCACCGCGTCAACGCCGAGGTCCGCGCGGACGAAGGCCGGGAACTGGTCGGGCGCGCAGCGCAGTTCGTGCCAGCCGGGGCCGGTCAGCGGCGGGCAGCCGACCAGCGGGGTCCACTCGCCCTCCGGCACCCACAGCCGCCGGTGGCCGCCCGGCTCCAGGACCGGGGCGACCAGCACGTCCGGGCCGAACAGGTACTGCGCCCACGCGTCCCGCGCGCCCCGGTCGCCCGGGTACGCCAGCGGCATCGGCCGCATCAGCGGCAGCCCCTCCGCCGCGCCGCGCTCGGACGAGACCGCGACATAGCGCCGCATCCGGCGCCGCAGCCGGCAGGCCGCCACCGCCGCCTCCCCGAACGGCTCGCCGTAGGCCGTCGGTTCGCGCCGGCCGAAGCCGTGGAAGCGGGTCAGCGGGGAGAACGCCGCCCACTGCGCCCACCGCCCGTACAGTTCGGGGTCCACGTCGGCGTGGACCGCGTTCGGCGTCATCGTGGCGCGCAGTTCCCTGGCCCTGCGGTAGGACGCGGGGGTCCAGTAGCCGCCGGCGTCGTGGGTGACGACCGAGCAGCCGCTGAGCGACATGGACAGCACCGCGCGCAGTGTGGAGACCAGCCCGGTCCAGGTGGAGGGCAGGTCGCCGGCCCAGTGCGCCGGGTCGCGCTGCGAACCGGCCGTCCCCGAGCGGGAGATCGCGACGAAGTCGCCGGCCCGCGCCCGGCGGCCGGCCTCGTGGACGGTGTCCTGGTAGATCAGGCCGTAGGCGTTGCGCCAGTCGGCCCCCTGGCGGCCGTCGGCGAAGACGGCGTCGTCGGGGATCTCCTCGCCGAAGTCGGAGAGGACCGCCGCGTTGTGCTCGGTGCGGAGCGTGGTGACGAGCCGCTCGCACCACCACTCGCGGGCCTCCGGGTGGGTGAAGTCCACCGCGCAGATCCCCGGGTCGTCGGCGACGGAGGCCGGGCGGCCGGTGGCGTCCCGCACCAGGTAGCCCCGGGCGGCGAGTTCCTCGCCGAGCGGCCCGTCGCGTTTGACATAGGGGTTGATCCACAGGCTGAGCCGGACGCCGCGCTCGGCGAGCCGGTTCGCCCAGCCCTCGGGGAAGCGGGCGCGGTCGGCCTCCGTCGACCAGGACGGGTCGTCCAGCACGGACTGGTCGAGCCACTCGTCGACATGGACCACGTCCACCGGGCAGTCGGCGCGCCGGAGTTCGTCGACGGTCTCCACCACCTCGTCGGCGGTGAAGTAGGAGCTGCGGCTCATCCACACGCCGAAGGCCCACTCGGGCAGGGTGCGGGGCCGGCCGGTGAGCGCGAGGTAGCGGCGCAGGATGGTGGGCGCGTCGCCGGAGAGCAGGAAGAGGTCCAGGTCCTCGCCGTCGATCCGCAGGCAGGCGGCCTCCGAGTGGGTGGCGCCGAGGTCGGCGTCGACCTGGGCCCCGGTGTGCGCGAACAGGCCCCAGCCCGCGTCGGACCACAGCAGCGGAACGTTGAGGTAGGCGGAGTCCCGGCCGCCGTCCCGGTTCTGTTCGGTGTTGCGCATCCGGCGGCAGCGGCCGCGCAGGTCGATGCCCTGGTAGCTCTCGCCGCCGCCGTAGACGGCCGCCCCCGGCGCCAGATGGACGGTCTCCACCCAGCCGGCCGGTCGTTCGGCGGTCGCCGGCCGGTAGCCGGCCAGGCAGGGCACGGTCTCGGCGCGGGGCCTGGCGAAGCGGGCGAACGCGCCGAACCGCAGCCCCTGCACCACCTCGCCCGGCGCCCCGCCGTCCCAGTGGGCGGCGACCTCGGGCCCGGTGATGTCCACGCCGTCGGGCGTCCTGGTGAGCGTCGCCGGCCGGTCCTCCAGCGGGAGGAGCATCGGGCTGCCGTCCTCGTCGAGGCCGGGCCCGGCCGAGCGCAGCCGCAGCACCCCGGGCACGGGAACGGTCGCCACCAGCCGCACCACGCGGCCCGAGCCCAGGGTGACCAGCAGCTCGCGGCCGTCGGCCGAGACCTCGGCCGCCACATAGGGATCGGTCCCGTGGTCGTGCTCCTGCTCCATCGGGGCCGCTCCTCCCTGCGCGTGACCCGCGCGCGTGACCTGCCGGGGGCGCGCCGAGTACCCGGGCGCGGAGCGGGCAAACGCGGAACATCCGACCGTGCGGCACGGTGCGAGGAGAGGATGGCCCGGTGACGGAAGTGGTGCTGTTGTTCGTGGCGCTGGCCCTGACGCTGGCCTGCGCGGTCTTTGTCGCCGCCGAGTTCTCCCTGACCACCGTGGAGCGCGGGCAGTTGGAACGGGCGGCGCGCGAGGGGCAGAAGGGCGCGGCGGGCGCGGTGCGGGCCGTGCGGCAGCTGACGTTCCAGCTGTCCGGGGCGCAGCTGGGGATCACGGTGACCTCGGTGGTCATCGGGATGCTGGCCGAGCCGTCGGTGGCGGCGCTGCTGCGCGGGCCGCTGCGGGACGCCGGCCTGTCGCCCTCGCTGGCCTCGTCGCTGGCGGTGGCGCTGGGCGTCGCGCTCTCGACGGTGGTGCTGATGGTGGTCGGCGAGCTGGTGCCGAAGAACTGGGCGATCTCCCGCCCGGTGCCGGTGGCCCGCGCCATCTCGGCGCCGCAGCGGCTGTTCACGGCGGCGTTCGCCCCGTTCATCCGGCATCTCAACGAGATGGCCAACCGGCTGGTGCGGGCCTTCGGGATGGAGCCGACGGAGGAGCTGGCCTCGGCCCGCACGCCGCAGGAGTTGGTGGCGCTGGCCCGGCACTCGGCGGCCGAGGGCGTGCTGCCCAGGGACTCGGCGGAGCTGTTCGTGCGGACCCTGCACCTGGCGGAGCTGACGGCGGAGAACGTGATGACGCCCCGGGTCGCGGTGCGGGCGCTGCCCACGACGGCGACGGCGGCCGACGCGGCGGCGCTGACGTTGGAGACGGGCCTGTCGCGGTTCCCGGTCTTCGAGGGCGGCCTCGACGAGGTGGTGGGCGCGGTGCACATCAAGGACGTGCTCGCCGTCGAGCGCGGACGGCGCGCCGAGACGCCGGTGACGGAGCTGCTGACGGAGGCGGTCCTGGTGCCGGACAGCCTGCCGGTGGACCGGCTGCTGGAACGGCTGCGCGGCACACGTTCGCTGGGCGTGGTCGTGGACGAGTACGGCGGAACGGCGGGCGTGGTGACCTTGGAGGACATCGTGGAGGAGGTCGTCGGCGAGGTCCGGGACGAGCACGACCCGGCGGAGACGCCCGACCTGGCGCGGACCGGGCCCCGGCGGTGGGAGGCGGGCGGCAGCGCGCGCCTCGACCAGCTGGCGGCGATCGGGCTGGCCGTGCCGGAGGGCCCCTACGAGACGGTCGCCGGGCTGCTCGCCACCGAGCTGGCGCGGATTCCGGAGGTCGGCGACACGGTGGAGGTCGGCGGCTGGCGGCTGGCGGTGCTGCTGACGGCCAGGCACCGGGCGGAACGGGTGGCGATCACCGCGCCCGAGGACGCGGCGCGGCCGGCGGGCGGTGAGCCGCGGTGACCATCCTGCAACTGACGCTGGGCGCGCTGTCGATCCTGGTCAACGCGTTCTTCGTGGGCGCCGAGTTCGCCCTGATCTCGGTCCGCAGGGACCAGATCGAGCCACGGGCCGAGGCGGGGGAACGGGGCGCGCCGACGGTGCTGTGGGCGCTGCGGCACCTGTCGGCCATGATGGCCACCGCCCAGCTGGGGATCACCGCGATGTCGCTGGTGCTGGGCGCGGTGGCGGAGCCGGCGATGGCGCACCTGCTGGAGCCGGTCTTCGACCTGCTGGGGGTGCCGGACGGGCTGGTGCACCCGATCTCGTTCGCGATCGCGCTGTCGGTGGCGACCTACGCGCACATGCTGTTCGGCGAGATGGTGCCGAAGAACATCGCGCTGGCCGCGCCGGAGCGCACGGCGCTGCTGCTGGGCCCGGCGCTGGTGGCGCTGACCCGGGCGCTGCGGCCGGTGATCTTCGGGATCAACTCGTTCGCCAACCTGCTGCTGCGGCTGCTGCGGGTGGAGCCGAGGGACCAGGTGACGTCGGTCTTCACGGAGATGGAGCTGGCGGAGATGGTGGCGGACTCCAACGCGGCGGGGCTGCTGGCCGCCGAGGAGAGCGAACGGCTGCGCGACGCGCTGGAGTTGGGCAGCCGGACGGTCACCGAGATCATGGTGCCGACGAGTCGGATGGTGACGGTTGGTCACCGGGTGACGCCCCGTCAACTGGAACGGGCGTCGTCGGCCTCGGGTTACTCGCGGATGCCGGTGACCGGGCCCGGGCGCACGGTGTTGGGCTTCCTCCATGTGAAGGACGCGCTGGCGGCGACGGACCGCGACCGGGACCGCCCGTTCCCGCGCCGCGCGCTGCACCCGGTGGTGCAGGTGCGGCTCGACACCCGACTCGACGACGTCCTGACGGCGATGCGCGCGGCGGAGACCCACCTGGCGTCGGTCGTCAACGAACGTGGCACGCTGCTCGGGTTCGTGACGATGGAGGACGTCCTGGCGGAACTGGTCGGTTGACCGGAGCCCGGGGCGGGGGCCCTGGGCGGAGAGCCACCCCCACGCCAGGACTGGGCAGACCGGTGTGGGGGTGGCCGCCACCCGTGTCGCCGCGTGGGAACGCGGGACGCCCGGACGCGGGTGGCTGTCTGTGGAGCGGTGGCCGTGTCGGGCAAACGTTCCAACGTCCAGCCGTGCGGGGGAAGTTGCGGCGCTCACCGCAAGTCCCGGGTCGCCAACGCTTGAATGATCTTGCGGGCGGTCTCCTCGGTGACGCGGCCCAGCTCGATCAAGGGCGGGACGAACGGCTGGAGCATCGAGGGGCCGTCCAGCCCCAGGGACGGGAGCGTGATCCCGTGCGCGGCAAAGGCGCTTGCCAGCTCTGACACGGTTCGCTCCGGGTCGATGTCGTCGGGCTCGACGTGGCGCTGGTCGTCGATGGCGCTGAGAAGGGTCGTCGGGTCGGTCATGGCAGCTCCCTGGGTGGTTGGAGTGCGGGGTAACCAGAACAGCACACACGGCGACCGAAAGTTGGGGATGATACCCGCACATGACTCGGCATCATGACGGAAGTCGGCCCCCTTGGAGAGGAAAGAGCTGGTGGCAGCGTCGCACGACGAAGGTGCGCCCGAGGTGATGAACGACCTTGAATACTTGGGGGCCGAGATCAAAGAGGCCCGCCTACGAGCCGGCCTGTCCCAACGCCAGTTCGCCTCTGGTACGGGGTTCACTCAGAGCTACATCAGCAAGGTTGAACGCGGGGCGCTCATCCCATCCCGGAAGTTCGCGCAGAAGTGCGATCTGGTGCTGGGCGCCGACGGCCGGTTCGAGCGGCAGCGCGAGCGCCTGGTCAAGCGGGGACACCCGTCATGGTTCGCGCCGTTCGCAAAGATGGAGGCGGAAGCGCGGGCGATCATGGTTTGGTCCGTGTGGATTCTTCCCGGGCTGTTGCACACTGAGGACTACGCCCGCGCGCTCTTTCGAGCCGGAAACCCCGACGTATCAGACGAGTGGATCGAAAAGAAGGTCGCCAACCGCATGGCGCGGCGGGGATTGCTGACCCGGGAAAACCCTCCGAAATTCTGGGCGATCATCAACGAAGCGTCACTGTTGTCCCATATCGGCGGCGTACGGGTAATGAGGGCACAACTGGAGCATCTGGCAGAAGCGGCACGAATGCCCAAAATCACCCTACAGGTGCTCAGTCGCACCGCTGAGGCTCCCCCAGCGACGGAACCCTTCATCCTGTTGGAGATGCCCCAGCAACGCACCGTGGCTTACACGGATACAGCGCTCGGTGGCCAGATGGCCACCAGCGATGACCAGGTAGAGTTCTGCCGGTCGGCTTTCGAGAGGCTTAGGGCGGAAGCGTTGAGCCCAACCAAGTCCATCCGGCTCATCGAGAAAATCGCGAAGGAACTGCCGAATGAAGACGTCTGACACCCCGTGGCGCAGGAGCAGCTACAGCAGCAACCAGGGCGGGGAATGCCTCGAAGTCCGAGACGGCGTCCCGGGAGTCGTGCCTGTCCGTGACTCGAAGGTCACCGACGGCCCGACCCTGAACGTGCCGGGCCCCGCCTGGACCATGTTTGTGAAGCACGTCAAGAGCTGATCACCGAACAACAAGTAGCCCCTGTGGAGACAGATTCCACGGGGGTCACTTGAGTTCGAAAGGCGAAAGCCCCGGCGGGACTTCCCCCATGTCCGCTGGTGCGCGATGAACACGACCTGGGAGTATCCCCGCGCGGGCGGGGAGCAGCCCCAGGGGGTGCAGCAGGTCGGTCATGCCGGGACCATCCCCGCGCGGGCGGGGAGCAGACATCGCCGGCGCGGCCGACCCAATCGGCCGTGGGACCATCCCCGCGCGGGCGGGGAGCAGCCATCTCGATGGCGGGCGGTGACGCGCTCGGTGGGACCATCCCCGCGCGGGCGGGGAGCAGCGCTACGGTCTGCGGATGACATTCGATGAGGCGGGACCATCCCCGCGCGGGCGGGGGGCAGCCTGGCCCCTGAGGAAGCCACCGCCGTGGATCGGGGACCATCCCCGCGCGGGCGGGGAGCAGAGGTCGTGAGCTGCGGGTTTATCGGGGGTGGTGGCGGATTTTACTCAACTTTACCTTTGGGGCCCGACAGGGCCGAGTGGTCGCTGCTCCAAGACGTTTCACCGCACCGACGTCCCCACCTTCCGAGGCGGCGCCGCGCCGCCGCCCCGGCGTCAGCGTAGCCGTGGCCGGGCGCGGGCCGTCGCCCGCCCCGTCGCCGGCGC
>NZ_RFFJ01000248.1 GCF_003696235.1 Streptomyces triticirhizae
GCCGCGCCCGGGCGGTCGGCCGGATCGCGCTGCGCGGCGCCAGGGGCGCCCGCCCGCGCGGTCCCCGCGCCCCCGCGCGCCGGGTGTTGGGCCGCAGGGTGCGGTACCACATCGGTTGCGAGCCCGGGCAGATCAACGGCCGCCGATGGCGGGCCCGGGCCGTCAGGCCCCAGCGCACCGGAGGCTGACAGGGGCGCGCGCCATCTCGCGCGCGCTCCGCGAACGCTGTGTTCTCAGTGTTTCCCCTCGTTCCCCTCGTTCCCCTCGTTCCCCTCGTTCCCCTCGTTCCCCTCGTTCACCGCGTTCACCGCGTTCCTGACCCGTCGAGCGGCCGCTCCGCCGTACCCTCGGGGGCCCCGACGCGTTGCCGCCGGCCGTCCGACGCGCGGGTCCGCAGCCGTGAGTCCCCATGCCCGTATGCCCGTATGCCCGTTTGGAAGGCAAGAGACATCGATGTCCGCTGAGTACTTCTATCCCGACCACGACGGCGAGGTGCCCGACGCCCGGGGGTACTTCGGTGCCTTCGGTGGCACCTTCGTCCCCGAGGCCCTGCGGGCCGCCATGGACGAGGTCGCCGCCGCCTACGAGAAGGCCAGGAACGACCCGGCCTTCGTCGCCGAGCTGGACGACCTGATGGTCAACTACGCCGGCCGGCCCAGCCCGCTGACCGAGGTGCCCCGGTTCGCCGAACACGCCGGCGGCGCCCGGGTCTTCCTCAAGCGGGAGGACCTCAACCACACCGGCTCCCACAAGATCAACAACGTGCTGGGCCAGGCCCTGCTCACCCGGCGGATGGGCAAGACCCGCGTCATCGCCGAGACCGGCGCCGGCCAGCACGGCGTCGCCACCGCCACCGCCTGCGCGCTCTTCGGCCTGAAGTGCACCATCTACATGGGCGAGATCGACACCGAGCGGCAGGCGCTCAACGTCGCCAGGATGCGGATGCTGGGCGCCGAGGTGATCGCGGTCTCCTCCGGCAGCCGCACCCTGAAGGACGCCATCAACGAGGCGTTCCGCGAGTGGGTCGCCACCGTGGACGAGACGCACTACCTCTTCGGGACGGCCGCCGGGCCGCACCCGTTCCCGGCGCTGGTGCGCGACTTCCACCGGGTCATCGGCATCGAGGCCAGGCGGCAGATCCTCGAGCGGGTCGGCCGGCTGCCGGACGCCGTGGTGGCCTGCGTCGGCGGCGGCTCCAACGCCATCGGCCTCTTCCACCCCTTCGTGCCGGACGCCGAGGTGCGGCTGGTCGGCTGCGAGGCGGCCGGCCACGGCGTGGAGTCCGGGGAACACGCGGCGACGCTGACCGCCGGCGAGCCCGGCATCCTGCACGGCTCGCGCTCGTTCGTCCTCCAGGACGACGAGGGCCAGATCACCGAGCCCTACTCGATCTCCGCCGGGCTCGACTACCCCGGCATCGGGCCCGAGCACGCGCACCTCAAGGCGAGCGGGCGCGGCGAGTACCGGCCGGTCACCGACGTCGAGGCGATGGAGGCGCTGCGGCTGCTCTCCCGCACCGAGGGCATCATCCCGGCGATCGAGTCCGCGCACGCGCTGGCCGGGGCGCTGGAGTTGGGCCGCGAGCTGGGCCCCGAGGCCGTGCTGGTGGTCAACCTCTCGGGGCGCGGCGACAAGGACATGGACACCGCCGCCCGGTACTTCGGGCTCTACGACGGCGAGGAGAACGACCGGTGAGCGGACAACTCGATCTGCTGAGCACCACGCTGGCCGGGACGCGGGCGGCCGGCCGCGCCGCGCTGGTCGGCTACTTCCCGGCCGGCTTCCCCACCGTGGACGGCGGGGTGCGGGCCGCGACCGCGATGGTCGAGGGCGGCTGCGACATCGTCGAGATCGGACTGCCGCACAGCGACCCGGTGTTGGACGGCCCGGTCATCCAGACCGCCGACGACATCGCGCTGCGCGGCGGGGTGCGGATCGCCGACGTGCTGCGCACGGTGCGCGAGGTGCACGCGGCGACCGGCGTGCCGGTGCTGGTGATGACCTACTGGAACCCGGTGGACCGCTACGGCCCCGAGCGGTTCGCCGCCGAGCTGGCCGAGGCCGGCGGCGCCGGCTGCATCCTGCCGGACCTGCCGGTCGAGGAGTCCGACGCCTGGCGGAAGGCGGCCGAACAGCACTCGCTGGCCACGGTGTTCGTCGTCGCGCCCAGCAGCAGGGACGAGCGGCTGGCCACCATCACGGCGGCCGGCAGCGGCTTCGTCTACGCGGCCTCGCTGATGGGCGTCACCGGCGGCCGGGCCACCGTCAGCGCCCAGGCCGCGACGCTGGTGGAACGGACCAGGGCCACCACCGAACTCCCGGTCTGCGTGGGGCTCGGCGTCTCCAACGAGGCGCAGGCCGCCGAGGTCGCCGGCTTCGCCGACGGGGTGATCGTGGGGTCCGCGTTCGTCAGGGTGGTGCTGGACCACCTGGAGGACGAGGCCGGCGGGTTGGAGCGACTGCGGGCGCTGGCCGGCGAGTTGGCGCGGGGGGCGCGCTCCGGGCGCTGATCCCGAACGACCGGGGCGCGTGCGGTTTGCGCGCGCCCCGGCTGTCGGTGGTGACCGGTAGGGTCGGCGCATGGGGATCGAGGGGAAGCCGCCGGAGGGCGCGGCGGGGGACGCGGGGGAGCAGCCGGGGGTCCGGGGGGCCGAGGAGACCGCGTGGCAGCCGCCGACCACGGTGGAGGAGCGGCTCTACGCGGCCGGGCTGCACGCCGACTGGCCCACGTACTTCGAGGTGCTCGCCGGCACCGACCTCTTTCTGCCCACCTCCAGGGAGCTGGCCGACGCGGTGCCGGGGCGGCTGCGGTTCAGCCCGTTCCACCACCCGGACGTCGAGGGGCTCTGCCTGCCGGTCTTCACGCGGGGGATGCTGCCGCCGCCCGTCGACGACCGGGTCTTCGAGCGGTGTTCGCTCGCCGCGCTGGCCAAGCGGTGGCCCCGCCCGGCCCGTTGGCTCGCGGTCAACCCGGGCACCCCGGTGGAGACCCTGTTGCCGGCCGACCCGCGCGGATGGAAGCGGCAGGCCAGGCACGGCGCCGAGGAGCGCCCGCTCAAGACGCTGTGGACGGGCCACCGCAGCGGCCCCCTCGCGCACGGGCTGGCCTGCGGCTCCCTGCTGCTGGTCAACAACGGCACGCTGTGGAACCAACTCGGCTGGCAGAGCGGCGGGTACACGGAGGAGAAGGAGCTGCTGCGCGCCTGGTGGGGCGTGACCACCCGGGCGCAGTGGCTCGCCGTCCTCCAGCGCCTGCTGACCGGCCAGGTCATCTCGCCCGCCTGGGAGTTCGTGCTGTGGGTGCGGCAGCTGATGGTCCAGCGGTCCGGCTCGCCGCCGGACCCGGTGGCCTGGCGGGAGGGCGCCGAGCGGATGCTGCTCGCCAGGACCGCCGAGGAGGTCGACCGCACCGGCCGGCCGCCGGAGTACGACCTGGACGCGGACATCGGCCTCGCCCACGAGCTGATCGGCCGGGTGCTGCGGTACGAGGCGCGGTTCCGCGCCGACGGGCTGCTGACCGACGACGGCTGCGTCCGTTCCGTGCTCGCCTGGGACCTGGGGCGCGCCTCCTGCCTGGCGCGTTGGGGCCTGGGCGCGGGGTTCGCCACGCTGGCCGAGACGGAGCGCGCGGTGCTGCGCTCCGGCGAGGGCGCCCGCCAGATCTACGACTCCTGGGGGGAGTTCGCGGCCGGCTATGTGCTGGGGCGCTGTCTGCACTTCGACAGCGAGGAGTTCGGCGACTGGTACACGGAGATGGTCGAGGTGTTCCGGGTGCTGACCACCGACCCGGAGAGCCCGTGGCTGAGCGTCCCCTGGGAGCAGCCGGCGGTGGACCTGACGGACCGCTGACGGGCGTTCGACGGGTTCGACAGGCGTTCGACGGGCGGTTGCCGCGCGTTGACGCCGGTGAACGCCCGGCGGCGGCCGTGCGCGCTGATCCGACGGGAACGCCCGGAAAGGGCCTACGGTGACCGTTATGCGTGTACTGGTCACCGGAGGAGCCGGTTTCATCGGCTCACACATCGTGGAAGAGCTGCTGGCGGCGGGACATGAGCCGACGGTGCTGGACATCAGGCCGCCCGTGCCGGGCGAGCCGTTCGAGCAAGTCCCCTGGGTGCGCGCCGACATCCGCGACCCGCAGGCCCTGGCCAGGGCGCTGCCGGGGATGGACGCGGTCTGCCACCAGGCGGCGATGGTCGGCCTGGGCAGGGACTTCTCGGACGCGCCCGAGTACGTCGGGGTCAACGACCTGGGCACCGCCGGGCTGCTGGCGGCGATGGCCGAGGCGGGGGTGCGCGACCTGCTGCTCGCCGGCTCGATGGTGGTCTACGGCGAGGGGCGTTACGACTGCCTGCGGCACGGGCAGGTCAGGCCGGGGCCGCGCCGGGTGGGCGACCTGGAGGTGGGGCGCTTCGAGCCGCCCTGCCCCGAGTGCGGCGCCCCGCTGGTCCCCGGGCTGGTCGACGAGGACGACCCGGTGGACCCGCGCAGCGTCTACGCGTCCACCAAGCTGGCCCAGGAGAACCTGGCCTCCGCCTGGGCGCGGGACGTCGGCGGCCGGGCGATCGTGCTGCGCTACCACAACGTCTACGGCGACCGGATGCCGCGCGACACGCCCTACGCCGGCGTCGCCGCGTTCTTCCGCTCGGCGCTTGAGGCGGGCCGGCCGCCCCGGGTCTTCGAAGACGGCGCCCAGCGGCGGGACTTCGTCCATGTGACGGATGTGGCCAGGGCCAACGTCGCGGCCCTGGCGGCGCTGGGCGACCGGCCGGCCGGCAGCGTGCGGGCCTACAACACCGGCAGCGGACAGCCGCACACCGTCGGCGAGCTGGCCGCCGCGCTGGCGGCGGCGCGCGGCGGTCCCGCGCCGGAGACCACCGGCGAGTTCCGGCTGGGCGACGTGCGGCACATCACCGCCTCCTCGGCCCGGCTGCACAAGGAGCTGAACTGGTCCCCCCGGGTCGAGTTCGCCGAGGGCGTCGCCCGCTTCGCCGCCGCCCCGCTGCGCGCCGTCTGAGCCGGACCCCGCTTCGCCCGCTCGCGCCCTGCCGCGCCCGGCCCCGAACGGCCGGGCGCGGATGGGATTTTCAGGCCGGTTCGATCCGGTGCTGCACCGGCGCTGCGCCGATCCCGCGCCGGTCAACCCGCCGCCGCGCGGCGCCGGTCCGGGGGAGGAAAACCACCGCATCGAGTGGCGTTCCCGGCGCGTTGACCCTCGCGTCCCGCGACCGCCCCCGCCCGCGCTGTCACACTCCCCGGCACGCGCCCGCCCGGCATCCGAGCGGGGAACGTCCGGCGAACGCCCGGCGAACACCCCGCCAACCCAGAGAATCGAACGCCGGGTTTTATCAGCGCTGTTGTCCAGATATACGGTGTTTGTCTTCGTAGGGTATGCCGGGTGACCAACCATTCATCCCCGCAGGGCGACCTGGTGTTGCCCTGCCTGAACGAGGCCGAGGCCCTCCCCTGGGTCCTCGACCGGGTCCCCGAGGGCTGGCGGGCCATCGTGGTGGACAACGGCTCGACCGACGGCTCCGCCGAGATCGCCGAACGACGGGGCGCGCACGTGGTGTTCGAGCCACGCCGGGGCTTCGGCGCCGCCTGCCACGCCGGACTGCTGGCGGCCACCGCCGAGCTGGTGGCGTTCTGTGACTGCGACGCCACCCTCGACCCGGGCGAACTGCCCCGGGTCGCCGCCCCCGTGGTGGCCGGCGACGCCGACCTGGTGCTGGCCCGCCGCCGCCCGACCGACCGGGGCGCGTGGCCGCTGCACGCCCGCGTCGGCAACCAGGCGCTCTCCCGGCTGCTGCGCCGCCGCACCGGGCTGCGCCTGCGCGACCTGGGCCCGATGCGGGTGGCCCGCAGAAGCGCCCTGCTCGCCCTCGACCTGACCGACCGGCGCAGCGGCTACCCGCTCCAGATGGTGGTGAACGCCGCCGACGCCGGCTGGCGGGTGGTGGAGACCGAGGTGCCCTACCGGCCCCGCGTCGGCGCCTCCAAGGTGACCGGCACCTGGCGCGGGACCTGGCACGCCGTGCACGACATGCGGGAGGTACTGAAGTGAACCGTTCGCCGGCCGCCCCAGCGCCGGGCCCCACGCTGCTGGTCATCGCCAAGGAGCCCGTGCCCGGGCGGGTCAAGACCCGCCTGACGCCGCCGTTCACCCCGGTCGAGGCCGCCGAGATCGCGGAGGCGGCGCTCGCCGACACGCTCCACACGCTGCTGCGCGTCCCCGCCACCCGCCGGGTGCTGGTGCTCGACGGCCGCCCCGGGCCCTGGCTCCCGCCAGGCTGGACGGTGGTGGAGCAGTGCGACGGCGGCCTCGACCAGCGGATCGCCGCCGCGTTCGCCGGGTGTACCGGGCCCACCCTGTTGGTGGGCATGGACACCCCGCAGCTGACGCCCGAACTGCTGGCCCCGGCCACGGGACCGGACAGCTGGCCGCCCGGCCGCGCCTGGCTCGGCCCGGCCGAGGACGGCGGGTTCTGGGCGCTCGGCCTCGCCGAACCGCGCCCCGACCTGGTGCTCGGCGTGCCGATGTCGACCCCGCACACCGGCCGCGACCAGCGCCTGAGGCTGCTGGCCCGGGGATTGAGCGTGCGGGAGCTGCCGCCGTTGCGCGATGTCGACACGGCGGACGACGCCGCCGAGGTCGCGGGCCTGCACCCCGACGGCCGGTTCGCCGCCGCCTGGGGCCGGCTGGCCCGACCGACCCGCCAGCCCGTCGAGGCCGGCCCGGCGGCGGGAGGCCGGGGACGATGACCACGACGGCCACCACCGCGACCGCCTGGTCGACCGACCCCTACACGCTGGCGCTGCGCGCCGGCCGTGGCCCGCTCTTCCTGCGCCGCGCCGACGGCCACCGCCTCCGCCTTGAGGTCGAACGCTGGTGCCGCCACCCGGACGCCGCCGACCGCACCGTGCTGGACCGCTGCGTCGGCACCGTGCTGGACGTGGGCTGCGGCCCCGGCCGGATGGTGACGGCGCTGGCCCGGCAGGCCCGCCCGGCCCTGGGCATCGACACCGCCTGGGCGGCCGTCCGGCACACCCGCGACCACGGCGGCGTCGCGCTGCACGCCTCCGTCTTCGACGCGCTCCCCGACGAGGGCCGCTGGGACAGCCTGCTGCTGATGGACGGCAACGTCGGCATCGGCGGCGACCCGCGGGCGCTGCTCCGCCGGCTCGGCCAACTGGCCGCCCCCGGCGGCCTGTTGCTCGTGGAGACGGCGGGCGCCGAGCTGGACGAGCGGTTCGACGCCTGGCTGGACGACGACCGGGGCGCTACCAGCCCCGCGTTCCCCTGGGCCAGGGTCGGCCCGCGCGCGCTGTGCGCCCACGCGGAGAGCGCCGGCTGGCAGCCGGTCGCCCACTGGCGGGCCGGCGCCCGCCCCTTCCTCGCGCTGCGCCACGGCTGACAGTAAGGATGTTCATGGACGTCTCCCGGCGAGGTCTGACCCAACGCCTGACTGACTTCGGGTCTTCAACGGGATCTGTCGGCCTGTGCCGGGAGACGTCCGTACGCATCCACCGGCCTGGGC
>NZ_RFFJ01000249.1 GCF_003696235.1 Streptomyces triticirhizae
GGCCGGCACCGCCAGGTCGGCGCGTCCCGCGGGGCCGGCCAGGCCGATCCGCACGAACTCGCCGGCGCCGCCGGCCGGGCGGGGCGCGGGGGCGGCGCCGGGGGCGTTCGGGGTGGCCTGCGTCGGCTGGGCGGCGCTCATCGGATGGTCTCGCTCATCGGGTGGTCCTGCTCGTCGGGTGGGGTCTCGCTCATCGGCTGGTGGGGGCCTGCCGGCCGGTCGCTTCGGGTGTCGGCGGCGTGGTCGGGCCGCCTGCGGACTCGAACGGGGAGTCGGCGCGGGCCAGTTGGACGGGGACGTTGCCGAGCCTGCGGTGCAGCAGCAGGCCACGGCCCTTGGCGCGGCGGGCCGACTTGACGCCCCAGATGGGCATCTCGTCCTTGGGCACGCTCAGCAGCACGGCGGGCGTGTTGAGTTCCTTGAGGCGGCCGAGCACGGGCTCGGTCACGGCGCGGGAGGCGCCGCCGGCCTGGCGGGTGATGTAGAGGTGCAGGCCGATGCCCCTGGCCTGTGGGAGGAAGTCGAGCAGCGCGCGGAGCGGGTTGCCGCGCGAGGTGGCGACCAGGTCGTAGTCGTCGACCAGCAGATAGATCTCGGGCCCGGTCCACCAGGACCGGTCGCGCAGCTGCTCGGGCGTCACGTCGGTGCCGGGCAGCCGCTTCTTCAGGCCCTCGGCGAGGCCGGTGACGACCTCCATGGAGCGCTCGTGGGTGGTGGAGTAGCCGAGCAGCGACGGCCCGTCGAACTCCCGCAGCATGGTCATCCGATGGTCCAGGACGATCAACTTGGCGCGTTCCGGGGGATAGTTGGCGATCACCTGGCGGCCAACGGCGCGCAGCAGCGAGGTCTTTCCGGTCTCGCTGTCGCCGATGGCGATCAGGCCGGCCTCCTCGCCCGGGGCGAAGACGACCTGTTCCAGGCGGTTGCCCTCCACGGCGACGGTGACGCCCGGGCCGCGCCCGGTGACCTCGTCGACGGGGAACGCGGTGGGCAGCAGCCGCACCGGGCGGGCCCGCGCGCCGGTCCAGGCGGCGTCGATCCGCCGCACCAGGTCGGCCACGCCCTCGGCGAGCCCGGAGTCGGAGCGGACCGCGTCCACCCGGGGCACCGCGATCAGGAAGTGTTCCTTCTCGCGGGTGATGCCGCGCCCGGGGCGGCCCTCGGGGACGGTGCGCTGGGCCTTGCGGTCCATCTCGGAGTCCAGCGCGTCGCCGAGCTTCAACTCGACCTTGGTGCCGACCAGATCGCGCAGCGCCATCCGCATGTCCAGCCAGCGGTTGCCGGTGACCACCAGGTGGACGCCGTAGGTGAGCATCCGGCCGGCGAGCGCCATCAGGGTGCCCTCCAGCTCCGGGTAGCTCTGCCGCAGCACGGCCCAGCCGTCGACCACCAGGAACACGTCCCCGTGGGGGTCGTCGGTGATCCGCCCGGCGGCGCGGGCCGCCCGGTAGGCGGCCATGGACTCCACGCCCAGCTCGCGGAAGCGCGTCTCCCTGGCCTCCATCACCTCCAGCACCTCGGCGACGGTCCGGTTCACCACCTCGGCGTCCAACCGCCCGGCCACGCCGCCCACATGGGGCAGCCCGGCCAGCGCGAAGAGCGTCCCGGAGAAGTCCAGGCAGTAGAACTGGACCTCCTCCGGCGTGTGGCGCAGCGCCAGCGCGGCGACCAGCGCGCGGACCGCCGTCGACTTGCCGCTGTGCGGCCCGCCGACGATCGCCACATGCCCGCCGGCCCCCGCCAGGTCCAGCTCCAGCGGGTCGCGCCGCTGGTGGAACGGCAGGTCCAGCACCCCGATCCGCGCGGTCAGCGGCGCGGAGCCGGCCGGGTCGGCGCCGAAGCCCCGCCCGGGCCGCTCGACCAACCCCCCGTAGAGCTGGTCGAGCGACTCCGGGCGGTCCAGGGGCTCCAGCCACACCTGGTGTGCCTGTGGGCCCTGGCCCGTGAGCTGCTCCACCATCACGCCGAGCACGGTGGCCCCCAGCTCCTCGGTCTCGTCGAACTCGTCGGCGGCCGGCTCCGGTTCGGGCTCGGGCGCGCGCTGCTCCGCCGGCACCGGCACCAGCCCGGCGGGGAACGGGCGGACGGTGGCCGCGCCCGTCAACGCGGCGGGCCCGCCCCCCTCGCCGGTGCGGTAGGGGCCGGAGACATAGGCGGCGCGGAACCGCCTGAGGTTCGCCGTGTCGGTCTTCAGATAGCCGTGGCCGGGCGCGGACGGCAGGTGGTTGGCGTCCGGCACGCCGATGGCGGTGCGGCTCTCCGCCTCGGAGAAGGTGCGCAGCCCGATCCGGTACGACAGGTGGGCCTCAAGCCCGCGCAGCCGCCCCTCGTCGAGGCGCTGCGAGGCCAGCAGCAGATGCAGCCCCAACGAGCGGCCCAGCCGGCCGATCTGCACGAAGAGGTCGGCGAAGTCCGGCTTCTGCGCCAGGAGTTCGGAGAACTCGTCCACCACGATGAACAGGCTGGGCAGCGGCGGCAGCGCGGCGCCGCGCTGCCTGGCCCGTTCGTAGTCCCGCACCGAGACCAGGTTCCCGGCGTCGCGCAGCACCTCCTGGCGGCGGTTCATCTCGCCCGAGAGGGCCTCCCGCATCCGGTCGACCAGCGTCAGGTCGTCCTCCAGGTTGGTGATCACCGCCGCCACATGGGGCAGCTCCGCCATCCCGGCGAACGTCGCGCCGCCCTTGAAGTCGACCAGCACCAGGTTGAGTTGCTCGGACGAGTGGGTGGTGGCCATGCCCAGCACCAGGGTGCGCAGCAGCTCGGACTTGCCGGAGCCGGTGGCGCCGACCAGCAGGCCGTGCGGGCCCATGCCGTTCTGCGCCGACTCCTTGATGTCCAGCTCCAGCAGCCCGCCGTCGGCGGCCACGCCCACCGGCACCTGGAGCCGGTCGCGCATCGGCCGGGGCCGCCACAGGGCGTCCAGGTCCAGATGGCCGGGGTCGTCGATGCCCAGCAGCGCGGGCAGCGTGTTGACGGCGGTGGTGAGGTCCTCGCCCTCGGCGCCCGACGTCGCGGCGTCCATCCGGAACCTGGCCACCCGCATGGCCAGCGCCTCCGCCTCCGCCGTGGACAGCGCGTCGGCGCGCCCGAGTTGGTCCCTGGTCTCGCCGGCGTCCACGTAGAGCGCGCCGTCGGACTCGATCGCCAGCGCCACGCCGTGCGCCTCGGCGAGCGCGCCCGCCCGGCCCGACAGGTCCAGCACCGTGACCGCCATCATCCCGTGCGGGTCCAGCAACGCCTCCGCGCCGGTGACCAGCCCGCCGTCCAACACCACCAGCAGATGCGGGAGTTCGGGATCGGGCTCGGCGTCGCGCTGGAAGCGGGTGCGGCGGGTCAGCTCCGCGCCCAGCCACTCCTCCAGCACCGCGAGGCTGGGGTGGACCATCCGCAGCGGGCCCACATGGTCCAGCTCCTCGGGGTGGTGGGCGTGCGGCAGCCACTTCACCCACGCCCACTCGGGCGCTTCCACGTTCCCGGTGCAGACCACCAGCCGCAGCTCGCGCGGGGAGTGGAAGGTGACGGCGTGCGCCAGCACCGCCCGGGCCAGGGCGCGGGCCCGCTCCGGCTCGGTCCCGCCGCCCAGCGACAGCGCGGCGAAGCGGCGCAGCGCCACCTGCACCGGCAGGTCGGGCACCACGGCGTGGGTGTCGACAAAGCGCTTCAACGCCACGGAGCAGAGCGGGTCGAGGTCCTCCACGGGCGCCGACTCGCCCGGCACCAGCGCGGTCGCCAGATAGCGCGGCCCGGTCCCGACCCGCACCACCCCGAAGTCCTCGTCCGCCGGCCGCCGTTCCCACAGCCGGCGGCTCTCGACCACGGTCCACAGGGTGTCGGGCGGCGGGGCGTCCCACAGCAGCGCGGCCCGCTGGGCGCGGGCGGTGCGCCGCACCTCGGCCCTGGTGCGCTCCAGATAGCGCAGGTACTGGCGGCGGTCCTCGCGGGCCTGGCTCTTGGCGGAGCCGCGCTGCCGCAGCACCGAGCCGACGACCATGGCCAGGCAGGAGACCAGGAACATGGTGCCGACGATGTAGCCGATCGGGCCCCGGCCCATCGTCAGCATGTACAGCACCGAGCCGAGGCCGCTGAGCGCCGGCAGCGCCGTCATCCAGACGTTGTTGTCCTCCGGCCTCGGCAGCTCGGGCGGCGCCTTGAGCACCACCTCCTGCCCCGGCACGGCCGGGGCCGCGGCGCGCGCCGGTCGGCGCGGCACGGTGGTGGGCGTGGTGGGGGTGGCGGGGGTGGTCAACGGGGCGTTCCTTCCGGGGCGTCGCACGGGGTTCGAGTCGCTCCTCCGCTAGTCAAGGGCGATCTCCGTCCGTTCCCCGGGGGTGAACTTGTAGTACTCCGGCCGCTTCTCCAGCTCGTCCGTCCGCCCGGTCTCGTAGGCGTCCAGGTAGTCGCCGGAGGCGTTGGTCAGGGCCTGGCCGGGGTCCCGGTCCTCCACGCGGTCGACCACCTGCCAGTCGTCGTCGCTCAGGGCGCCCCAGTCACCGCCGTACTGCGGGATGATCGCGGCCTCCTCCTCCTTGCCCCGCAGGCTCTCGTGGTCGGCGGCGCGGGCGGCGTCGTAGATGACGTGGTGCTCCAGGACGCCGCCGTTGACCATCTCGTCGTAGCGGCGGTACTCGTCGTAGGGCTGGGCCGTCGGGTCGGGCGGCTGGACGCCGGAGAGCAGTCCGACGCCCCGGGACGCGCCCTGGCCCAGGGTCTCGCCGACCTCGGCGTCGAGGGCGGCGCCGACGCCGGGAAGCTTGCCGGCCAGCTCGCTGGCGGCCATCTGCCAGGTGTCGTAGACGAACTGCTCCCGCGCGTCGTTGACCTCGTCACCGCGCCGCAGATACGCGATCTCCGCGTTGGTGAGCGCCCCGTTCAACTCGCCGAGGCTGCGCATCTCCGAGTCCAGGTTCCCCTCGTCACCCGAGAACGCGCGGTAGGCGGCGTCGCCCGTGTACTCAAGCACGTCGGCCTTGAAGCCGCTGACCTGGTCCGCCTCGCCGCTGAGCAGAACCTGGAAGAGGCCGTGCCGGTCGCTGTCGGAGATCGTGAAGCCGTCCCCGTCGAAGCTGCTGGGCCCGTCGGTGCCGGCGGTGGACATCTGCTCCAGGTACTCGGGGTGCCCGGCGATGTCCGCGATGGCGTTCTCCAGACCGTGCACGCGGGTCGGGTCGTCGCCGTTGGCGGTGTGCGGGAAGTAGGAGTCGGCCCGCTCCCCGACGTACTGGAGGACGTTGTAGCCCGCCTGGAGCTTGTCGTCCTCCCCCTCGCCGAAGGACTCGCCGTCGGAGGGCAGGGTGGCGACCCGCAGCAGGTTCTGCGCGGCGTCCTGGCCCTCGAACCCGCTCCAGTCCCTGACCACCCGGGAGACGTTGTCGGCGTCGGCGAGATAGGAGGCCGAGGCGCCGTCGTTGAGCGCCGCCGCGTTCAGCAGGCCCTCGGGGTGGAACTCGATGCCCGCGCCCGCCTCGTAGGCCGGGTAGCCGGAGGCGTTGGTGGTCGGCGTGTTCAGGGCGGTCGCCCGGTCCTGGACGGTGGCGGCGGCGTCGATCATCGCGTGCGTGAACTGCTCGCCGCCCTGCACGGTCGCCGCGCCCATCAGCGTGGAGAAGCCGTTGAACTCGTCGAAGTCCGCCTGCGTCTCCCACTCGCTGGGGTCCGCGTCCAGGAAGTGCTGGATGTTCTGCGGCAGCAGGTCCGCGTTCTCGTAGCCGCCGACCTCGGGGTCGGAGAGCATCTGGATGCCGTTGGCGACGGCCTGTTGGGCGGCGGCGATCGCGTCGCCGGGGGAGCCGTTCCGCACGTAGGCGTTGCCCACGTCGGGGCCGCCGGCGCCGGTGTCCATGGCGCCGAGGGTGGCCAGCGATGAGGGCTCCAGCTGGGAGAGGAAGCGGTCGAGGAACGAGATGTTCGCCGGGTCGGCGCCCTCGCGCACATTGCCGTGCTCGTCGTAGACGTCGTCCACCACGGAGCCCAGGGCGGCCGTGTAGATGGCGACCTCGGCGGGGTCGGGGTTCTCCTCGCTGAGGACCCGGTTCAGCTCCTCACCGTAGAACGTCGCCATCTCGTCGGTGTGCCACAGCCCCAGCGGGCCCTGCGAGGTGTCGTAGCCGGCGGCCTCCAACTCGGAGCCGTACTCGGCCAGATCGCGGCGGTAGGACTCGATGGCGTCCTTGATGTCCTGGTAGACGGCGGAGGCGGTCTCGGCCGTCAGCTCCAGGTAGTACTCGCGGATCGCCGGCGCGAGGTTGTCCGGGGCCACCCAGGAGTCGCCGGAGAGCACGCCCTCGTACTCGACGTCGTCGAAGACATAGATCGGCGGTTCCGGACCGAGCGCGTGGCCGGCGGGCAGGGTGCCGTTGGTGGCGTCCTGCGCCGCGTAGAACTCGTCGGCGTTGTCCCTGGCTATCGTCGCGCTGGCCACGTTCATCGTCAGGATGGTGTCCAGGCCCACGCCGCCGTCGCCGCCCTCGATCAGGGCGTCGACCTCGTCGGATGCCTCCAGCGCGCGGTTCATGGCGCGGACGAGGGTGCCGACCACCTCGTCCATGCCGGCGCCGTTGCCCTGGAGTCCCTCGGCGGTGATGTCGATCCGGTCGTCCTGGATCAGAGCCTCGCCGTTGACCTCGCCCGCCTCCTGGCCGGTGCGGGTGGCGTGTTCGGCCAGCTCGCCCGCCGAGCCCGCCTCGCCGGCGGCCTGGCCGTAGACGGCGGCGGTGTCCGCCATGTCGTCCACGTCGATCTCGTCCTTGAAGTCGTCCCGCCGGGTCCAGGGCCGGCCGTCGCTCTCCGCCTCGACGTCGTCCTTGTCGAAGCTCACATCACCGGACATGCGGGGCTGACTCCTGCTGTTCGTCGGATCGTTGGGGCCGGCCCTGGTGCGGCGGGCCGCCGGGGGAACGTCTCTTCGGACGTCGGACTTCGGACTTCAGACCGCGGACTTCAGACGCCGTCGGAGATGGACCGCGCCACCGGGGATGACGGGTCGTAGGAGGGGTTGGCCAGGCCGAGCGCCGCGTTGGCGTCGGCGTCCATCTCCTCGCCGCCGGCGGCCACCTGGTAGTCGGACTCGGCCATGTTCTCCCGTCCTTCGGCGGCCTGGTCGACCTCCCTGACCTGGCGGTCCCTGGTGCCGTTCAGCGAGCCGACGAAGGCGTCGGCCCCCGCGTAGGAGGCGCTGTTGGCGGTGGCCTGCCCGAGGTAGCGCCGGGATGACTCGGCGGCATCGGCCGTGTCGGCGCTGCCGCGACCGGACTCCCGGAAGCCGTCCGGCAGGTAGTACAGACCGTCGGTTGACATCTCCCGCTCCCTCACACTCGCTTCGAATCGGTCGTTCCCCCGCCGTCGTTCACTCGCCCAACACCCCTGGAACGGCGCGCCGTTGGCTCGTCCACACCGACGGGTCCTCGGCCAGGTCGTCGGGCCCGGCGCCCCGGCGGGGCTCCCCGGCGCGGCGCTGGCCGGCGCGCCCGGCGCCGGCCGGCG
>NZ_RFFJ01000025.1 GCF_003696235.1 Streptomyces triticirhizae
CAGCCCGCGCAGCAGGTCGGCCCCGTCGCGCGCGACGACGGCCGCTCGGTGTGGCCCGCCGGCGTCAACGCGCGCCAGGGCGCGGGCGACGGCGGTCGGGTGTCGGCGCGTGGCCGGCTCGTCGAGGCCCTCGACGAGCCCGGTCAGCGCGGCGGCGTGGCGACGCAGCGAGGCGGGACCGGGAGCCGAGAGCGGCCACAGGGTCACCGGGGCGGCGGCAGGGGCGGCGGGGGCGAACTCGGGCTCTGGTGTCATGGGACTGGCCATTAATCCAGCATTGGGGTATCCCCTTAACGAACACTGATCGAGATCTTAATGAGCCGGCGATGTCCGGTTCCGCCATAGCGGCAGGTCAGAAGGGGAAGCGGCCCGTCTGCCACGGTTTGCCCGCTGGGGCGCCGCCACTCTTCCGAAGGGGGGCTAGGGGAAGCGATTAGGGGTAGGGGGAAGGGCTTGCCTTTGAGAGGCTCCTTCCGAAGTCCTTAATGGCCCCAGATTCACTGGGAATGGGGGAACATGAAGTACGAAGTGCTTGGACCGCTACGGGTGACCGGAGCGGGAGGGACCTCTTTCATCAGCCCGAGGAAGGCCGAGACACTCCTCGCCGTCCTGTTGACCAGGGCCGATCAGGTCGTCTCCACCGATCAACTCCTGAGCGAGATCTGGGCGATGGCCGCACCGCGCCGGGCCAACGCCGCACTGCACGTGTACGTCTCGCAGCTGCGGAAGATCCTGCGTGGCCCGGCCGGCAGCGGCACAAGCCCGATCGTGACCCGTCCGCGCGGCTACCTGTTGCGCACCGGCCGCAGCAGGATCGACGCCGTCGAGTTCCAGCAGTTGGCCCAGCAGGGCCGGGCACACGTCCGCGAGGGCCGCTACGAGGAGGCGGCCGCCGCCTTCGAGGCGGGGCTGAAGCTGTGGACGGGGTCGGCGTTCAACGGCCTGACCGACAGCCCGCTGGTCTACGGCTACGCGATCTGGCTGGAGGAGTCGCGGCTCGAATGCCTGGAGATGCTGATGGAGACCTACCTGATGCTGGGCCGGCACCGCGAGATCGTCGGCCGACTGCGGAAGTTGAGCGCCGAGCACCCCATGCGCGAGTCGTTCTACCGGCTGCGGATGATCGCGCTCTACCGGTGCGAACGACAGGTGGAGGCCCTGGAGGTGTACCGTGCGGCGCGCAAGCGGCTGACCGACGAGGTCGGCCTGGAGCCGTGCCAGTCGCTCCAGGAGGTCCACAACGCGATTCTGCTGGGTGAGGACCCGTCTCCCACGCGGATGCGGACGCTGGCCGAGACCGGGCCGGCCGCCGCGCACTCCGCCTGACGTCCTGACGTCGGAGCGCACGGGGGTGGGGGAGCCGGACCGGCCAACGGCCGTCAGGAGGAGGCCCGCTGGCGCCGCGTGGCGCGGTTCCGGCTCACCCGCAGAACGACGAAGGCGATCAGGGACAGCAGCAGGAGGATGGCGAACGCCCTGCTGAACGTTCCGACATACCCCTCGACCCGGTACCACTGGTCGCCCATCCAGTAACCGGTCATGATCAGCAGCGAGTTCCACACCAGGCTGCCGAGCGCGGTCATTCCGATGAACGTCGGCAGCGGCATCCGTTCCACCCCCGCCGGAACGGATATCAGGGCACGCAGCAATGGCAGAAGTCGCCCGTAGGCCACGGCACTTCGGCCGTGTTTCGCGAACCACGCCTCGGCCCGCTCCAGGTCGGACGCGCGCACCAGCGGCATCCGGTCCCACATCCGGTACAGCCGGTCCCGGCCGAGCTTGGCGCCCGCCCAGTACAGGCCGAGCGAGCCCACCACCGAGCCCAGGGTGGTCCAGAAGATCAGCGACCAGATGTTCATCACGCCCTGGGCGGCGGCGAATCCGCCCATGGGGAGAAGGATCTCGCTGGGGAGCGGCATAAAGAAGTTCTCAACGGCCACGATAATTCCGGCGCCGGGAGCGCCGATGGCGTCGACGAGGTCGGCCGACCAGCCGGCTATACCACCGTCGGGTTCATTGGGGAGTGCGAGGTGAACGGAGACCATGCGGGGACTCTAGGACCGCGTTCTTCGCATTCTCTAAAATTCCGCCGAAACCCCGGGGTTCGGCCGACGAAAGGGCCCCGGCCGCGCGGCCGGGGCCCTTCCGGGAGGGGAACGTCTCCTCAGCGCGTGACGAGTCCGATGAAGGTCTGCCAGGCGTGGGTGGAGACGACCAGGGGGGTGTGGTCCGGGGTCTTGGAGTCGCGGACGGGGACGATGCCGGGGTAGCCGTCAGCCACCTCGACGCAGTTGTTGCTTCCCCCGTTGCTGTAGCTGGACTTGCGCCAGCGGGCGGCGCTCAGGTCGGGGTGCGAGGCTCGCATGATCTCTAGATTTCCTTCATCAGCGTGCGGATGAACTCCAGGGAGTCCTCCTGGGATAGCGCACGTGCGCAGACCTCATCGTAGGAGAGTTTCAGCTGCCCGACCTCCTCCGGCTCCTCGATGACCTCGCCGCCCTTGGAGTGCTCCTGATAGGCGGCTGAGGACCCGTCCGGCAGCCAGAGCAGGGCGAGCGAGCCGCCCAGCAGATCGTGCAGTCCGGTGCCGAAGGGGAGCACCTGGAGCGTCACATTGGGCAACGCCGCGTCGTCGATCAGCCGTTGCAGCTGCCGCTTCCACGCCTCCGAATCGCGCAGCGGCCGCGCGAAGACCGCCTCGTCCAACACGAAGCGCACATGTGCCGGCGAGGCATCCCGGCGCAGCAGCAGTTGACGGGCGATACGCAGCGCCAGTTGCTCCGCAAGCGCCTCCTCCTCGTCCGGCCGGTGCGGGGTCGACCACAGCAACTCCCGCGCATACTCCTCGGTCTGAAGCAGTCCATGGATCGTCTGGGAGGTGTACGCCTGGATGATCTGGGCCTGGTCCTCCAGCTCCATGTACCGCTGGTACCGCCCCAGGTAGGCGTCGTCCTTCGCGAGCCACCACAGGTTCTGCAAGCCACGCCCGGTGCCGTAGAACTTGTCGAGTCGCCGGGCCGTGTCCAGGTCGCCGAGCCTTTCCCCGCGCTCCAGGCGGTTCAGGTACGAGCGGTCGAATCTGACCCGCTCCGACAGTTCCCCGAGCGACAGGCCGGCCTCCTCTCGGAGTCTGGCCAGTTCCTCCGCGTACCGCCGGCGGGCCGGTGCGAGCCGTTTGGGGTTCGGCCGTGCTGTGGCTATCAACTCCCCCTTACCGAGTGATGGTTGTTGTCCAGTCAAGGGGCATCGCGAAACCCCTGGTCAGCGTAGCGCCATCGGCCGAGGCTTGTAGTCGAATCGTCACAGGAAGCAAGAGGAAGCCCGATGTCCGCGCACCCGAGCACCCTTCAGGAACCACCGTCCGCTCTCTTCAGCTGCGAGGTCCTCGCGGACGCGCGGGGGATCGAGACATGGCGCCGGACGGTGGCTCAGGTGATGCGGTCCTGGGGGGCCTCGGACGCGGCGGTGGAGGTCGCCCGGATGGGACTCTCCGAGCTTCTCGCGAACGTCGTCCGCCACGTTCCCGTTCCCCGTTGCCGCCTGTGGGTCGTCTGCGACGGGCGGCGGGTCACGGTGGCCGTGGCGGACGGGTCGCCGGAGATGCCGGTGGTCCGCGAGCCCGACTGGGACGCGGAGTCGGGGCGCGGGCTGTGGCTGCTGCGGGAGATGGTCGACGCGGTCGGGTGCTACCCGAGGGGGTACGCGACGCCGGCCGGGCCGGCCGAGGGCAAGGTCGTCTGGTTCACGTGCGCCTTCTCCTGCGCCGCCGGCTGTGCGGAGGATGCGAACTGATGAACAGGGAGTGGGATTTTCTCCTCCCGATGCCGGGGCGTCCTGGCCCCGGCACCTGGGTCATCGGTCCGTGCTGGTTCTTCTGCGGCCACCAGGTCACGGCCGTGGTGTGGATCGGGGCGGTCACCACCGTGGGGGCCAACGCCCCGCTCTACGCCTGCGGCGGCTGCCTCGACCAACTCCACGCGATGGCCTGGGACTTCACCGAGTCGGGGTGGAAGGCGCGCTACCGACGGCCGCGCACCTCGTTCGGGCGGCGCCTGCGACGACTTGCCGACGCCTACCAACCAACGAAAGGAAACGACGGGGGATGACCGATACCGATAGCGAGAGCATCACCGGGATCATCGTGAAGGCCGCCGACTGGGTGCTGCGCGAGGAGCGCGGGCCGGGGGTGCCGGAGGGCATCCACGGCGCGGAGTGCATGTCCTGCGACGCGCGTTCGCCGCTCTTCGACAACGACCCGACGCCCGTCGCGGTCTGGAGCGTGCAGCACACCCAGGAGCACCCGGACCACACGCTCTATCTCGCCCGCACCGAGAAGCACTGGCGGGTGGTGCCCAGGCCGGACGAGGCCCCGGCCCCGGCCAACGACCGGACCGCGCGGGTCCTGGGACCGGCGTTCGTCGGCCTGATGTGCCTGCTGACGGCGCTGTCCGGGCTGCTGCCCGCCCTCACCTACTGACCGACCGAACCGACCGAGTAACCAACTCACCAACTCACCATCACAGCAAGGAACAAGGAACCCTCATGCGCACGACCATCCGCACCTCGCCCGTTCCGTTCACCTTCCACATCCTGGCCACCACCGCGACCAACCACGTGCTGATGGTGCGGGGGAAGCGGGAGGGGATGGACGACGGCTGGGTGCTGCCGCACGGCACCGTCCCGCAGGGGCGCTGCGCCATCCTCGCCGCGCGGGAGCTGCTCAACGAGACGACGGGGCTTGACCGTTCGCTCTCCGAGGTGCTGGCCGTCACGCCGACCACCGACGACGACGGCGCGTTGACCGGCTTCTCCTACGTCCTGGACGGCGGGGTGATCCCGGAACTGCCCTCCAACGACCCGGCCGAGGGCGCGAGTTGGGTGCCGATGCGCGAGCTGCACGAGCCGCCGGCGCTCTACCAGTACGCCATCATCGCCGCCGGCCAACGCCGCCGCCTCCCCCTCCTCGTCAACGCCGACCGCCCCGACGCGGCCTTCATCTGACCTCCGGCCTCAGGCCCCGTGGCGCCGGCCGACGAGCCGGCGCCGTGGGGTCGTTCAGTCGCGGTCCCCCGGGCGTGGCCGGCCCACCCGGACGCCGGCGACGGTCATCGGCACCCGCGCCAGGTGGCCCACCAGGAAGAAGCCGAGCACGCCCACCACCAGCGCGGCGACGCCGGCCTGGGTGAGCCAGCCGTCGAGCCACGCCCCGAGCACGTCCTCGCCCAGCCCGCCGCCAGCATCCCGAGGTAGGTGACCAGGCCCGGTATCCAGCCGAACCGGTGGATCGCCAGGCCGCCGAGCACGAACGCGAGCAACAGTGGCCCCAGGACGGCCAGTCCGCCCACCGCGATGCCGGCGATCAGCACGGCCCAGACCAGGTTCCACCTCGGGTCGCCCTCGGGCACGTTGCCGTCGAAGCTGCCGCCCAGCGCCAGGCCCACCAGCACCAGTGCCACGCCGACCCCGAGCCCGATCAGGATCGTCCGAACCAGCCGCTTCTCCCAGCGCGCGATGAAGGCGGGCCCGAACCGGTAGGGATACCCTCGCCGTTCGCCTCGTTCGCCTCGTTCGCCCCGTCCGCCCCGTGCACGTCCGTCTCGTCGGTCGTCCTTGGTCGTCATGCACCGAACCTAAGAGTGCGGTGAATGTCCACTCCAGGGCCCCGGCGGGACTGTCGCGCGACCGTTACGCCCGTTCCCGCTCCCGGGCCGGGGCCCTCACCACGTCGCGACGGTCGGCGCCCCGGCCGCGTGCTGCCGCCAGGTCGCGTTGACCCGCGCGAGCCGGCGGGCGCCGGCCATGCCGCGCAGGGCCGCGACCCTGCCGCCGCTGACCTCGAACACCACGCTGCCGACGACCCGTTCGCCGACCACGGCCAGCACGGCCGGCGAGCCGTTGACCGTCACGAAGTGGAACGTGGGCGAGCCGCCCGCCAACCGCCGCTTCGCGTCCGTCGGTTGGAAGCCGGCCCGCACAAAGGTCGCCACCCGCGCGGGCGTGCTGCGCCGCAGCAGCCGGCCGCCGAGGCCGGCGCCGTCCGAGACCGCCGTGACATCGTCGGTGAGCAGCGCGACGAGACGTTCGGTGCGGCCCGACACGGCGGCGGCCAGGAACTCCTCGACGACCCGGCGCGCCGACGCCGGATCGGCCTCGCGGTCCTGGCGGCGCTCGGCGGCGATCCGGGCCCTGGCCCGGTGCGCGTGCTGCTGGCTCCCCGACTCGGTGATGTCGAGAATCCCCGCGATCTCGGCGTGGCTGTACGCGAACGCCTCACGCAGCACATAGACCGCCCGCTCGACCGGCGACAGCCGTTCCAGGAGCGTCAGCACGGCCAGCGACACCGACTCGCGCTGCTCGAAGGTCTCGGCCGGGCCGAGCATCGGGTCCCCCGCGAGGAGCGGCTCGGGCAGCCAGGCGCCGGCCGGCCGCTCGTGGCGCGCCCGCGCCGAACGGAGCCGGTCCAGGCACAGGTTGGTGACCACCTTGGTCAGCCACGCCTCCGGCACCTCGATCCGTTCCCGCTCGGCGGCCTGCCAGCGCAGGAACGCGTCCTGCACGGCGTCCTCGGCGTCGGCGGCCGAGCCGAGCAGACGGTACGCCAGCGAGGCCAGCCGGGTCCGGCTGGCCTCGAAGCGTTCGACGGCCACGCTGTCCATGCGCCCGAGCCTAGGCGGCACCCCGCACCCCGGCCCGCTCGGGGACCGTCACCACGCGGCGCCGGCGCTTCGGCATCCCGAACGTCGGGTGCGCGACGCCCCAGCCGGCGCCCAGGAGCACGCCCGCCTTGAGTCGCGAGGTCGCACGGCCGCGCAGCGACCAGGACCTGGCCCGCGCCTCGCCGTCCACCATCTGGAAGACCGCGTCCCACTTGCCGAGGCTGATGTGGTTGCCGAAGTACTTCAGGTCGACGGTCGGCACCTCGCGGCCCGTCAGGCGCGCGATGATCGCGGCGGTCGCCTGCATGTTGGTCACGCCCGCCGAGGCGCAGGACATCGGCAGCGGCTGGCCGTGCTCGCCGATCGCGTGCACCGCGTCGCCGGCGGCGTAGACGTCCGGGTGCGAGACCGAGCGCATGGTGCGGTCGACGAGGATCTGGCCGGTCTCCGCGACCGCCAGGCCGCTGGCGGCCGCGAGGGGGTGCACGGCGAACCCGGCCGTCCACACGGTCACTTCGGCCGGCAGCGCCGTGCCGCCGGCGGCGATCGCCCGCGTCGGCTCGACCGCCTCGACGGTGGTGTGCTCGTGGACGGCGATGCCGAGCCGGTCGAAGGCGCGGCGCACATGGCGGCGTGCCTTCGGCGAGAGCCAGGCGCCCAACTCGCCCCGGGCGGCCAGCGCGACGGAGAGGTCGGGCCGGCGCTCGGCGATCTCGGTGGCGGTCTCGATGCCGGTCAGCCCCTCGCCGACGACCAGCACGGTGCCCGAGGCGCCCAGCCCGGCCAGGCGTTCGCGCAGCCGCCGCGCCGAGGCCCGGCCGGCCACGTCGTAGGCGTGCTCGGCCACGCCGGGCACGCCGTTGCGGGCGGCGGAGCTGCCGAGCGCGTAGAGCAGCGTGTCGTACGCGATCTCGTCGTCCCCGCCGTCCCCTTCGGTCACGGAGACGGTCGCGCGCTCGGGATCGACGGCGGTGACCCGCGCGACGCGCAGCCGCACCCCGCTGCCGGCGAACACCTCGGTGAGCGGGCGGAACGCGATGTCCCGGCCGGCGGCGAACTGGTGGAGCCGCATCCGCTGGACGAAGACGGGATCGGCGTTGACGACGGTGACCTCGACGTCGGCGGGGGAGAGCCGCCGGGCCAGGTTCCCGGCGGCGAAGGCCCCGGCATACCCGGCCCCGAGGACAACGATGCGGTGCTTCATGGCGTTGCTCCTGTCTCGTTCGCGTGCCCCCTGAACGAGACGGCGGCCCGAACCCTGACAGCGCCCGGGTGTGACGCCGGTCACTCGGTTGCGGGCGCGGGTATACGGTGGGCCGGGGGTTCGGCGTGCGGGCCGAACGCCCCCGTTCCGGTTGTTCGTTGAGGTTGTGTGGGGGTTCCGTGCGGTGGAGAGTCGCCCTCGTCGCGTTCTTCCTCGTGCCCGGGCTCTGGGGCGCGACCAACCTGGTGAGCGCCCTCACGGCGTCGACCGAGGTCGTGTGCCCGGGGGAGAACGTCGGCGAGGACGGCGAGGAACACCCAGGACCCATGCGGCCGGGGGACGCCGAGTGCGCGGTGCTGGACGGATCGGTCGCCGTGGGAACCCGCACCTACGAGCAGCAGCGGCAGGTCCAGTCCCTGGAGCGCCGGCGGGACGCCAGGAACGGCACCCTGCTCCTGGCCTACGGCGCCGCCGGATCACTCCTGTCCTGGCGCGCCACCCGCCCGACCCCCGGCCGGGACTGAACCCCACACCGGGCCGAGCGGCACCAGTCCGATCCGGCAGACGGGTGGTCACGAGGTGTGGTGCGAGCGGCCGGGAGCCCCCCAGGCACTTCCATGGCGGCATGACCCCACCATCCGAGCCCGCCGGGCCCGCCCCCGCCGCCCAGCCCGCCGCTCCCCCCCCCCAGCCCGCCCAGCCGTTCCTCGCCCGAGCGGCGTCGGAGCTGCGGGGACGACTGCCGTTCTCCGACACCCAGGACTTCGAGGACGCGACGCGCGGGCTGATCGCGCGCCGCGAGCCGGGCACCGTCACCGCCGAGGACGGCCGGGTCCTGTGGGACAACGACGCCTACGCCTTCCTGACGGGCGACGCCCCCGACACCGTCAACCCGAGCCTGTGGCGGCAGTCCCAACTCGTCGCCCAGCAGGGCCTCTTCGAGGTCGTCGAGGGCGCCGTATCACCTCCTGGGACCACCATGGCCCGCATCCTGTGGCGCAGACGGATCGCGTTCAGCGGGCTTCGGCCGCGGACCAGGGAGACCTCGGACCGCAGGCGACTTCGTCAGGGAAGCAGGGGCCTCGTCGCTCGACGAGATGACGCGTCGGCAGCCACCCGGTGGAGACGGGTGAGGACCTATCCGTACGTCGGGCCTGCCGAGCATCTGGCCAGAGCTTCTGTGGCAACCGCCGGCCGCCCCGTCACCACCGCCCACGCACTCGCGGTATGGCTCTCCGAGCAGCCTCCGGACGACGTGGCCGAGCCCTTCACCTACACGGTCGACACCGGCCTGCTGCTGCGCCTCGCCCCGCGACGAAGTGAACATGTGGTTTGCTCCGGTGGAGTTCCGGTGATCGCCGCTGGAGAGATGAGTTTCACCCGTCAGGGGGGAAACTGGGAAGTCGACGGCGTTACCAACCAGTCAACGGGCTACTGCCCGGACCCGGAATCCTGGGCGGCTGTCCACGCGGCACTGGAGACCGCAGGGGTCGAACACCCCGCGTACTTCACCCACGCCTTCACCTTTCGGAGGTGCGCGGGCTGCGGACACCAGAACATCGTGCGCGATGAGTACTTCTTCTGCGCTCTCTGTGACGAGCCGCTGCCCCCGTAGGGGGACCAACCGGGGACCGGATGGTGATCGGACCACCCAACAGGGCCGGCCCGTCCCGCGCGTTCCCGCCCCGCCCCGCGCCGAACGCGCGGCCACCCGGCTCCCGCCCCGCTCACAGCCCGCGCCCCCGCCCCGTGCGGGAGACGTAATCCCCGGCGCGCCCGCCGCGTGACGGGCCGGTAATGCGCGCTTCCTACCGTTCCTGATCACGGGCCGCCCCGGCAGGTGGGGCGGCCCGACAGGCAGCCGGGCGGCCCGCTCGACGGGAACGGGCCGGCCCGAGGGACCGGGGCGCCCCCGAAAGACCGGGGCGGCCCGGCAACGGACAGGCCGGGGAGGGAGGTTCGGTGGCGGCAGGCGCGAAGGACGGCGGGGCGCGTACCGTCTGCTCGTACTGCGGCGTCGGCTGCGGCATCGTGCTCGACGTGACGCGGGACGACGCGGACGGCCGCCGCCGCGCGACGCTCGCGACCGGCGACCGGGCGCACCCCGCCAACTTCGGCCGGCTGTGCACCAAGGGCGCCACCAGCGCCGACATGCTGGCCGCGCCCGGCCGGCTGGCCACGGCGCTGGTGCGCGCCGAGCGCGGCGCCCAGCCGGCCGAGACCGACGTGGACCTGGCCGTCGCCGAGGTCGCCGGCCGGCTGCGGGCCGTCCTGGACGAACACGGCCCCGACGCCCTCGCGTTCTACGTCTCAGGACAGATGTCCCTGGAGGCGCAGTACCTGGCGAACAAGCTCGCCAAGGGCTTCGTCCGCACCCAGCACATCGAGTCCAACTCCCGGCTGTGCATGGCCTCCGCCGGCTCCGGCTACAAGCTGTCCCTGGGCGCCGACGGCCCGCCCGGCTCCTACCAGGACCTCGACCACGCGGACACGTTCCTCGTCATCGGCTCCAACATGGCCGACTGCCACCCGATCCTGTTCCTGCGCATGATGGAACGGGTCAAGGCCGGCGCCCGGCTGATCGTGGTCGATCCCCGGCGCACCGCGACCGCCGAACGGGCCGACCTCCACCTCGCGATCCGGCCCGGCACCGACCTCGCCCTGCTCAACGGCCTGCTCCACCTGCTGGTCGAGAACGGCCACACCGACGAGGAGTTCATCGCCGAGTTCACCGAGGGCTGGGACGAGATGCCCGCCCTCCTCGCCGACCACCCGCCGTCGCGCGTCGCGGAGATCACCGGCCTCGCCGAGGACGACATCCGGCGGGCGGCGGAGTGGATCGGCGAGGCCGACGCGTGGACCAGCTGCTGGACGATGGGCCTCAACCAGTCCACCCACGGCACCTGGAACACCAACGCCCTGATCAACCTGCACCTGGCCACCGGCGCCATCTGCCGCCCCGGGGCCGGCCCGTTCTCGCTCACCGGCCAGCCCAACGCCATGGGCGGCCGGGAGATGGGCTACATGGGCCCGGGCCTGCCGGGCCAGCGCTCGGTCCTGGTCGACGCCGAACGCGCCTTCGTCGAACGGCTGTGGAACATCCCCGAGGGCTCGCTCCGCACCGAGGCCGGGCGCGGCACGGTGGAGATGTTCGAACGGATGGCCGCCGGCGAGATCAGGGCGTGCTGGATCATCTGCACCAACCCCGTCGCCTCCGTCGCCAACCGCGGAACCGTCATCGCCGGCCTTGAGGCCGCCGAACTCGTCGTCACCCAGGACGTGTTCGCCGAGACCGAGACCAACGCCTACGCCGACGTCGTGCTGCCGGCGACGCTCTGGGCGGAGTCCGACGGCGTGATGGTCAACTCCGAGCGGAACCTCACCCTCGTCCAGGGCGTCGTGGACCCGCCCGGGCAGGCGTTGCCCGACTGGGAGCTGATCGCCCGGGTGGCCCGCGCGATGGGCTTCGTCGAGGGGTTCTCCCACGCCTCGTCCGAGGAGGTCTTCGAGGAGATCAAACGGGCGTGGAACCCGGCGACCGGCTGGGACCTGCGCGGGATCAGCTACGAGCGGCTGCGCGCCACGCCCGTCCAGTGGCCGGCCGCCACCGCCGAGGGGCCCGACCGCAACCCGATCCGCTACCTCAACGACGGGATCAGCCAGGCCCCGCTCGAACGCGAGGACGGCACCCGGCCCCGGCTGGCCTTCCCGACCCCGAGCGGGCGCGCCAGGTTCTACGCACGGCCACACCTGCCGCCGGCCGAACTCCCCGACGACGACTACCCGTTCGTCCTCAACACCGGCCGCCTCCCGCACCAGTGGCACACCCTCACCAAGACCGGCAGGGTCGCCAGGCTGACCCGGCTCAACCCCGGCCCGTTCGTCGAGATCCACCCCGAGGACGCGGCGGCGCTGGGCGTCGCGGCGGACGACCACGTCGAGGTCGCCTCCCGCCGGGGCCGCGCGGTGCTGCCGGCCGTGGTGACCGACCGGGTCCTGCCGGGCACCTGCTTCGCGCCGTTCCACTGGAACGACCTGTTCGGCGAGTACCTCAGCGTCAACGCCGTCACCAGCGACGCCGTCGACCCGGTCTCCTTCCAGCCCGAGTTCAAGGTCTGCGCCGTCACCCTCACCAGGACGGCCGCGCCCGTCCCCGCCGCGCGGCCGGAGGCCGAGCCGGCGGGCGCCGCCCCGACGGCGCCAACGGAACGGGCCCAGGCCGCCGTTCACGCCCTGGCCACGCTCTGCGGCATCACCGACCTCGCCCCGCAGGCGCCCACCGAGCGGGAGCGCCGCTATCTCTCCGGCTACCTCTCGGGGCTCGCCCTGGCCCCGCCCGACGGCACCGTCCCCGTCCTGCCGCCCGACGCGGCCGTCGCCCCCGAGCGGGCGCTGTGGCTCAACGGGGTCCTGGCCGGCATGTTCTCCCGCGTCCCGGCGCCGGCCGCGGATCTCGCGTCGGCCACGGAACGGGGGCGCCGCGTTGTCGTGCTGTGGGCCTCGCAGACCGGCAACGCGGAGGAGTGCGCCACCGCCGCCGCCGGCCGGCTGGCGGAGGCGGGCCACGCCCCCGAACTCCTCGCCATGGCCGACGCCTCCCCGGCCCAACTCGCCGACGGCACCGACCTGTTGGTCGTCACCAGCACCTTCGGCGACGGCGAAGCCCCGGACAACGGCGCCGACTTCTGGCGGGCGCTCGCGGCGCCCGACGCCGCGCGCCTGACCGGCGTGCGGTACGCGGTGCTCGCCTTCGGCGACTCCAGCTACGACGACTTCTGCGGCCACGGCCGCCGGCTCGACGAACGGCTGAGCGCGCTCGGCGCCACCCGGCTGGTGGCGCGCGCGGACTGCGAGCCCGACTTCGGGGAGGCCGCCGAACGGTGGCTCCACGAGGTGCTCGCCGCCCTCAACGCGCCCCCGGAGCGGCCGACTTCGGCCACGACGCCCCGGCCGACGGGCGACCCCGCGCCCGCCCCCGCCCGTTACACCAAGGCGTCCCCGTTCCTCACCTCCCTCGTCGGCAACCGGCTGCTGAGCCTGCCCGGTTCGCAGAAGGAGGTGCGGCGGTTCGCCCTCGACACCCGCGGCGGCGAGCTGGCGTACGAGGCCGGCGACTCCCTCGGCGTCTGGCCCGTCAACGGCGAACCCCTCGTCGAGGAGTGGCTGGCCCTCACCGGACTCGGGCCCGAGGAGCCCGTCGACCTCGGCGACGGGGCGCCGGTCCCGTTCCGGGAGGCGCTGCGCGGCCGCCTCGACATCACCCGCCTCACCACCGACCTGCTCCGGTTCGTCGCGGACCGCACCGGCAGCCGCGAGCTGCGCCGGCTGCTGCGGCCCGACAACAAGGACGCGCTGGCCAGGTGGAGTTGGGGCCGGCAGGCCGCCGACGTCGTCGCCGGTTTCCCGGTCCGCGCCTCCGCCGAGGAGTGGGCCGGCGTCCTGCGGCCGCTCCAGCCGCGCCTCTACTCCATCTCCTCCAGCCCCCTCGCGCACCCCGAGGCCGTCCACCTCACCGTCTCCGTCGTCCGCTACACCAACGACCTGGGCCGCAAGCGCGGCGGCGTGTGCTCCACCTACCTCGCCGACGGCGCCCACGACGCGCCGGTGCGGGTCTTCGTCCAGCCCACCCCACGTTTCCGGCCGCCGGCCGACCCCGCCACGCCGCTGATCATGGTCGGGCCCGGCACCGGGGTGGCGCCGTTCGTCGGCTTCCTCCAGGACCGCGCGGCCCGTGGCCACACCGGCCCCAACTGGCTCTTCTTCGGCGAACAGCGCCGGGCCACCGACTTCTACCACCGCGAGGAGTTGGAGGCCCACCTGGCCTCCGGCCACCTGGACCGCCTCGACCTCGCCTTCTCCCGCGACCAGCGCAACAAGGTCTACGTCCAGGACCGGATGCGGGAGAACGGCGCCCGCCTGTGGCGCTGGCTCCAGGACGGCGCGCACTTCCTGGTCTGCGGCGACGCGGGCCGCATGGCCAGGGACGTGGACCGGGCCCTGCGGGACGTCGTCGCCACCCACGGCAACCTCACCCCCGACGAGGCCGCCACCTACGTCCGCCGCCTCACCACCGAACGACGCTACGTCCGCGACGTCTACTGACCGTTGACCCGCCGGGGGGCCGGCCACGCGACCTCCCACCAGGGGGGCAACGCGTCCACCGCGATGCGGACCTCCGAGGTCGACGCCAGCACGCTCCGGGCAGCCAGTTGCTGCGACAGGGCGAGCCCGGCACCCATGTGTTGGCGCTGCGGGGCGGGGTGACCAAGGTGGTGGCCGGGCGCCGAGCCTCGGACGGCGGCGCCTCGTTGCGCGCCCCGCAAATTTGCGAGGCAGGCAATTTTCGGTAGAGTGGGCCCGTGCCAACTGGACCGAGCGTCCCCCGCAGGGCAGGCGTGGCGCACCAGGTGGTCCGGTCCTGAGCCGCAGGCTGCGGGGAGCCGGACCGGGGCGCGCGCGATCCCCGTGAAGTCCCCATGGAACCTCGCGCTGCCACGGCGCGCGGCCACGGACATCGGCACCGGACGGTCGGTGCCCGAGAGGTGAGAGTTGGATGAACGAGATGCCGAACACAACGATGCGCGCCGTGCGTTACGACCGCTACGGTCCGCCCGAGGTGTTGAGGGTCGCCCACGTCCCCATGCCCAAGCCCGGGCCCGGGCAGGTGCTGGTGAAGGTGCACGCCTCCAGCGTCAACCCCATCGAGGCCCAGGTGCGCGCCGGCAAGATGCGCCCCATGAGCGGCCTGCGTCCCCCCAAGGGCATCGGCCAGGACTTCGCGGGCGAGGTCGTCGCCGCCGGCCCCAAGGTCGACGACGGGCTGGTCGGCAGGCGCGTGTGGGGCACCACCTTCGCCCTCGGCGCGGCCAACACCGCCGAGTACATCACCGTCAAGGAGTCGTTGGTCGCGCCCGTGCCCTCCGGCCTCGAACTGGTCAACGCCGCCGCCCTGCCCACCGTCGGGCTCACCGCCCTGGTGGCCCTCGGCGCGGCCAACGTCCAGCGCGGGCAGCGGCTGCTGATCGTGGGCGCCGCCGGCGGCATCGGCAGCGCACTCATCCAGATCGCCCACGCCAGGGGCGTCGAGGTCGCCACCGTCAGCAGCGGCGACAACCTCTCCTTCTGCTCCGACCTGGGCGCCAAGGAGACCTACGACTACGCCTCGCTGGCGGCCCTGCGAGAGGCCGACACCTTCCACGCCGTCGTTGACCTCTACGGCGCCAACCTCGGCACCTACCGCTCCCGGCTCCGGTCCGGCGGACGGATCGTCACCCTCGCCGCCAAGGGCATGGGGTACGCGATGGTCTCCCTGCTGCTGCCCGGCCCCCGCGTCCGGCTGGCGCGCGCCAAGCCCAGGAAGGAACTCCTCGTCGAGCTGGCGCAGTTGGTCGAGAGCGGCGACCTGCGGCCCGTCGTCGAGAAGGTCTACCCGCTGGAGGAGATCGGCGAGGCACACCGCTCGGTGGAGAGCGGACACAGCCGGGGCAAGCGCGTCATCCAGGTCGTGGGCGACGTCGAGAGCTGACCTCTTCCGGACGCTTCGAAGCGTTTCCAGCGCTTCCGGACGCTTCGAGGGGCGTCCTCCGGGCCGTCGGTTCTCCGCCTTCCCGTATTGCTCGTGCCGGGGGCTTGTCCCCGGGTGCTCGTGCCGCGTTGCTCGTGCCGAAAGTGACTCCGGCACGCCTGCTCGGGAGAATCGCGGCGCGCCCGCCCCGTCGAAGTACGCCGTGGAACGCGACAACGTGCCGCCCGCGCCCGGCGGAAGCAGTCTGCCGATCAGCACCGAGGGACCGTCGGCCGCGTTGGCGACGAACGCGCCGTGGACCTCGCGGTCTTCGATCAACTCGCGTGCCTCGTCGGTGGTTTCGACCCTGGTCACGTCGAAGTCCCCGGGGAGGCTCTCCGTCAGACGCTCGCTCAGTTCGTCGCCCGCCTGCCCCTCGCCGACCACGGCCACGGGAACGTCGTCGGGCCCGAGATGGATCCGCGGCAGCGCGAAGGCGAGCAGGATGCCGGCGAGGAACACCGTGACGATCGCCCCGGGCGGCCGGGCTCGCCGAGCCCCGCGCCGACCGCGCGCCGACCTCGCGCAGCACCGCGCTCAGCAGATCCGGACAGGAGCAGGTCTTCTCGGTGTCCAGCCAGTGGCACAGCGCCGCGCGGATCGCGCCGACGGCGACCGAGGCGGCCATGCCGGGGAAGAGGTCGGCGTGCGGGGTGGTACCGGTGCGGGCGGCGATGACCAGGGCGAGCGAACGCTCGATGTCGGCATACGCCTGGAGCTGCTCGGCCTCCAGCGAGGGGATGTCCCTGATCAGCCGGGCCCTCACCCTCCGATGTTCCGAGGGGGCGGGCCGCACGTGCTGGATCGCCGCCTCGGCGATCGCGGTGCCGATGCCGCCCGAGCAGGGGCGGTCGGGGCAGACCACCCCGCAGTCCGAAGTCGTCTCGTCGAGGCGGCGCACCACGCCGCGCCGGACGCGCGGCGTGGCGGCGGCCCCGTGGATCAGCGCCGGGCGACCCGTCCACCCGGCTGGCACCCGGTCGACGAACGGCGACGCCGCCCCCGCCGGGCGGGCCCCGGTGCTTGGCGCCGCCGGGGACGTCGGCCGCCCCGGGTTTCAGACCCGGCTGCCCTCCAGCGCGGCGAGCAGCTGGTCGCTGGTGGCGACCGCGCCGAATATGCCGCCCTGCATACTGATCATGTTCAGGGCCGCCCGGTGGTTGCTCAGCTCGGTGGCGCCCGTGCAGTCGGAGAGCAACAGGCACTCGTAGCCACGGTCGTTGGCCTCGCGCATGGTGGTGTGGACGCAGACGTCCGTGGTGATGCCGGTCAGCACCAGGTGGGTGATGCCACGGGTGCGCAACAGCAGGTCCAGGTCGGTGGCGTAGAAGGAGCCCTTGCCCGGCTTGTCGATGATCGGTTCCCCGGGTTCGGGGGCCACCTCGGGCACGATCTGCCAACCGGGCTCTCCCCGCACCAGAATCCGGCCACACGGACCGGCGGAGCCGATCTCGGCGCCCATCCGCGCCGAGCGCCAGCGCTTGTTGGCCGGCAGGTCCGCCAGGTCGGGGCGGTGACCCTCGCGGGTGTGGATCACGGTCATGCCGGCCGCGCGGGCTGCGGCCAGGACGCGCGCGGTGGGTTCGAGACCGGCGCGGGTGAGGGAGATGTCGTAACCCATGGCGTCGACATAGCCGTTGGGGCCGCAGAAGTCGGTCTGCCAGTCGATGCACAGGAGGGCGGTACGGGCGACGGTCACGTCGCCGTCGAAGGGCCAGGTGTAGGGGGTCGCGTCAACGGAGGCCATGGTTCTCGTTCCTTGCGGGTGCGGGTGCGGGTGCGGGTGCGGGTGCGGGTGCGGGTGCGGGTGCGGGTGCGGGTGCGGCGGTGGGGGTGGCGTCGGCGGGTGCGTCGGGCGCGTGGCCGCCGGCTGTGGCGGGGAGCAGCCGTTCGGCGAGGACATAGATGACGGCGGCGGCGACCATGCCGGTGACGGCCGAGCAGAACTCCGGCCCCTCGTAGTGCGCGAGCGTGGCCAGCGCGGCGCCGCCCGCCCAGGCGAGCAGCGGCGAGGGCCGCAGTCCCGGGACGACCGGCCGGGCCGCCGCCGCGCCGCGCCGCAGCAGCTGGTCGGTGATCATCACCGCGCCGATGGGCGGCACGAAGACGCCCAGCAGGGTGAGCCAGGTCTCGAAGTGCTCCCAGACTCCGGCGAGGGCGACGCCCAGGCCGAGCACCCCGATGACGAGCACCAGGCGTCGCATGGGCGCGCCCGTCAACTGCCCCCAGCCGACGGCCGCGTTGTACAGGCAGTGCGCGGAGACGGAGCCCAGGTTGACGAAGACGAAGACGACGGCCGCCGCCGTGAGCGCCCCGCCCTGGTCCGTCAGCAGGCCGAGGAAGTCCCCGCCCGCCGAGGCCGGCGCCACCGCCGCACCAGCGGCGACCACCACGGCGCCGACGACCAGCGCCACCAGGTTGGCCACGGGGAAGGCCGTGAGCGAGGCGAGCACGGCCTCGCGACCGCTCCTGGACCAGCGGGTGAAGTCCGCCGTCATGGTGCCGGAGTCGACGAACCCGGCGATGACCATGGTGACGCAGGCCCCGAAGGCCAGGGCGCCGCCGGCCGGAGCCTGTCCCTCGTACGACAGCACGTCGGACACATCGGCCTCGCGGAGCGCCAGCACGATGGCCACGGCGCCGAGCACCAGGTACATCGGTGCCGCGACCCAGCCGATGGCGGAGAGGGCGCGGATTCCGGCGTAGGCGAGGGCGACATAGAGCACGCCGGCGAGGAGCACGGTGCCCTCGGTGTGCCAGCCGAGGGCGGCGTGCAGGGTGGACCCGGTGAGGCCGACCTGGAAGGCGAACCAACCGATGACCACGGTCGCCAGGAACGCCGAGGCCAGGACGGCGCCGTGGGGACCGAAGGTGACGGCGGCGATCCGGGCGAAGGTGTTCCCCGTGCGGCCGGCGAGGAAGCTGAGCGCCCCCACGTAGCCGCCGAGGACCAGGCAGCCGACGAGGATCGCGAGCATCCCGACGGCGAAGCCGAGGTTGTAGGTGATGACCCCGCCGAAGACGGCGTTGGTCAGCACCATCGGGAAACCGAACCAGACGGACGAGACGGACAGCAGCGAGCGCCGGTGCTCCGGCGGAACGGGGCCGTCCTCGAACTCGTCCTGGAGCCGCACGCGGCGGTCGGGGGCCGAGGGAACGGGCGGGAAGTCGTCGGATATGTCGGCTTGCTGTGGGGTTGTGGGACGCACTGAGGGCATGAGGAGGCTCCAGACGGCCGGCGGAGGCCGAGCAGCGGTTGACGGAGGCCGGGGGACGAACGCGGTGGAGTGGCGGGGGTGTTCAGACCTGGTGCAGCGCCATCCGCGCGATGGCGTGCGCCGCGCGCTTCTCGACGACGTCGAGGGACTCCCCGATGTGCCGGCGAAGCGCGGTGAGCGCCTCGGGCAGGCGCCCGGCGAGGACGTGCTCGACGATGTCGAGGTGTTCGGCGACGGTCCGCTCGACCCGGTCCTCGGTGAGGTAGTCGTACATTCGCGCCGGCCGGATTCGGAGGGTGACCGATTCCAGCGTCTCCGTCAGCCGGGGGTTGCCCGACGAGCGCAGCAGGGTGTGGTGGAACTCCTCGTCCTGAAGCACGAACCCGGGGTCGGGGGCCGGCAGGTCGGCGCGCAGCGCCCGCCAGTGATCGCGTAACGGTTCGAGGAGGGCGGCATCGTGCGTCACCGCTTCGGACTCCAGGGCGCGGGCGATGCCCCGCAGTTCCACGGTGACCCGCAGCTCATACAGGTCGCGCAGCTCGGTGAGGTTGAGCCTGACGGTGTGGAAGCCGTCCGGCAGCCGCTGGAGCAGTCCGTCGGCGACGAGTCGAACCAGCGCCTCGCGGACGGGGGTTCGGGAGACGCCGAGTCGCTGGGCGAGGTGCAGTTCGACCAGCCGGGTGCGCATCCCGAACTCGCCCCGCAGCAGCATGTCGCGCAGTGCGACGTAGGTCTCCTCGCGCCGGTTCCGTCCGGCCCCGCCGGTTGCGGGGGTCCCGGACGGCTGTGTCGACACTCGTGTATGCGCGGCTGCATCCATGGCCGGAGACGCTAAGCAGCCGCAGTTTCCGTCGCTTTGATCGTTTATTTCTTCGCTGTTAAGGGATCGGCAGGACGCGAACGGGACCGGCCGGGCTCCCCGCCACCGCCAACCGGCCCGCTCGCTCCGGAGGCGCCCCGTGCTCTCTCCCATGGAGCGGCCGGGGCTGGTTCCGCTTCGCGGTCACCGCCCGCCGAGCGGCCCCTGGCACGCGCGGCGCGTGGGGTGGGGCCGGCGGCGACGTGGCGCCGCCGGCCGGCTCCGGTGAGCGGTGTCTATCCGCCGTATGCCGCGAGCAGGCGGTCATACTCGGCTGTGGTCACCGGGAGTACGGTGCCGTGGCGCGGGCTTCCCGGCATGGCGTGGTCGGTGACCAGGCGCCAGTCGCCGCTGGCCAGGTCGGTGGTTTCGAACGGCACATAGCCTCGGCCGCCGTACTCGTCGATGAAGAGGTACCACCTCTCCTCGGTGTTGGACCTGAAGACCAGCGGACCTTCGCCACTGCTGATGGCGCCGTGGCCGATGCCCTCGCGCACGGCGGTCCACTCGCCGGTGAGCGCGGTGCCCTGTTCCTGGAAGACCATCTTGCCGTACGGGTTCGCGTCGTCGGCACCGCGCTCGTCCTTGGAGAAACGCTGGTAGACACCGTTGTGCTGGATCACGGTCGAGTCGATCACCGACCAGCCGCGGTCGATCCAGACCCGCGCCTCGGTGAAGCTGACGAAGTCGGTCGTCGTGGCGTAGAGCATCCGGTTGTAGGAGTCGCCGGTGTGGTCCGGGTTGTCATAGAGCTTGGACGCCCAGTAGACGACGTACACGTTCCGCTCGGCGTCCCAAGTGGCCTCGGGGGCCCAGGTGTTGCCCGCCGCCTCCGGCGAGACCATGGCCAGCCGGGGCGCCGACCAGTCGACCAGGTCGTCGGACTCCCAGACAACGATGGCGCGACTGCCGTGGCGCTGCGCGCCGTCCCAGTCACCGTTGCCGTGGATGCGTAGATCGGTGGCGATCTGGTAGAAGCGCCCGCCGTCCGGGGAGCGGAGGATGAACGGGTCGCGCACGCCGCCCGTGCCGACGTCGGAGCGGAGCACCGGGGCGCCGCTGTTCAACTGCCGCCAGCGCAGCGGGTCGTTGCCCTCGCTCAGCGCGAAGTACACCTGCTCGCCGTTCTCGCTGCCCTCGCCGGTGAAGTAGCTGAAGAGGTAACCGCCGTACTCGTTCTCGTGGGGGCGAGGGCCCCCGGTGCTGCCGCTCGCCGTGCCGGTGAACGCCGTTCCCGCGAGCGTCGCGGCGGCGAGTCCGCCGGCGGCACCGCCCAGCAGCCGCCGACGGGAGGGGGAACGCGCGGCCCGGCCAGCGGCTGCTGGGTCGGGCGCGTGGGAGGTGTCTGTGATCACGAGGTCGGTCCCTTCGTTCCTGAGGTGTGAGGAGCGGAGCGCGCCCACGTCCCGGCGGCGCGCCGGAACGTGGGCGTCGCGTCAGGCCCGTGCGCCGGTGCGGGACGCCGCTGCCGCCCGTCGCCACGCGCGGTGGTCGGTGGGGCTGGCGCGGCATCCCCGGCGGCGACGCGCACGCTCACCTGGCCCGTCGCTCCCCTCCGGCGAGCGGAGCGACGGGCCAGGCGTCCGTGCCGTGGCCGGCGCACCCTGATGCGAGGCGTTTCGCCCACGCGGGGCGGGGTGCGCCGCCACGTCTGGGCCGAAGGGCAGCGCGGACGGTGGTTCACCACGGCCGAACGGCGAGGGAGGACGTGCCAGCCCGCGGCTCTGGGGGTCAGTTCCGGCGAACGGAAGGGGTCCCCCGGGCGGCAGCCCCACCAGGACTCCGTGGGCTCGGCACGAGGGGTGCGTCGGGGGTCAGCCCTGGCCCCAGGCGTGGTGCAGCCGGTCCAGGCCGCTCTGGTTGGTGACCTCAAGGGTGAGGTCGGTGCCGCTGCCTCCGAGCGTGGTCAGCGAGTAGGAGTCACCGTTGCGGAGGCCCGGCCAGTAGACCGAGCCCAGGCCCAGCTCCCGGACGGCGTCGGTCGCCGCCTGGATGTAGGCGATCTCGTTGGAGCCGTTGATCGGGCCGTTGTAGTCCAGCCCGGTGGTCATCGCGGCGCCGAACTCGTCGAGCACGGTGCGGGAGGCGCAGGAACCTATCCGGTCGCGCAGGTCCGAGGCCCACTGGTCGTAGCTGGTCCAGTCCTCGTGCCAGAACCCGTACTGGTGCAGGGCCAGCAGCGTGCCGTCCAACCTGCTGTCGGCGCAGACCGGCGTGACGTCCTCGCTGTATCCGGTGCCGCCGATGAGCACGCGCTCCCTGGGCACCGACGGATAGGTCGACAGCCAGTCGGCCGCGATGTCCAGCCACTCCGACTCGGCGTAGCCGTGCGGCTCGTTCATCGGCTCGAAGTAGACCCCGTCGTTGCCGACGTAGTCCGAGGTGATCGCGTCCCACATCGCGTCGTAGGCGGCCCCGTCGTCGATCCGGCCGTCCTTGGAGTTGTCCGCCTCCCAGTACCCCAGGATGACCTTGAAGCCCTGGTCGGTCGCCGCGTCGATCGCACCGGTGTAGGAGCCCCACCAGTCGCCGTTCACGGACGGCGGGTTGACCGGCAGCCGGACCGTGTTGGCGCCCAGCGCCGCGAACTCGGAGATGATCGACTCAGCCTTGGCGTACGTGGTCGCGTAGTCGTCGCCGGTGGACAGTCCCGAGGGGACCACGGCGTCCGAGGCGAAGTTGTCCCGGGGGTCGGCCCAGTTGACGCCCTGGAACTCGCTCACGGCCAACGGCGCCGACGGCTCCTCCTTCGGCTCGGCGGTCGCGAGGGGCGACACGGCTCCCAACAGCAGCGCGGATGTGCCGATGGCGGCCGCATAGTACGCTTTCGGGCGGCTCTTTCGTGACATGACGTGCCTTCCTGATGAGTTGTGTGTGGTGCGCGAGAGAGCGGGCGTCCGGACGATTCGCGGTCGTTCCGGAGCCCGCGCTGGTCTCGTCACCCGCTGCCGGGCCCTCCTGGGGCCCGCTGCTCCGTGGGAGCGGTTGATGCCGGGTGGCGAGGCCAAAGCCTGTCCCTGCCAGGGAAGTTGCCTCCCCAGGGGAGAGCAACGACGGGATGTTTACGCAAACATGGGTGACCTGAAAAAAGACGCCACCGGCGACGAAGAGGTCCTCCCGCACGAAGATGGCGCCACCCAGGGGGAGATGGCCGGCATTCGCGCCAGCTCCTGTGTGTACGTGCGCGAACGACACGAGCCCTCCCGGAGAGCGTCCCGTCCCACCCCAACCCGCCATGGGGGCAGTGACATCGCCCCGAAGGCTAGAAGCAGCCCCAAAAAGGAGTCAACACGTCTGCGCGACATTCATCAGATGCCAACGCCGTCCGGCGCGCCATCCGTTGCCCCGACGCGTGCCGTCGGCGCCTCTCGGAGCTGCTCCCCGACGGCTGCCGCCGGCTCTGCCGTCGAGCGGCGGGGGCGGGCCTCGTTGTTGCCGCGCGGAGTGAGGGCGAGCTGGGGCCGAGTGGGTGCCGAGGTGTCGGTGGAAGTCCTCCTGACCGCGCTGCCACCGGCCGGTGCGGGCGGTGGTCGCGGACGTGAAGCACGGGGACGGGACCGTGGCCGACCGCGACACGTTCGGCGTGCCGTGGGCGCGGATGCGCGAAGCACCCGGCGAGGGACGCCCGGACTTCTCCGCGCTCCATCCGGCACGCCAACGCCGCGTGCAGGCCGTCGCCGCAGGGGGCGCGGCGGGGCCGCCGCCTGCGGTCAGGCGTCCGGGGGCGGGGACCCGGCCCCGGGGGAGCGGTGGGCGTGCTGTGCCGCGCGGGACCGCGTGGCCGCCCAGATGGCGAGGAGTTCGAGCCGGTCCTCGGACGCGGTGCCTGGTTCGGCGGTGTAGACGACCAGGTCGTGCACGGCTCGGTCCGACACGTGGAGGTCGAGGGACTGGAAGGTCAGCTCCAGATGGCCGACGTCGGGGTGCCGGAGCCGTTTGACGCCGTCGTGGCGCATCAGACGACGGCCGGCCGGGCGACGGCCACTTCGGAAGCCGGTGGAGCGCGTCCGACCTGCGGGAGGTCGCCGAGAGGGCGCGGTCGAACGGCTTCACCTTGTGGGACACCGCCGCTGTGTACGGCATGGGCCGCTCGGAGACGGCCCTCGCCCAGGCCCTCACGGGCCAGGACCGTGGCGCGTACCTGCTGTCGACGAAGTTCACGCCGCAGATCGCGGGGGACGGCGACGATCCGGTCGCCGACATGCTGGAGCAGAGCCTCGCCCGCATGGGCACGGACTACGTGGATCTGCTGTGGGTCCACAATCCCGCCGACGTGGCACGGTGGACGCCGCCTCTGATCCCGCTGCTGAGGAGCGGCGGGGTCAGGCATGTCGGCGTCTCGAACCACACCGTCGAGCAGGTCGCTCTCGCCGACCGGCTCCTCGGTGAGGCCGGCTTCCGCGTGGAGGCCGTCCAGAACCACTTCAGCCTCCTGCACCGGGCCCCCGACCGCGCGGGTCTCCTCGACTACTGCCGTGACCACGACGTGCGGTTCTTCGCCTACATGGTCCTCGAACAAGGGGCGCTGACCGGCAGGTACGGTCCGGCCCGTCCGCTGCCGGAGGGCAGCGGACGGGCGGCGGCGTACAACGGCGTCCTGGACCGGCTCCAGCCGCTGACGGAGCGGACGGGGGCGATCGGTGAGGACCGGGGCGCGTCCGCCGCCGAGGTCGCCACCGCCTGGGCCCTCGCCAAGGGGACCACCCCGATCGTCGGGGTGACGAAGGCGGCTCATGTCGACGGGCTGGTACGCGCGCGCGAAACGCGGCTCACGGCCTCGGAGATCGCGGAACTGGAGGCGCTGGCGGACGCCGCGGACGTGGACACACGCGGCTGGTGGGAGCGGGAGACGCGGTAGCGGCCACCGGCTCCGCTGCGGTGCGTCGCCGCCGCCTGCCCCGAGAACGGGCTCGTCGTGGACCCGTTCAACACGCCACCTGCGGGCGGCGACGGTTCTGGGGGGCACCCGCTATGCCGACGTCTCCCAGGCGCTCGCCAGGCACCGCTGTTTCTCCGCCGCGCGGGGCAACATCCTCACCACGCTCGGCCAGGCGGACATCGACCGGTGGCAGAATGCTGGCGGTCACCGACCCGCCGCGTCACACGCGGCTGAAAGCCACACTCGTACCCCACCTGAGCGAACCAGCGTTCCGCGCTCTCTGTTCCGTCGGCGGTCCGGAGCCGGTGCAGCAGGTGGTCGAGGTAGGTGGGCCTGTCGATCAGCGGCACGGTGAAGCGGTGGCCGGAGGAGAACCCGGCGGGGAGTTCGGCCCGTTCGCGGGCCGGAAGTCCGGCAGGGCGGTGGCCCGGTCGGGCGCGTCGTCCAGCGTCAGGGCGTCAGGAGGTGGGCGCCCTCACCGACCTCGTAGGCCTCGGCGATCCAACCGGCGAACTCGTCGTCGAGCTCGCTCATCGCGCTGACACTCACCTGGTGGACGAAGAGTCGCTTGGTGTAAGGCGCCACCGAGCCGAACCTGGGGTCGTCCACCCTCCGTTGCAGGTCCAGGTAGCCGCGCAGGCCGTTGCGGGTGGGGCGTGCGCCGGCGAAGCCCCTGCGGGAGCCCTTGAAGGTGACGCACGACTTCGAGACGGCGAGGCTGAACGGCCCGCAGTGGCCGACCAGTTCGGCGAACCGGTGGTAGAGGGCGACGGCCTCGGCGGGCTTTCCTGCCAGATGGTCTTCGACGGTCCAGTCGCGTGTGGTCATGCCGGGGAGTCTAGGGAGCGCGTTCTCCCCCGGCCAGCCTGTGGGCCGCTCGCCATAGTTCCCTGCAAGGCGGCCCGCGCACGATGGGGGGCCGGGCGTGGCCCGTGCCGCCCGGCGCGGGCCTGTCGAGACGGAGGAGTCCCGATGTTGATCTGCGGTGTGAAGGCCTCGCACGACGGAGGCATCGCTCTTCTGGACGGCGACCGCCTCGCGTTCAGCGTCGAGATGGAGAAGCTGGACAACGCGCCGCGTTACAGCCCGCTCGGCGATCTGCGGCGCGTCACCGGGGTGCTGCGGGACCAGGGGGTGGACCCGGCCGACGTCGATCGTTTCGTGGTGGACGGGTGGTGGCCGGAGGCGGGACGTGACGAGCCGGGCGTGATGATCGGGGACGGCGAGGAGCGCATGTTCCTGCCCGTCGCGCCCTATGTGGAGGGGTTCGGCCAGGACGGCCCGCTGCACCGGCACACCTTCAAGGAGTACGACTTCACCCCGGGAAGCCCCGGGTACGCCAGCTACTGCCACGCCGCCAACCACCTGCTGGCCGCCTACTGCACCAGCCCGTTCGCCGCCCGTGGCGAGGACGCGCTCGTGCTGGTCTGGGACGGGGGCACGACGCCGAGGCTCTACCTGGTCGACGCCGGCGCGCGCTCGGTCCGGCTGGTGTCCTCGCTGCTCCCGCTGTCGGGGAACTACTTCTCTGACTTCTGCTCGCACTTCGAGCCGTTCCACCGGGACACCTCGAAGATGGACAAGGACACCCGCATCCGCTACCAACTGTCGGTCGCCGGCAAGGCCATGGCCTACGCCGCGCTCGGCACCCCGCAGCCGGCGGCGTTCCCCGTCTTCGACCGGCTCGTCGCCGACTTCCCCACGGTCTCGCCGGACAACGCGTTCGCGCTGGGCGAGAAGGTGGCCACGGAACGGGACCGGCTGCTGCCCGGGCTGTCCAACGCGGACATCATCGCCACGCTCCAGGAGTACCTGGGGAGGGCCGTGACCGACCGGCTGGTGCGGCTGGTGCGCCGCCGCTTCACCGGCCGTCGGGTCAACCTCTGCCTCGGCGGCGGCTGCGCGCTCAACATCAAGTGGAACAGCAGGATGCGCGCGACGGGCCTGTTCACCTCGGTCTGGGTGCCGCCGTTCCCCAACGACGCGGGGGCGGCGATCGGCACCGCCTGCTGCGAGATGTTCCGGGAGACGCGGCACACCGCGCTGGAGTGGGACGTGCACAGCGGCCCCGAGGTCTCTGTCGGCACACTGCCGGCGGGGTGGACCGGGACCGCCTGCGACGAGGAGGCCCTGGCCGCCCTGCTGCACACCGAGGGCGAGCCGGTGGTGGTGCTGTCCGGGCGTGCGGAGTTGGGGCCGCGTGCGCTGGGCAACCGTAGCATCCTCGCCCCGGCCGTCGACCCCGCGATGAAGGGCCGGCTGAACCGGCTGAAGGGCCGCGAGGACTACCGCCCGGTCGCTCCGATCTGCCTGACCGAGCGCGCGGCCGAGGTCTTCGACCCGGGCGGGGCCGACCCCTACATGCTCTTCGAGCACCGGCTGCGCGGCGACTGGGCCGAGCGGGTGCCGGCCGTCGTCCACCTCGACGGCACCGCCCGGCTCCAGACGATCGACGCGGACGCGTCCAGCGCCACGGCCCGGGTGCTGGCCGCCTACGCCCGGCTGAGCGGGGTGCCGGTGCTGTGCAACACGAGCGCCAACCACAACGGGCGGGGCTTCTTCCCCGACGTGGCGTCGGCGGCCCGCTGGGGCGGGACCCGCTACGTCTGGTCCGGCGGAGTGCTGTACACCCGGCCCGGTCCCGCCGGCGACCGCGTGAGCCGCTGACTCCTCTCCGCTCTCGTGTGGTTGGCCCCCGCCAAGGCGGGGGCCAACCACACAGGGTGAGCCGTCAGCGCGCGCGGAGAGCCCGGGTGAGCTCCGCCAGTCCCCTGGCCAACTCGTCCGTGGGACCGCCGAAGCCGATCCGCACCCGGTCGGGGTGGCCGAAGCAGTCCCCCGGCACGGTGAGCACCCCGCGCTCGTCGGCCAGCCACTCGCACAGCCGACGAGTGTCGTCGAGACCGCGCAGCCGGGGGAAGGCGGTCACCCCGCCGCGCGGCCGGGGACAGTCGATCAGGTCCGGGTGGGCCGTCGCCCAGGACAGCAGCGCGTCCAGGTTCGCGCGGGCGGTCCGCAGCCGTGGGGCCAGCACCGCGTCGGCCCCCCGCAGCACGGCGGTGGCCAGGAACTCGTTCAGCGGCGAGGAGTTGAGCGTGGTGTAGTCCCGCAGCCGCACCATGTCCCGCACGAGGTCGGGCGGCGCCACGCACCAGCCGATGCGCAGCCCGGGTAGTCCGAACGCCTTGGAGAAGGAGCCGGTGGAGATCGCGCGCGGCAGCACACCGGTCGGATCGGGCAGGCGGTCCCCGTCGTACACCAGCTCCGCCATCGCCCCGTCCCACAGCAGGAACGCGGGGTGACGGGCCATCAGGTCGAGGAACCGGCCGTGGTCGTCCGGGGTGAGAGAGGCCCCGGTGGGATTGTGCGGGAAGTTGGCCACCACCAGCCGGGTGCGGGGGCCCAGCAGCGCGGCCAGCCGGTCCAGGTCCGGCGCGAAGCCGTCGGCCGGGGCCAGCTCCCAGGGCACCGGCCGCGCGCCGAGCGCCTCGACCGTGGAGACCAGGGACTGGTAGGCGGGCCGGGGAACGACCACCTCGTCGCCGGGCCGCAGCAGCGCGGAGAGGGCCAGGAACAGGGCCTCGCTGGAGCCGTGGGTCACCATCACCCGGTGGTCGGGGCCCGGCCGGTAGCGGTCGGCGACGGCGTCGGTCAACTCCTGCCGCCCGCAGGACGGGCTGTCCCGGAAGACGAGCCCGTCCAGCTCGGCCACCGAGACGCCCAGCAGCTCCCTGAGTTCGCCGAGGGCCCAGTTCCGCACGCCGGAGCTGGAGATGTCGGTCGTGGCGGCGAAGTAGCGGTCCCGGAACCAGTCCTCCAGTAGCGCGGGGGCGATCCCGCCCAGTGCGGCGGTCACCGTCCCACCACCCGCGTGTCGGAGGTCAGGCGCTCCGGCCTGGTCCTGCGCAGGTCGGTCACCACGTTGACGCGTTTCAGCCAGCGGTCCGTGCCGTCGTAGCGGGGCCGGAAACGTGAACGGCCGTGCACCACGGTGCGGTTGTCGACGAAGCACAGGTCCCCTGGCCTGAGCGGCAGCTCGTACAGGTTGGCGTCGATGTGGGCGACGAGTTCCGCCAGGGCCCGCTCCGCCTCCGCGTCGCCGGGGACGGCCGAGGTGTAGTCGCGGTCCACGCACAGCTGCGGGGCGTCCTCGGGACCCGTCAGCACCGGAACGGGACGCGGCACGGCGGTGCCGCCGCGCCGGGAGTGGGAGGGGTCGGGCTCGATGAGGAAACGCGCCTGGGCCAGCACCTCCCTGGCCGCGTCGCCGAGCGCGGCCGGCACCACATGGGAGACGGTGGTCGTGGTCCGGTCGGGGTTGCGCAGGCAGAGCAGGCCGATGTGGTCGCCACGGGAGGGGGAGAACGCGTCCTCGGTGTGCCAGCCCAGGGGAGCGTGGCTGCTGGAGCTGATGGGGCTGTTCTCCTGGCCGCGGATCGGCAGGACGTCGGTGACCAGCCGGCCGTCCTGCTGCGTCGCCCAGCCGATGACGTCCCCCAGCAGGGCGGCGTGGAGCATCAGCAGGAAGGCGTAGGCCCGGCTGCGCTCGGTGTCCGCCTCCCGCCAGTGCCGGGGCGTCGGCTCGGGCCCGAGCGCGTCCAGGGCGTGGCCGGACACCACCACGGTGTGGCCGATGTCGTCCAGCCGGGCCCGGTTGAGGAAGGACCGCACACGCCGAGGGAGTTCGTGGGCGATGACGGTGGACTCGGCAAGGAACTCCGGGTTCGCGACCGAGCGGTACTCCGCGGTGACCTGGGCTGCGAGGCCGCGCAGCCGCGCGGCCTCGAAGTCGTCCAGAAGCAGGGTCGCCGTTCGCTCGACGGGGGCGGCCGTGGCCTGTCGCGCTTCGGTGAGCATGGGACGAGCCTTTCTCGTGTTCCGGTTCAGAGCGCGACCGGCCGGGGCACGGACGCGAGGTGGCGGTGCAGCACGGGGCTGATCACGGAGAGCGGTTCGGGGCCGGTCATCTCCTCGTGGGCGCAGTCGACCCGCTGGGTCACGAGCGGGCCGGTGAGCAGCCCGCGCCAGAGGTCCGCCGAACGGCCACCGCCGTCGCCGGCGGCGGCCGTGAAGAGCAGCGTCGGGCCGTCGTGCGGCTCGACCCTCGCCCGGCGCACCAGGCGGACGGTGCGCGCCGCCGCCGAGGCGACGGCGGCGACCAGGTCCGGGTCGAGTCCCGACTCCGCGAGCCGGGGCCCGGCATGTCGCAGAAGGACCTCACCGGGGGTGTCGTCCCACGGCGTTTCGCTGTCGGGGGCGGCGCCGAACTCGGCGAGCACGACGGCGAAGACGTCGTCCTCGCCCTCGCCGCGCGTGCCCGGCGGGGCCCCGGCGTCCCAGGTGTGGGCGGGGAAGGAGTCCAACAGGGCCAGGAGATCGACCCGTTGGCCCTCGCGGCGCAGCCGGACGGCCATGGCCTGGGCGATGTTGCCGCCCAGCGACCAGCCCAGCAGCCGGTAGGGGCCGTCCGGCTGGACCGCGCGGATCTGGCCGAGATAGTCCGTGACGAGCGCGTCCAGGTCGGCGGGTTGACGGCCCGGAGCGTTGATGCCCCGGTTCTGGAGCGCGTAGAGCGGGACGTCGGCGGGCAGGTGACGAGCCAGGCCGGCATAGCACCAGCCGAGCCCGGTCACCGGGTGGACGCAGAACAGCGGGGGCTCCGTTCCCGACGGGCGCAGCGGAAGCAGGACGTCGTAGTCCGCGCGTCCGGTCTGCCTCCGGTCCAGCAGGCGGGTCAGGCCGCGCGCCGTCGGCTCCTGGAAGAAGCCGCGCAGCCCGATGTCCAGCCCCCACTCGGCGCGCAGCCGGGCCAACAGGCGGATGGCCAGCAGCGAGTGGCCCCCCAGGTCGAAGAAGTTGTCGTCCCCGCCCACCCTCTCCACGCCCAGCACCTCGGCGAGGAGCCGGGTGACTGCCGCCTCCCGGGAGGGCGGACGGTCCCGGCCCGCCCCGGTCGTCGGCCCGCCGGCCGCCGGCGGCGGGGGCAGGGCGGCCCGGTCGAACTTGCCGTTGACGGTGAGCGGCAGGGCCGGCAGGACGACGAAGGCGGAGGGGACCATGAACGCGGGCAGCACGCTCTCGGCGTGGGCCCGCAGCTCTCGCGCGGAGGGGGCGGCGGCCCCGTCGGCGAGGACCAGGTAGGCGACCAGCCGCCGGTCGCGCGGCCGGTCCTCGCGGACGACGGCGACGCACTGCCTGACCGCCGGGTGGCGGGCGACACCGGCCTGGACCTCGGCCAACTCGACGCGGAAGCCGCGCAGCTTGACCTGCTGGTCGACCCGGCCCCGGTACTCCAGCCGGCCGGCGTGGTCCACCCGGACCAGGTCGCCGGTGCGGTAGCAGCGCGCGCCCGGCGGGCCCGAGGGCGAGGGAACGAAGCGAGCGGCGGTGGCGCCGGGTTGGCCGAGGTAGCCGCGCGCGAGCCCGCCCTCGACGTACAGCTCCCCCGTGCCGCCCGGGGGGACCGGGCGGGCCCGGCCGTCCAGGACGTGCACCCGGACCCCGGGCAGCGGGGTGCCCAGGGGAGGCGTCGCGACCTCGGGCGAGCCGGCCGGCTCCAGGCGGAACGTCGTCGTGGTGCAGGTGGCCTCCGTCAGCCCGTAGACATGGACCAGCGGCACGCCGAACTCCCGCCAGGCGGCGACCTGTTCGGGCTCGACGCGGTCGCCGCCCATGGCGACGAAGCGGACGGGGGAGGGGATGCCCCGCCCCTCCCCGCCGAGCGTGGCCACCCACTCCTGCCAGTAGGGGGCGGTCAGTTCGAAGCCGGTGATCCGGTGCCGCGCCACGTAGTCGGCGAGGTCGGCCCCGCTCTCCAGCAGGGGCGTCTCGGGGATGACCACCGTGCCGCCGGCGACCAGGACCGGCAGCACCTCCTCCAACAGCACGTCGAAGCCGAACGGGGCGAGTTGCAGCACCCGGTCGTCGGGACCCAGCCGGAAGGCGTCCCGCATCGCGAGGCTGAACGCGGCCAGCTCGCGGTGGGTGAACATCACGCCCTTGGGCGTCCCTGTGGAGCCCGAGGTGTGGAAGACGCAGGCCAACTGGCCGGCGTGGGCGCGCCGTTCACCCGGGGACTCCGTCGCTGGGTCCGCGTCGTCCCCGGCGGTGACCGTGAGGCGGGGGCCGGCGAACGGCGGGGCGTCGGCGGGGGACCGGTCGGTCAGCAGCAGGCGCGCCCCGGACGAGGCCAGGACGGTGGCGGTCCGCTCGCGTGGGCTGCGCGGGTCGAGCGGCAGGAACGCGGCCCCGGCCTCCCACACGCCGAGCAGGGCGACCACCAGTTCGGGGGACGGGGAGAGGTGGAGGGCCACCACCGACTCGCGGCCCACACCGACGGCTCGCAGCCGCCGCGCGAGGGCCGCGACGCGGGCGCGCAGCCGCGCGTAGGTGAGGGTGGCGCCGTCCTGTTCGACGGCCACCGCGTGGGGGGCGCGGGCGGCGGCCTGGGCGACCAGTTCGCCCACGGGCCGCCAGTCGCCCCCGTCGACCGCCTCGCCGGCCGTGTCCTCGGCCGCCGTGCCCTCGCCGGCCGTGTCCTCGGCCGCCGTGCGGAGGGCCGTCAGCCGGGTGGCCAGCCGGCGGGCGGTCTCCTCGTGCCAGAGATCGGCCGAGGCGAAGAGGTGCCAGCGGCCGTCCCGTTCGATGAGACCGAGGTCGGCCTCGGCGACCGGGTCGCTGCCGGCCGCGCAGGCGACGCTGGCCACCACGGCCCCGTCGGGTCGGTCGTGGAGGTGGCCACGCGCCGGCACGGTGGCTGCCTCGGGCAGCGGCCGACTCAGGGACCGTTCGGCCTCGGCGGTCGGCGGCAGACGAGGCTCGGTCCGCTCGGCGGGGAACGCGTGGAGCGGAGCCGTGGCCTGGTGCTCCGTCCGGCAGGCGCCGGTGAGCAGGACCGTGCGCGCCTCGCCCAACTCCCTCACCAGGGCGACGAGCAGGGCGGTCGCCGTGGCCACCGGCACGCCGTCGGGGGCCGGCGGGGTCGCCCAGCCGACGGGGGCCGACCACCGCCCGGGCCGGTAGGGGTCGAGGGGGGTGCGGTCGAGCGGCAGGCTGAGGTAGAGCGGCGAGCGGCCGGTCGTCATCGGGGCCGGTCTCCTTTCCCGGGTCGTTGGAGGGCGGGACTCGTCAGGGAAGGGCGTCAGCCCAGGGCGTAGACCAGGGCGGCCAGCCGTTCGGCGACGTCGTCCGACGGGACGCCGGGAACGTCGCAGGGCCCCAGGGACAGCGGCCTCCGATGGCCCGTCAGCCGTCGCCAGGCCGCGTCGGCCGCGTCGGCCTCGGCGGTTTCGGGCCCGGCGTCGTCGGCCCGTCCGCCGGTCAGCCGCACCCACTGGACCAGTTCGCGCGGCGGGCGCCGCCCCGGCGGTGGGCCGGAGGGGCCGGCCGGGTCGACGATCACCAGGGGCGGCCACGCGCCGTGCGCGGCGCGGGCCTCGGCCGCGACGCGAAAGGCGGCCGACGCCCCCCGCCGCAGGCCCGCCAGCAGGAACGGGGCAGCGGGAGGCCGCGTGGCGTCGGGCGGGGCCGTGGGATCGAGCAGCCAGACCGGGCGGGTCTCCTCCAGGGCGGCGATCCAGCCGTCCAGGGCGCGAGCCTCCTCCCGGCCCTCCGCGACGAACACCACCGCCGGCACCCCGGGGCGCCCCGCCCGCCGCCGGGTCAGCCGGCCACGGAGCAGCGGGCCGAGGTCGGGCGGGGCGGCGTCGGCCGCCGAGGGAGCGGGGGCGGAGTGCCGCGTCGCGGCCAGGGCGGCCAACAGGGCCCGGTTCACCTTCCCGTTGACGGTGAGCGGCAGCTCGGGCAGCAGCGCGTAGTCGGCCGGCCGCATCGCCTCCGGCAGGGCCGCGGCCACGCGCTCCCGGACGCCGGCCAGCAGGCGGCGCGCGGCCTCGGTCGTCGGGACCGGAACGCCCGGGCACACGACGGCGGTCAGGGACGCCGTCTCGCCACGGACGGCGACGGGCACGACGCAGGCGGCGGTCAGGGCGGGATGCCCGGTCAACACGTGTTCCACCTCCGCCGGTTCGACCCGGTGACCACGAATCTTCACCTGCCGGTCCGCCCGGCCCCGGAGTTCGAACTCGCCGTCGGCGCGCCGGCGGGCCAGGTCGCCGGTCCGGTAGAGACGACCGCCCACCGTCCCGGGCGCGGGTACGAACCGCAGGGCCGTGGCGCCGGGCCTCCCGTGGTAGCCACGGGCCAACGCGACGCCGCCCACGCACAGTTCGCCGGTCGCGCCGGCGGGCGCCTCGGCCAGGTCGCGACCCGTGACCCGGGCGGTGACCCCGGCGATCGGGGCACCGGCGGGGAGCACGCCGGGCTGGGGGCCGGGGGGCAGGAGACGGGAGAGGACATAGAGGGTGGTTTCCGTGGGCCCGTACAGGTGGCGGACGCCCGCCGTGCGGGCCGTCAGCCGGGCGGCGAGGCGGGGCGAGACCACGTCGCCGCCGCACCACGCCTCCAGGGCGAGGTCACCCGGCCAGCCGGCGAGCAGGAGGATCTCCCACAGTGCCGGTGTCGCGTGCAGGAAGCGGGGCCGCGTCCGGTCCAGGAGGGCGGCCAGCCGGTGCCCGTCCCCGGCCTCCCCGTCTCCGGCGAGCACGGTCTCGCCGCCGGCGACCAGGGGGAGGAACGTCTCCAGGAACGCGATGTCGAACGTCCACCCGGTCACGGCGAGCAGCCGGTCGCCGGGGCGGATGCCGGAGTCGGCGGCCGTCGCGGTCAGGCAGTTGGCCAGCGCCCGGTGGGTGACCGCGACGCCCTTGGGCTCGCCCGTGGAGCCCGAGGTGTAGAGCAGATACGCGAGTTGGTCCGGGTGGAGCGCGTCGCGCGCCGCGCACGGGCCGTCCGCGTTCTCTTCGTTCTCTTCGCTTCGGTCGTCGAGGAACGCGGCGGCGGGGACGCTCGCGGTGCCCTCGGGCAGGCTGGAAGGGGCGTCGGCCACCACGAGGTGGGGGGCGCTGTCGGCGAGGACGCGTGCGGTGCGGTCCGCCGGGTGGTCGGGGCCGAGCGGCACGAGGACGCGGCCCGCCCGGAGCACCCCGAGGAACAGGGCCACGGTGGCGACGGTGCGGGTGGCGAGCACGGCGACGCGGCCCTCGGGCGGCACGCCAAGGGCCCGCAGTCGGGCCGCCGCCCGGCGACTGAGCCGGTCGAGCGTCGCGTGATCCAGGGTCGTCCCGGCTGCCAGGACCGCCGTGGCGTTCGGCCGTTCGCTGGCCCAGCGAGCCACCAGCTCCGGAAGGAGAGGTACGTCCAGGGGCGGGCGATCGACGAGGTCAGGCACGGGACACGACTCCTTCCCCGGCGGGCGAAGCGGGCCGCTCCGGCGTGGTCGCCGGCCCGGCGGGGCCATGGATCTCCGCGTGCCGGTCGCTGACCAGCCGCGCCAGCCGGGTCAGTCCCTCCTCCGCCCGGTCGGGGGAGAGTTCGCTGAACGACAGGCGCAGGACGTGGTCGAAACAGGTGCGCTCGCCGGCGCCCCGGGCGCCGACGGCGAAGTACCGCATCGGCGTCCACAGCACCCCGTAGTCGCCGGCCGAGCGGGCCAGCAGCGCGTCGTCCGCCGGGAAGGGCACGGTGAGCGCAAGGAAGAAACCACCGTCGGGGCGGGTCCAGGACACCCCGAGCCGTTTCCGCTCCACCGGGGGGAAAAGCCGCTCCAGGGTGGCCAGGACGCGGTGCAACGTGGCGTGGTAGCCGGCCCGTTGCGCGTCGTTGGCCCGGTGCAGGTCGTGGCCCGAGCGCAGCAGCAGCCCCGCCACGGCGGCCTGGCTGAGCGTCGAGGTGTTCAGGGTGACCATGCCCTTGAGGGCGGCGAGGTCGTCGGCCAGCAGATGGCGGCCGGTTGCCTCGGCCACCCACTGGTCGGCGACGGCGAAGCCCAATCGGGCGCCGGGGAAGGCGGACTTGGCGAAGGAGCCCAGCCGGACCACCCGACGAGCGCGGTCGAGGGACTTGAGGGTGGGCTGGGGCGGGGCCAGCGTGAAGGGCCGGTAGGGCGTGTCCTCCAGCAGCAGCAGGTCCACGTCGGCGGCGGTCGCCAGCAGCCTGGCGCGGGTCGCCGCGTCCAGCGTCGTGCCCCGTGGGTTGGCCGCGTCCGGCACCACGTAGCAGGCCACCGGCCGCAGCCCACGGGCCCGTTGGGCCAGGGCCACGGCGGCGACCCGTTCGGGGAGCCCGGCCGGGTCGCCGTCGGGAACGGCGGCCACCCGCAGGTCCAGCAGCCGGGCCGCCCCGGTCGCGCCGACATAGCAGGGCTCGGGAAGCATCAGGACATCGTCGGGCGAGCCGAACAGCGCGCGCAGGGTGAGGAAAAGCGCCTCCTGGAGGCCGTTGGTGACCACGACGGAAGCGGGGTCGACCGCCGTGTCCTCCTCGGTGCGCAGCAGCCGCGCGACGTGGTCGCGGACCAGGCCCGCGCTCGGGCCGTACTGGAGGAGGGTGCGCTGCGCCTCCTGTGGGCCCACCCGTGCGCTCAGGTCCGCCAGCCAGCGTCGGACGTCGGCGATGACCTGCTCGCTGTCGAGCGGTTCGGTCCTGGGCCGGCCCGGCGCGAAGGAGATGGCCTCGGGGTGGCGCAGGGTGATCTCGTTGAGGAAGGACATGGTGCCCAGCACCGGGTCCCGCAGGCTGCCGTGCAGGTCATCGACGGCGATGACCTTCTCCCCGACCTCCCCGACCTCCCCGACCTTCCCGACCTCCCCGGTCTCCCCCGCCGCCGCCCGCGCGGGGGCGGAGGGCGCGGCGGTCGGGGGCCGGGCCGGCGGGGTCAGCAGCGAGACGTCCAGGTCGGCCGCCCGTGGCTGGCCGCTCAGCAGGAGCGTGTCCTCGAACTCGGCGCACAGCAGCCCCAGCAGGTCCCGCACCCCGTGCTCGCCCCCGACCGCCAGCGCCTCCAGCACCGGGCGGCCGACCAGAACGCCGGCGCCGCCCAGGGCGAGCGCCGTCGCCACGTCCCTGCCCCGGCGCACCCCGCCGTCCATCAGTACCGGCAGCCGTCCGGCGGCTGCCGCGACGGCCTCGGGGAGCACATCCAGGGCGGCAGGCGCACCGTCCAGCTGCCGCCCGCCGTGGTTGGAGACGATGACGGCGTCCGCGCCGTGGCGGGCCGCCAACTCCGTGTCCTCCCCGGTCAGTACGCCCTTGACCACCAGGGGCAGCCGGGTCGTCCGGCGCAGCTCGGCCACCACCGACCAGTCAAGGCCCGGGCGGAACGCGGCGCGGGCGTGGCCGCCGGGGTCGGCGGTCCCGGCGGCCTCGGGCAGGTTGACGGGCCGCAGGGTCGGTGGGACGCGGAAGTCGTTGGCGGCGTCCCGGTGGCGGCGCCCCAGCCGGGGCGTGTCCACGGTGACGACCAGGGCGTCACAGCCGGCGGCCTCGGCCCGCCGCACCAGCTCCCGGGTGACGTGCCGGTCCCGGAACACGTAGAGCTGGAACCACAGCGGTGCCGGGGTCAGCGCCCGCAGCTCACCGACGGCGACGCCGGCCATACAGCTCACCACCATGGGCAGCCCCAGCGCGCCGGCCGCCGCGACGGTGGCACGCTCCCCCTCGGGGTGGCACAGCCCGTGGTAGGCCATGGGGGCCACGGCGAACGGCGCGGCCCAGGTGCCGCCGAGCACCTCGACCGAGGTGTCGCAGGTGGCGGTGCCGGTCAACACCCGGGGCCGCAGTGTGGTCCGGTCGAACGCCTCGGTGTTGGCCCGCAGGGTTCGCTCCTCTCCCGCGCCGCCCTGGACGAAGTCCCAGACGTTCTCCGGCAGTCGCTCGCGCGCCGCGCGGTGGTAGTCGGCCGCGGTGCGGGGCCGGAGCGCCCGGCCCGGGCGGACGGGGCGGGTGGGGGCGGTCACCGGCTCGACGCCCCGGCGGCCTCGGTGCGCCGCACGGCCTCGTAGAGGGCGCGGATGTTGGCGCTGCCGAAGCCGCGGGCGCGCTCACGCTGGATCAGCTCGTAGAAGAGGCCGCCGTCGCGGTGCGGGGAGCGGGTGAAGATCTGCAACAGATGCCCCCACTCGTCCTGGTCGAGCAGCACCCCCGCCGAGCGGATCGCCGCGAGCCGCCCGGCCGGTGCGGCCCCGGTCTCGACGAGCCGGTCGTAGTAGGCGTCCGGCGTGGACAGGAAGTCCACGCCGCGCGGCCCGAGCCGGCGCACCGCGTCGACCACGTCGTCGACGAGGAAGGCCAGGTGCTGGACGCCCGGGCCCCCGTTGGCGGCGAGGAACGCGTCGATCTGGCCCGGGGCCCGCGTCGCGTCCGGCTGGATCATGGTGAAGGTGACCGAGCCGGCGGGGTCGCGCACCACCAGGGACTCCATCGCCTGGTCGCCCACCTCGGTGTACTCCGAGGAGAAGCGGTTCAGGCCGAACGCGCACCCGTAGTGCGTGGCGGTGGACTGAAGCGTGCCGGCCGTCAGGCAGACCGCGACATGGTCCAGCTGGCGCGCGGTGGCCGGGCGCGCGGCCCCGGTGGTCCGCCAGTCGCCGGGCGGCAGCGGTGCCGTCGGGGGCACCAGGGTGTGCGAGACGGACCCGAACCCGCCGACGCGGGCGGTCGGTTGGTCCCCGGTGGGCGGGCGCAGCGGGGCCGCCCCGGCCGCGACCGCGCGGCCGTAGGCGGCCGGCACGTCGCGGCAGCCGAAGGCGATGTCGACGACGCCCTCCCCGTGCCGCGCCAGGTGGGCGGCGACCTCGTCCGCGGGGCCGGTGGGCGCGGTCACCACCAGCCGCACCGACCCGCCGGTGAGCAGGGTCGACCTTCTGGCCTTGCCCCCGGGGCCCCGGTGGGAGACCGCGGTCGGCGTGAAGTCCAGGGCGGACGTGAAGTGGGCGAGGGCCTCGGCGTCGTCGTGGACGTACAGCTCGACATGGGCGAGCGAGTCGGCGGTCATCTCAGCTCCAGAAACGGACGGTGGAGGTGCTTGCCTGCCACGCCAGCCTCACCAGGCCCGCTATGGCCGGCCTATACCGCCCGGCCCGCCGTATAGGCCGGCCATAGAGGTCTGTCCCAGGCTCCTTCACGTCGGGCGGTGCGCCCTCGGACACGGATCGTGTCGGGTGCCTCGCCCTGCCCACCAGGCGTCCACACCGTCCACCGCGTCGAGAACGGGATGACCAGATGCGTCAACGAATCCATGTGATCTCCAGCGACAGTGTGGCGGGCTGGCTGCCCGAGTTCCGGGTGGCGGAGGCGGACCGGCCCCGGCTCGCCGCGCCCACCGACCGCGCCGAGCTGGCCGCCCTGGAAACCGCCCCGGGTGAGCGGGAGTTCGTCTTCGTCTCCGACCACGACACGCTGGCCCGCGACCTGGCGTGGGCCGGGGAGTTGCGACGGGCGGGCCACCCGGTGCGCTGTCAGTCGGCGACGGCCGTCGGACTCGCCCTGGACAAGGTGGAGATGAAGCGTTTCCTGCGCCGCTCCGGGGTAGCGACGCCGCCCTGGCGGGCGCCGCGACGCGCGGCGCCCGACTGGCCGATGGCCCCGGCCGACGCCGTCTGGAAGCAGCGCACCGGCACCCAGAGCCGGGGCATCCGCCTGGGGCGCAGCTCCGACACCCCGTCGGCCGACGAGTACGGCGAGGTCTACCGGGACGGCGTGGAGTTCTCCGTCAACGTCTTCGCCCGGCAGGGGACCGCCACCGTGCTGCCCCCCGTCTGGAAGGGGCCGACCAGCAGACAGCTGGTGCCGCCCTGGCAGCGCACCCGGCTGTGCGCACCGGGAACGGTCGCGCCCGAGCTCGCCGCACGGCTGGTCCGGACGGCGGCCGACCTGGCCGGGGCCCTGGAGGCCGACGGCTTCCTGGAGGTCGAGTACCTGGTGGGCGACGACGGCGTGGCCCAGGTGCTGGAGATCAACCCCCGCGTCTCGGGCACGCTGCGGATGTCGGCGCTGGCCGCCGCCGAGCCGATCCTCTCCTGGTACGACGCGCGGCCCCTGCCCGAGTCCCTGCCCGCGCTCCGCTGCGCGGTCGAGGTTCCCCACGCCGGCCCCCGGTTCGTGCTGCCCGAGCGCGGTGTCTACGCGACCAGTCGCCTGACCGTGGTCGCCGCGACGCCGCAGGAGTTGCTGCACCGGATCGACGGGCTGCGCGCCCTGGGGGTGTCGGACGCGGCGGTCGACGCCCTGCTCGACGAGACCGCCTCGCCCCTCCTCACCGACCTGCCGGCCATGGCTGGTGTCTGACGGCGGTCCGCACCGGACCGTCCCCCGCTCCCACCCGCATCCCACCTCCCTCCCGCTCCTCCCTCCCGACCCGTTCCCACCCCTTTCCACCCCTTCCCACCCCTTCCCACCCCTTTCCACCCTTCCTCTCCTTCCTCAGACAGGAGCACCACTGTGACCACCCAGACCGACCCCACGACCTCGCTCGACGCCCGCATCGGCGCGCATCTGGAGCGCGCGTTCACCCCCGAGCAGGTCGCCGACATGGCCCGGCACTTCGAGGAGGAGGGCTTCGTCCGGCTCAACGGCCTGGTCCCGGACGACGTCTTCCAGGGGCTGCACGCCGAGGTCGACGCCCTGGTCGACCGGGCCAGGCGCATCGACATCACCATCCCGACGACCAGCAACACCAAGCGCTCGATGAGCACCGTCCACCAGGGCGCGATCCACGAGCAGTCCGACCTGATCCCCGAGCTGTACGGCTCGCCGGCCCTGAAGACGTTCCTCGGCCGGGTCGCCGGCGAGGAGGTCATCGACTGCCCCTTCGACGACGAGCAGTACGTGATCACCCGTCAGTACCGCGCGGGTGACACCCACGGCTGGCACTGGGGCGACTTCCCGTTCACGGTCATCTGGCTGTTCGAGGTCCCGGACCTCAGCGCCGGCGGCGCCCTCCAGACGGTGCCCCACAGCACGTGGAACAAGGACGACCCGCAGGTTGAGCGGTGGCTGGCCAGCCGCGAGCCGAAGACCTGGACGTTCACCTCCGGCGACATCTACTTCCTGCGCAGCGACACCACGCTGCACCGCACCACCCCGCTGACCCGCGACACCAGCCGGGTCATCCTCAACACCTGCTGGGGCTCGATCGCCGACCTGGGGCGTGAGATGACCCACGAGACCATGAGCGCGATGTTCGGCGGCGCGGAGGACGGCCGATGAGCGGCGCGGCCCCCGACACCGAGGAGCAGTTCGAGGTCAGCGTCTTCGACCGGCCCGACGTCGCCTTCGACGTGGTGCGCAACATCGAGGAGCAGTACTCGGTGTGGCCCGACGGCTGGCAGCTGCCGGCCGGTTGGGAGCGCACCGGGTTCAGCGGGCTCCGCGACGACTGCCTCGCCCACATCGACGAGGTCTGGACCGACATGCGTCCGGCCAGCGTGCGCCGCTGGATGGAGTCGACCGGGGGTGGCGACTGAGATGACGATGGTTCAGGCACCGGCCCCCGTCTCCTCGACGGGCGGCGACCTGCTCGATGTTCTGACACGCGGCGCCGACCGGCACGCCGACCGGGTGGCGGTGCGGGACGCCGACGGCACCGTACTGACCCACCGGGAGTTGTGGGCCGCCGCCCGCGCCGAGGCCGCCGGCCTGGTCGCACGGGGCACCGGGCCCGAGGACCGGGTCGGTGTCCTGGCCGAACGCACCGCCGGCACCGTGGTCGCCGTCCTGGCCGTGCTGCTGACGGGGGCCGCCTATGTGCCGGTGGACCCGGCCACGCCCCGCGAGCGCCGCGAGGAGTCCCTGACCCGCGCCGGCGTCAGGGAGGTCGTCGACGGCGCGCGGCTGGGCCGGGTCCCCCGCCACCCGGAGGACCACGCCGGCGGTCGCTCAACCCCCGTTCCCGCCGCCTCGCTCGCCTATGTGCTGCACACCTCGGGCAGCACCGGCCAGCCGAAGGGGGTGATGATCGAACGGGGCTCGGTGGCGAGCTTCGTGACGGCGGCCAGGGAACTGTTCGCCGTCACGGCCGAGGACCGGGTGTTGCAGTTCTCCTCGTTCGCCTTCGACACCTCGGTCTTCGAGGTGTTCACGGCCCTGGCGGCCGGTGCCGAGCTGGTCGTCGCCGGGCGCGCGGAGCGGTCCGACGTGTTCGCCCTGGCCCGGATGATCCGTGACCACGGCGTCACGGTGGCCGACATCCCGCCCAGCGTCCTGGAGTTGATCGACCCGGCCGAGGTGCCGGGGCTGCGGCTGATCCTCTCCGGCGGCGAGCCCTGCTCCGGCGCGCTGGCCGAACGGTGGGCCCCCTCGGTGCGGTTCTGGCACGGCTACGGGCCGACGGAGACGACCGTGGCGGCGGCGGCCGGGGTCCCCGACCGGGGGCGGGCGGCCGGCATGGCCCGGGTGCCGCTGGGCGAGGGCATCGGCGAGGCGGAGCTGCGCGTCGTGGACGCCCACCTCGCCCCCGTCGGCGATGGGAGCGTCGGCGAGCTGTGCGTCGGCGGGCCCGTCGTCGGCCGAGGCTACTGGCGGGCTCCCGCCGCCACCGCGCTGGCGTTCGTCCCCGACCCGGAGCCGACGGCCCCCGGGGCCCGGCTCTACCGGACCGGCGACATGGTGCGCCGCGACGCGCACGGGCAGTTGCTCTATCTGAGCCGGCGCGACCGACAGGTGAAGGTCAACGGGGTGCGCGTCGAACCCGGCGAGATCGAGACCGTGCTGCGCCGGGACCCGGCGGTGCGCCAGGCCCTGGTCGACGCGTTCGAGGTGCGCGGCCGTGAGCTGCTGGCCGCCGTGGTGACCGGCCGGGGCCTGGACGCGGCCGAGGTGCGGGCCCGGCTGGCGGCCTGGTTCCCCACCTGGATGGTTCCCGAGCGGGTCCTGGTCCTGGACGCGATGCCCCGGACCCTCACCGACAAGGTGGACCGGCTCGCCCTCACCACGCTGCTGGAGGGCGAGGCCCCCGGGGCGGCCGGGAGCCCCGGCGGGCTCGACGGGTTCACCGCGCTGGAACACCGGGTGGCGACCGAGCTGTTCGCGCCCGCCCTGGGCAGCGTGCCGGCCTCCCCGCTGGAGGACTACTTCGGCATGGGCGGCAACAGCCTGGAGGCCATCCGGATGTTGGCGGCCGTGCCGGAGATCTTCGGGGTGGAGGTTCCGGTGGCCGACTTCATCGCGGACTCCTCCGTCGCCGCCGTGGCCCGGGCCGTGGCCGGGGCGCAACGGAACGAGGCGGCCCGCGATGACGGTTGACGACCTGCGCGAGGTGGACATCCACCCCGGCGGCCCGCTCTCGGTCGCCCAGGCGGAGTGGTGGCGCGCCCCGGTGCGTGACCTGTCGATGGCGGGCCTCGGGCTCACCGGTCCCCTCGACGAGCCGGCCCTGGAGCGGGCGCTCGCCGCGCTGCACGTCCGGCACGAGGGGCTGCGGTGCGTGGTGCGGACGTCGGACGACGGGCCGCCGCGCCAGCGGGTGCTCGGCGTGGTCAACGGGTCGCTGGACCGCGTCGGGCCGCTGCCCGAGGGCGCGTTGACGGCCTCCGCGCGGCGGCTCGTCGGCACGGCGGACGGCCCGGCCGGCCCCGGGCTGCGGGCGCTGCTGGTGCGCCAGGCGCCGCAGGAGCACCTGCTGGTGCTGGCCGCCCACCCGCTGTGGGTGGACGAGTGGTCCTGGCAGATCCTGCTCCGCGACCTGGGGGAGGCATACGCCCGCGAGAGCGGCCTGACCACCGGGCCCGCACGGCCGCTGCCGCCCGGGGTGCGGGAGGCCACCGCGCGGGTGGCGCGCCGCCAGGCGGACGGCTCCTGGGAGCGGCACACCGCCTACTGGCGGGACCGCCTCGCCGAGGCCCCGCCGACGCAGCCGTTCCCGGCCGGCGACGGCGGGCGGCGGGGGCACGGCGCGGTGTGGGAACACCGCGTCAACTCCGAGACGGCGAACGGCCTCAGCGCGCTCGGCCGCCGCCTCGGCACCGCCGACTGGCTGAACCTGCTGCTCCTCTACGCCTGGGTCGCCGGGCCCGAGCTCGGCACGGACCACCCCGTGGTGGGCGTGCCGGCCGCCGGGACTCGGCTGTTGCCTGGCCTGGCGGACACGGTGGGGCGGCTGAACGGGATGCTGCCCGTGCCGTTCCGGCTGGACGGCGGGGCGGGCTTCGCGGCTGCCGCCATGGCGGCCCAGGAACTGGCCCGCCGGGACTTCGCCCACCAGGAACTCCCCTACGACCTGGCCGCCGGCCCCGGCCGACGCACCCCGGCCGCGTTCAGTATGCGCTATCCCCTGCACGAGCCGCCCGAACTCCCCGGCCTGCGGACCCGGTTGCTGCACTTCGACGACCCGCCCGCCCCGTTCGACGTGTGGCTGAGGGCCAGGGCCGACGCGGACGGCCTCCGCCTGGCCTGGTGCTTCGACCCGGCGGCCGTCGGCGGCGAGCGGGTGGCGGCGATGGCGGAAACCTACGGCCGGCTCGTCGGGGCGGTGGTGCGCGAGCCGGACTCGCCGTTGGACGTGCTGGCCAGCGCGGCGCGCGCCCCGGGCGCCGGGGGCGAGGGCGGCTCGCGGTCCGGGAGCGGCGCGGTGCGCGTGGTGCCGACCCGGTTCCGCCCGGGCACGCCGACCGTGGTGGTCGCGCCGGCGCCGAACGGCCCGGCCGACGCCTGCGCCTCCCTGGCCGCCGACCTTCCGCCGGACGTCTCGGTGATCGGCTTCCGCGTCGACGCCGATCCGGGCGGCGACGTCGCGCGGTTGGCGGCGGGCGCGTTCGCCGCCCTGCCGCCCTCGGTGCTCGCCACGGGCGTCGTCTTCGCCGGCTGGGGCGACGGCGGGCTGGTCGCACAGGAGTTGGCGCGGCTGGCGACGACCAGGACGCGGGAACTCGCCCCGGTGTTCGTCGTCGACTGCGAGCCGGGGCCCAAGGCCGGCTCCGCCCGCGCCTCCCTGATCCGCCCCGCCCATCGACCTGTCTTCCACGGCGGCCCGCTGCACCTGGTGCTGACCCGCCCGGCGCGTGGCGAAACCGCCTGGCGTCCGCTGACGGAGCGCCTCTTCGTCCACCTGGTGGGCGGCACCACGCCCGTGCCGCCCCAGCGGCGGATCGCGGACGTGCTGGCCGAGGTCGCCCGCGACCAGGCGCGCGGCGCCCCCGGAGACCGCAACGAGCCCACCACATCCCGGACGCGCACCCCGCTGGGGCCGTACGGGAGCAGGAACCACCGGAGCGTGAGTGACACATGACGACTACTGACACGGCCGCCCGCGCCGACGACCTCGCCCCCGCCTCGGCGGCGACCGTGCACGAAGCGGTGGCCCGACGCGCCGTCGAGGCCCCGAACGCGGTCGCGCTGAGCGAGGGCGACCGACGGACCAGCTACGCTGAACTCGACGCCGCCGCCGAGCGGTTGGCCGCCCGGCTGCGCGCCGTCGGCCTGGGCCGCGAGGCACGCGTCGGGGTGCACGTCCCGCGCGGCACGGACTTCGTGGTCGCGGCGCTGGCCGCGCTGAAGGCCGGCGCCGCCTACGTGCCGCTCGACGTCGGCTACCCGCCCCAGGCCCTGGCGCGCGTCGCCCGCGAGGCCCGTCTCGGGGCGGTGGTGACGGCCGAGGGCGGCCCGGCCGGC
>NZ_RFFJ01000250.1 GCF_003696235.1 Streptomyces triticirhizae
GGTCAGCTCGACGCCGCGCAGCGGCACGGCGTCGCCGCCGAGCGCCGCCAACTGGGCGGTGTCCAGGGGGCGGTGGGTGAGGGAGGCGACGCGCGCGACCGGGGCGCCGCCGGCGTCGGCGAGGGTCAGCTCGGCGGTGTCGGCGCCGGTCGGGGCGAGCCGGACGCGCAGCGCCTCGGGCGAGCCGGCCGGCCGCGTGACGCCGCTCCAGGAGAACGGGACGCGCAGCGCGTCGCCGGCGCCGACCAGCAGCGGGTGGAGCGCGGCGTCGAGCAGCGCCGGGTGCAGGGCGTGGCCGGTGACGTCGGTGTCGGCGGGCAGGGTGACCTCGGCGTAGCGGACGTCGCCGTCGTGCCAGAGGGCCGTCAGCCCCTGGAACATCGGGCCGTAGGCGTAGCCGCGTCCGGCGAGTTCGGCGTAGAGGTCGGGCAGCGGCACCTCCCGCGCGCCGGGCGGGGGCCAGGCGGCGGGCAGGGTCGGGACGGCGGCCGCCTCAGGGGTGAGGGTGGCGGTGGCGTGGCGGGTCCAGCCTGCGTCGTCGCCCTCGGGGCGGGCGTGGACGGCGACGGCGCGGCGGCCGTGCTCGTCGGGCGGGGCGACCGTGATCTGGAGCTGGACCGCGCCCGGTTCGGGCAGGGCGAGGGGCGCCTCGATGGTGAGGTCCTCGACTCCGGCCAGCCCGACGTGGGTTGCCGCGTGCAGCGCCAGGTCGACGAAGCCGGTGCCGGGGAAGAGCACGGTGTCGGCGACGGCGTGGTCGGCCAGCCACGGGTGGTCGGCCGTCGACAGGCGGGCGGTGAGCAGCACGGTCTCGCTGTCGGCGAGGGTGACGGCGGCCGCGAGGAACGGGTGGTCGGGCGTCTCAAGGCCGGCCGCGGTGACGTCGCCGGCGCCGGCGGACGGCTGGAGCCAGTACCGCTCCCGCTGGAACGGGTAGGTGGGCAGGTCGACGAACGGCTCGGCGTCGGTTCCTTCGGCCGGCGGCTCGGGCAGCAGGCGGGTGAGGTCGGCGGGCGCGCCCCGGGTGAACGCCTCGGCGAGGGAGGTCGCGAAGCGGGCGAGGTCGCCGTGGTCGCGGCGGAGCGTTCCGACGGCGTGGGCGGTGGGCGGTGGGGCGTCCTCGAAGGTCTCGATGGTGTCGCCGAGCGCGGTGACCAGCACGGGGTGGGCGCTGGACTCGACGAAGAGGCGGTAGCCGTCGGCGAGCATCAGCCGGACCGTGTCCAGCAGCCGCACCTGGTGGCGCAGGTTGCGGTACCAGTAGTCGCCGTCGAGCGTCGTGGTGTCGAGCGGGGCGGCCTCCAGCGTCGAGTAGAACGCGATGTCGGTGGCGCGCGGCGAGAGCCCGGCGAGCAGCTCGGCCAGGTCGGCCTCGATGGCCTCGACATGGGCGCAGTGCGAGGCGTAGTCGACGGGGACGTCGCGGGCGCGCAGGCCGTCGGCGGCGCAGCGGGCGAGGAGGGCGTCGATGGCCTCGCGGTCGCCCGAGACGACGGTGGCGGCGGGCCCGTTGACGGCGGCGACGGAGAGCCGGCCGCCGTGGGGGGCGATCAGCTCCTCGGCGCGCGCCACGGGCAGCGGCAGCGAGACCATGCCGCCGAGCCCGGCGATGGCGCGCAGCGCGCGGGAGCGGAGGGCGACGACGCGGGCCGCGTCGTCGAGGTCGAGGGCGCCGGCGACGCAGGCCGCGGCGATCTCGCCCTGGGAGTGGCCGACGACGGCGTCGGGGTGGACGCCATGGGCGCGCCAGAGCGCGGCGAGGGACACCATCACGGCGAACAGGGCGGGTTGGATGACGTCCACGCGTTCCAGCAGCGCCGCCGCCTCCTCGTCGCCGGGCGCGGCGGTGAGGACGTCGACGAGGTTCCAGTCGGTGTGGGGGGCGAGGGCATCGGCGCACTCCCGGAGGCGGTCGCGGAAGGCGGGCGCGGTCTCCCACAGGCCGGCGGCCATGCCGAGCCACTGCGATCCCTGGCCGGGGAAGACGAACGCGGTCCGGCCGCCGGCGTCGGCCGTGCCGGTGACGAGCGCTCCGTTGTCCTGGCCGTTGGCCAACGTCCGGACGGCGTCGAGGAGTTCGTCCCGCGTGCCGGCGACGGCGACGGCGCGGTGGTCGAAGTGGCTGCGGGTGGTGGCCAGGGAACGGGCGACGGCGGTCGTGTCCGCCTCGGGGCGGTCGCGCAGCGCGTCGTGGAGGCGGGCCGCGAGGTCGGCGAGCGCCGGCTTGGACCTGGCGGTCAACACCCAGGGCGTGACCTGGGGTTGCTGCGGGGTGCTCGCGTCCGGGGCGGCGTCCCGCGCCGGGTCACGCGCGGGTTCGGGGGCCTGTTCGAGGATGACATGCGCGTTGGTGCCGCTGATCCCGAAGGAGGAGACGGCGGCGCGGCGCGGCCGGTCCCCGCCCGGGGTGTGCCAGGGGCGCGGCTCGGTGAGCAGTTCCACGGTGCCCTCGGACCAGTCGACATGCGGGGTCGGCTCGTCGACGTGGAGCGTCCTGGGCAACACGCCCTCGCGGAGCGCCATCACCATCTTGATGACGCCGGCGACGCCGGCGGCGGCCAGGGTGTGGCCGATGTTCGACTTCAACGAGCCGAGGAGCAGCGGGTTTTCGGCGGTGCGTCCGCTGCCGTAGGTGGCCAGCAGGGCCTGGGCCTCGATGGGGTCGCCGAGCTTGGTGCCGGTGCCGTGCGCCTCGACGGCGTCCACGTCGGCGGGCGCGAGGCCGGCGTTGGCGAGGGCCTGCCGGATGACGCGCTCCTGGGAGGGGCCGTTGGGCGCGGAGAGCCCGTTGGACGCGCCGTCCTGGTTGACGGCGGAGCCGCGCACCACGGCCAGCACGCGGTGGCCGTTGCGGCGGGCGTCGGAGAGCCGCTCGATGAGCAGCATTCCGACGCCCTCGCCCCAGCCGGTGCCGTCGGCCGAGGCGGCGAACGCCTTGCAGCGGCCGTCGACGGACAGCGCGCGCTGCCGGCTGAACTCGACGAAGTTGGTCGGCCCGGCCATGACGGTGGCGCCGCCGACCAGCGCCATCCCGCACTCCCCCGCGCGCAGCGCCCGCATCGCGAGGTGCAGCGCGACCAGCGAGGACGAGCAGGCGGTGTCGACGGTGACGGCGGGGCCCTCCAGGCCGAAGGTGTAGGCGAGGCGGCCCGAGGCGACGCTGGTGGTGGTGCCGGTGGAGACGTAGCCCTCCACGCTGTCCGGCACCTGGGCGGCCAGGCGGGTCACATAGTCGCTGGTGATGACGCCGGCGAAGACGCCGGTGTCGCTGCCGCGCAGCGACTCGGGGGCGATCCCCGCGCGTTCGAACGCCTCCCACGCGGTCTCCAGGAGGAGCCGCTGTTGCGGGTCCATGGCGAGGGCCTCGCGCGGGTTGATGCCGAAGAAGTCGGGGTCGAAGCCGGCGGCGTCGTCGAGGAAGCCGCCCTGCCGGGTGTAGGAGGTGCCGGGCACGGTCGGGTCCGGGTTGTGCAGGGCGTCCAGGTCCCAGCCCCGGTCGGTCGGGAAGTCGCCGATGGCGTCGCGCCCTTCGGCGACCATCCGCCACAGCTCCTCAGGGGAGGCGACGCCGCCGGGGAAGCGGCAGGCCATGCCGACGATGGCGATGGCGTCGTCGTCCCCGGGGGCGTCGGCGTCCCGCGCGGCGGAGCCGGACACGGCCATGGCGGGTTCCGAGCCCAGCAGCCTGGTCCGCAGGTGGGCGGCGAGCGCCAGCGGCGTGGGGTGGTCGAACACCAGGGTGGGCGAGAGGCGTTCGCCGGTGGCGGCGGCCACCCGGTTGCGCAGTTCGAGCGCGGACAGCGAGTCGAAGCCGAGGTCGCGGAACGCCCGCCTGGGATCGAGCGCGGTGTTCTCCGCGTGCCCGAGAACGGCCGCGACCTGCGCGCCGACGACCTCGACCAGGGCGCGTTCCCGCTCGGCCTCGGGCAGCGCGGCCAGCCGCCGCGCCAGCGAGGACGCGGAGCCGGCGGCGGAACGACGCCGGGCCTGGGTGCGGGTCAACGCCCGCAGCACGGGCGGCAATTCGTCGGCGGCGGCCCGCTGGCGCAACGCGCCCTGGTCGAGGCGGAGCGGAACGACGGCGGCGCGGTCGCCGGCGAGCGCCGCGTCGAGGGCGGCCAGGCCGCGTTCGGCGGTCAGCGGGGCGATGCCGCCGGCGGCGAGGCGCTCGCGGTCCACGGCGTCGAGGGCGCCGGCCATGCCGGCGTCCAGGTCCCACAGGCCCCAGGCCAGCGAGGTCGCGGGCAGCCCGAGGGTGTGCCGGTGCCGGGCCAGAGCGTCGAGAAACGCGTTCGCCGCCGCGTAGTTGGCCTGCCCCGGGTTGCCGAGCGTGCCGGCGACCGAGGAGTAGAGGACGAACGCCGCCAGGTCGAGGTGGCGGGTCAGCTCGTGCAGGTGCCAGGCGGCGTCGGCCTTGGGCCGGAACACCGTCTCCAGCCGCTCCTCGTCGAGCCGCGCGAAGGACACGTCGTCGACGCGGCCGGCCGTGTGCACCACGGCGGTCAGCGGGTGCGCGGCCGGGATGGCGTCGAGCACGGCGGCCAGCTGGGCGCGGTCCGAGACGTCGCAGGCCACGGCCGTCACCTCGGCGCCGAGCGCGGCGAGTTCGGCGGCCAGCTCGGCGGCGCCGGGGGCGTCAGGGCCGCGCCGGCTGGCGAGCAGCAGGCGCCGGTGGCCGTGCGCCGCGACCAGGTGCCGGGCGGTGAGCGCGGCCAGCGCGCCGCTGCCGCCGGTGATCAACACCGTGCCGTCCGGGTCGGGCACGGCCGGCAGCGTGAGGACGGCCTTGCCGGTGTGGTGGCCCTGCCCGAGGCGGCGGAACGCGTCCGGCGCGCGCCGGACGTCCCAGGCGCCCAGCGGCAGCGGGCGGAGCGCGCCCGAAGCGAAGAGGGCGGAGAGCGCGTCCAGCATCTCCGCGATCCTGGCCGGTCCGGCCTCCATCATGTCGAACGCCCGGTAGGCGACGCCGGGATGCGCGGCGGCCACCTCGTCCGGGTCCCGCACGTCGGCCTTGCCCATCTCCAGGAACCGGCCGCCGCGCGGCAGCAGCCGCAGCGAGGCGTCGACGAACTCCCCGGCGAGGGAGTCGAGAACGACGTCCACACCCCGGCCACCGGTGGCGGCGCGCAGCCGCTCCTCGAACTCCAGGGTGCGGGAGTTGGCCAGGTGCGCCTCGTCGAAGCCCTGGCCGCGCAGCGTGTCCCACTTGCCGGGGCTGGCGGTGCCGTAGACCTCGGCGCCGAGGTGCCGCGCGAGCTGCACGGCGGCCATGCCGACGCCGCCGGCGGCGGCGTGCACCAGCACGGACTCCCCTGCGGTGAGCCCGCCGAGGTCGACCAGCCCGTGGTAGGCCGTGAGGAACGCGACGGGCGTGGCGGCGGCCTGGGCGAACGTCCAGCCGGCCGGCACGGGCGCCAGCAGGGCGCGTTCGGTGACGGCCAACGGGCCGGCGCCGTCGGGGAAGAGGCCCATCACCCGGTCGCCCACGGCCAGGCCCGCGACGTCGGGGCCGGTCTCCACCACGACGCCGGCGGCCTCGCCGCCGATGGCGGCCCGGCCCGGGTAGGTGCCGAGCGCGATCAGCACATCGCGGAAGTTGACGCCGACCGCGCGGACCGCGACCCGCACCTCGCCGGGCGCCAGCGCGCGGGCGGCGTCGGGGGCGGGCAGCAGCGCGAGGTTCTCCAGCGTGCCCTCGCCGCTGGAGCCGAGCCGCCACGGCGCGCCGCCGGCCGGCGCGGCGAGACCGGCGTCGCGGGCGGCGCGGTCCAGGCGGTTGACGTGCACCGTGCCGTTGCGGACGGCGAGTTGGGGCTCGTCGACGGCCAGCGCCGCCGGCACGGCGGCGCGGCTCGCGGCGGTGTCGTCGAGGTCGAGCAGCCACAGCCGGTCCGGGTTCTCCGCCTGGGCGGTGCGGACCAGGCCCCACAGCGCGGCCCCGACCGGATCGTGCGTCCGGTCCTGGCTGCCGGCGGCCACCGCGTCCCGCGTCACCACGACGAGGCGGCGGGCGGCGGCGAACCGCTCGTCGCCGAGCCAGGCGGGCAGCTCGGTCAGCAGCGCGCGGCACGCGGCGCGCGCGGCGTCCGCCGCGTCCTCGCCGGCGGCCGGGTCACGGGGCGGGACGTGCAGCAGCACCGTGCCGGGCACGTCGCCGTGGGCGGCCAGCGCGGCCAGGTCGTCAAAGACCGCCGAAACGCCGAGCGCGGCGGCGAGTTCGGCGCCCCGCTCCCCCACCACGGCCCAGTCGCGCGGGGACTCCGGCTCGGCGTCGCCGGCCTGGGCCGGCGACCAGTCGAGGTGCAGCAGCAGTTCCTCGCCGGACGCGCCGGCGGGCCGCAGCCGTTCCGGGTCCACCGCCCGGAGCGACAGCCGCTCGACGACGGTCAGGGGCGCGCCCTCGTCGTCGGCCAGCGTCAGCGTCACGGCGTCCGCGCCGGTCGGGGTCAACGACACCCGCACCGCCGCGACACCGCCGACGGCCGGCACCGCGATCCCGCTCCAGGAGAACGGGATGCGCACCGCCTCGTCCCCACCCGGTCGAAGCGCGTCGACCAGCAGGGGGTGGAGTGCGGCGTCGAGGAGCGCGGGGTGGAGGGTGTGGCCGGCGGTGGGGGTGTCGGGCGGGAGGGCGATCTCGGCGTGCAGGGTGTCGTCTTCGCGCCAGAGGGCGGTGAGGCCCTGGAAGGTGGGGCCGTAGTCGTAGCCGCGTTCGGCGAGTTGGGGGTAGGTGTCGTCGAGGGGGATTGCCTGGGCGCCGGGTGGGGGCCAGGCGGCGGGTGGCTCGGGGGTGGCCGGTGGTTCGTTGGTGAGGGTCGCGGTGGCGTGGCGGGTCCAGGGTTCGTCCTCGCCCTGGGTCCGGGCGTGGAGGGTGAGGGTGCGGTCCTCGATGCTGATCTGGAGTCGCACGGTGGAGTGTTCGGGCAGGACGAGGGGGGCCTCGATGGTCAGGTCCTCGACGCCCGCCGCGTTGACCTGGGTCGCGGCGTACAGCGCGAGGTCGAGGAACCCCGTCCCTGGAAAGAGAACGGTGCCGGCGATGGTGTGGTCGGCCAGCCACGGGTGGTCGGCCAGCGACAACTGACCCGTGATCAGCACGGTGTTGTTGTGCGCCAGGGTGGTCGTCGTGGTGAGGAGCGGGTGGCGGGTGTTGTCGCGCCGGTTGGTCGTGGGTCGGAGCCAGTAGGTGTGGTGTTGGAAGGGGTAGGTGGGGAGTGGCAGGTTTGGGGTGTTGGTGGTGGTGAGGGTGGTCCAGTTGGTGGTGGGGTGGTGGGTGAGTGTGGTGAGGTAGGTGGTGAGTTCGGGGGTGTTGGTGCGGAGGGGTGCGGTGGTGGGGGTGTTGGGGTGGGTGTGTTGGGCGAGG
>NZ_RFFJ01000251.1 GCF_003696235.1 Streptomyces triticirhizae
GTCACCCACGACCCCGTCGCCGCCTCCTACGCCGACCGCATCGTCTTCCTCGCCGACGGCCACATCGTCGACGAGATGCGCGACCCCACCGCCGACCGCGTCCTCGACCGGATGCGCAACTTCGACAGCTCGTCCCGGGGTTGGGGGCGGACGTCGTGACCGTGCTCAGGACATCGCTGCGCAGCTTCTACGCGCACAAGGCGCGGATGGTGCTGTCGGGCGTCGCGATCGTGCTGTCGGTGGCGTTCGTCTGCGGGACGCTGGTCTTCAGCGACACGTTGAACACCACCTTCGAGCGCTTCTTCGGCGCGACGACCTCGGATGTGACCGTGCAGGCCGAGGAGGAGAAGCACGCCCAGGACACGGGCGTTCCGGAGTCGTTCTCCGCGGACGTGGTGGAGCGGGTGGCGGCCGTCGACGGCGTGGCGGAGGCGTTCGGGGCGGTGGAGAGCACCGGGCTGACCGTGGTCGACGCCGAGAACGAGAGCCTGGAGTGGGACGGCGGGGGTCCCACCACCGGCGGTGACTGGGGGCCGGTGAGCCAGCGGCTGATGGAGCTGGTCGAGGGGCGGGAGCCGGCCGCCGGGGACGAGGTGGTGGTGGACGCGGACACCGCCGAGAACGCCGGGGTGGCGGTGGGTGACGCGCTGACGGCGGTGACGGCCTCGGGCAGCCATCCGGTGACGGTGGTCGGGATCGCGGAGTTCCAGGGCAGCAACCCGGGCGTCGCCTATGTGTTCTTCGAGGAGACGGCGGCGCGGACGACGCTGCTGGGCGCGGCCGACCGGGTCAGCTCGGTCGCGGTGGACGCGGTCGACGGGGTGGGCGACGCGGAGTTGAAGGCGCGGATCGCCGACGAGCTGGGTGGCGGCTTCGAGGTCCAGACCCGGGAGGAGAGCCGGAAGGAGGCCATGGAGGAGGTCGGCTTCCTCGACGTGCTGCGGTACGCGATGCTCGGCTTCGCGGGGATCGCGGTGCTGGTCGGGATCTTCCTGATCGTCAACACGTTCTCCATGCTCGTCGCCCAACGCACCCGCGAGATCGGCCTGATGCGCGCCATCGGCTCCAGCCGCCGCCAGGTCAACCGCTCCGTGCTGATCGAGGCCCTGCTGCTGGGCGTGGTGTGCTCGGCGCTGGGCGTCGGGGTCGGGATCGGCCTGGCGATGCTGCTGTTGAGGGGGATGGAGTCGCTGGGGATGAACCTGGCTGACGCCTCGTTGACGGTGACGGCGACCACGCCCGTGGCCGGGATGGCCGTGGGGGTGCTGGCCACGGTGGTGGCCGCCTGGCTGCCGGCGCGGCGGGCGGGCCGGGTGTCGCCGATGGCGGCGCTGCGGGACGCCGGGACGCCGGGCGACGCCCGCGCCGGCCGGATTCGGACGGCGGTCGGGCTGGTGCTGACGGGCGCCGGGGCGGCGGCGCTGCTGCTGGCGGCGATGGCGGACGACGGCTCGGACGGTGGGGCGTTCCTCGGGCTCGGGCTGCTGGGCACCCTGGTCGGCATGGTGGTGGCGGCGCCGCTGCTGGCGTCGCTGGCGATGCGGGTGGTGAACGGGCTGGTGCTGCGGGCGTTCGGTCCGGTGGGGCGGCTCGCGGGGCGCAACGCGCTGCGCAATCCCCGGCGCACGGGCGCGACCGCCAGCGCGTTGATGATCGGGCTGGCGCTGGTGAGCGGTCTTGCCGTGGTGGGGTCCTCGGTGGTGGCCTCGGCCTCCGACCAGCTGGACCGCACGGTGGGGGCCGACTTCATCGTGGACAGCATGGGTCAGCCGATCGTCGACGAGGCCGCGCGGCTGGTGCGGGAGACCCCGGGGTTGGTCCATGTCACCGAGTACACCTCGGTGTGGGCCACGGTGACCACGCCGGACGGGACGAGCGGGGACGAGGAGCTGGTGGCGGCGTCGCCGACCTATGCCGAGGACCTGCGGTCGGAGACGGTCGAGGGCGAGCTGGTGGAGGCGTTCGGGCCCGGGTCGATGTCGGTGCCGGAGTCGTTCGCGAGGGACCACGGGCTGTCCGTGGGCGACGCGGTGCGGCTGGACTTCGTCGGCGGCGGTTCGACGGAGGTGACCCTCGCGGCGGTGACCTCAGAGGACACGGTGATCGACCAGGGCGCCCTGTATCTGGGCATCGACACCGCGCGGGAGTCGCTGGGCGAGGAGATGCCGCTGAACGTCGCGATGTTCGCCCGGGCGGAGGACGGCCAGGAGGAGGCGGCCTATGCGGCGCTCAAGGAGCGGCTGGACCAGTTCCCGCAGTACGAGGTCGCCAACCAGGCCGACTACAAGCAGCGGATGGAGGAGGAGATCGGCGGGCTGCTGAACCTGATCTACGCGCTGCTGGCGCTGGCGGTCCTGGTCGCGTTCCTGGGCGTGGTGAACACCCTGGCGCTGTCGGTGATCGAGCGGACCAGGGAGATCGGGATGATGCGGGCCATCGGCCTGTCCCGGCTCCAGCTGCGGCGAATGGTGCGGCTGGAGTCCGTGGTGATCGCGCTGCTCGGCGCGCTGCTGGGCCTGGGGCTCGGCATGGCGTGGGGGCTGACCGCGCAACGGCTGCTGGAGCTGGGCGGGTTCCGGGTGCTGGAGATCCCGTGGCCCACGCTGGGCACGGTGTTCGTCGGCTCGGCGGTGGCCGGGCTGCTGGCGGCGCTGCTGCCGGCGTTCCGCGCGGGGCGGATGAACGTGCTGCGGGCGATCGCCACGGAGTGACGGGCGCGCGGGGCACGGGTGTGGGGGGCGCGGCGCCTTGGGCGTCGCGCCCCCGCGCCTGTGTGTGCGCTCGTTCGCGGTCGCGCGCCCGTCGCGGGTCAGGCGCCGGTGGCGGCGCCGAGTTCGCGGCTGCGGTCCCTGGCCGCCTCCAGGGCGGCGAGCAGGGCGGCGCGCACCCCGTGGTTCTCCAGCTCGCGGATGGCGCTGATGGTGGTGCCGCCCGGGGAGGTGACCGCCTCGCGCAGCGCGACCGGGTGTTCGCCGGTGTCCCTGAGCATCACGGCGGCGCCGACGGCGGCCTGGACGATCAGCTCGTGCGCCTTGTCCCTGGGCAGGCCGAGCAGGATACCGGCGTCGATCATGGCCTCGACGAGGAAGTAGAAGTAGGCGGGTCCCGAGCCGGAGAGCGCGGTGGCGGCGTCCTGCTGGGACTCGGGCAGCCGCAGGGTGCGGCCGACGCCGTCGAAGACGGCCTCGGCGGCGGCCAGATGGTGCTCGGCCGCGTGGGCGCCGCCGGAGATCACCGACATGCCCTGGTCGACGAGGGCGGGGGTGTTGGGCATCACGCGCACCACGGGCGTGCCCGGGGTGAGGCGGGACTCGACGAACGCGGTGGGGATGCCGGCGGCGGCGCTGATCACCAGCCGGTCGGCGGAGACGTGCGGCGCCAGCTCGTCCAGCAGGGCCGGCAGGTCCTGGGGCTTGACCGCGAGGATCAGGGTCTCGGCGAGCTTGGCGGCCTCGGCGTTCTCCACCGCCGCCACCCCGTGCCGGGCGTGCAGCTCGGCGGCGCGCTCCGGGCGGCGGGCGGTGACCAGCACGTCGGCGGGGGCCCTGCCGGCCTTCAACAGGCCGACCAGCAGGGCCTCGCCGATCTTTCCCGTGCCGACGACGGCGATCTTCCCGGACATCCGTGGCTCACCTGCTCCGTGTTGAACGTGCTCTGGGTTGAACGTGCTCTGGGCGACCGACCCGCCGGGGCGCCCGCCCCGGCCGCGCGGGGATGACGGCCGCCGCGCGGGGACAACGGTCCCGTCGTCATCCTCGCACCGCGCGCGGCGGGGGCGTCGCGGCCGTCCGGGTGCCGGTCAGTCCCGCCGGTCCGGTCCGGGCCAGTCGGTCCGGTCCGGTCCGGTTCAGTCGGAGGTGAGCCGGACCGGTCGGGGAAGGTAGGTGAGCCGGACGACATAGGGCTCCTCGACCAGGCCGTCCGGGAAGAGTTCCCCGACGATCGCCTCCTCGCGGGCGAGCACCGGGCGGGTCTCCTCCGGGTCGAGCACGGCGAACTGGGAGTGCGTGGCGAGGTTGGCCAGATGGGTCGCGAGCGGGACGGTGCGGCGCCAGGTCACCTCGCGGTAGACGGGTTGGAGCGCCGGCTCCAGGGCGGTGAGGTGGTGGCCAACGACCCGGGTGATGTCGTGGGCGCCGTGCTGCGGGAGGCGTTCGCGCAGCCGGTTGACCTGTTCGTCGACCCAGTCGACGGTGCGGTCGTTGGTGTTCCACCACAGCGCGAGGCCGCCGCCGTGGCGCAGCACCCGCATCGCCTCGGGGAGCGCCGCCACGGGTCTGGTCCAGTGCCAGGCCTGGGCGTAGGAGACCAGGTCCACGCTGCCGTCGGCGAACGGGAGGGCGTCTCCGCTGGCCCGCACCAGCGGCACCCCGGGCGAGGCGGTGCGGAGTTGGGCGGCCATGCCGGCGCCCGGCTCGACGGCGGTGACATGGACGCCGCGTTCGCTCAGGCCCCGGGTGGCCTTGCCGGTGCCGGCGCCCACGTCGAGTCCGTGGGCGCCGGCAAGGGGGCGGCCGAACGCCTCCTCCAGCGCGTCGTAGAGGGTCGGCGGGTAGTCGGGGCGGGCGGCGGCGTACTCGGCGGCGACGGCGTTGAACGAGGTGGCGAAGTCTGAGGTCCGCATGGCCTCAGCCTTCCTCACCGGCCCCCTCGGCACCAGGGTGCTTGGGCGTCGGCCGGGACCGGGGGCGGGGGTGCTCCCGGGGGAAGCCGTCCTCGTCGTACTCGCCGCTGGGCGGGCCCGGCCGCAGGATGCGGACCAGGCGGTGCAGGGCACGCATGGGTAACTCCCTTCCGTTGATGGGCACTTCGCGAGCGGGGGGACGTGGGGACCCGGTTCGGGGGCCGGGGAACTTCGGGGAACGGGCGCGGCCGAGGTCAGTCGACCTCGCGCATCATGCGTTCCACGGAGCCGATCGACCTGCGGGTCTCGGCGAGTTCGTCGGTGTAGCGGCGGAGGATCTCGGTGTTGTCCTCCAGCAGCTCGGCGTACTTGGCGGCCAGACGGCGGTACTCGTCCTCCCGACCCGCGAGCATCCGGGCCCGCCAGGTGGCCGCTATCTGCCAGACGACGACGATCATCAACACGAAGACGCCGCCGGTGCCCAGGGCCGCCGCCCAGACGCCGGCCGGGTCGCCGGCGGCCTGGTGGATCAGGGGCTCGTTCACCGCGTTTCCTCTCTCTGCCCGGTCCTGCTGAGCGTCTCGGTGGCCTGGGCGATGCTGTCGGGGGTGAGCTGGTAGAAGAACGGAGTCACCTCGTAGAACCGCATGGCCTTGCCGTCGCTGGAGAGTTCGAGCGAGCTGGTGACCAGCCCGGCGGACTCCAGGCGTTGCAGGTGCATGTGCAGCAGCGGGCGGCTGATCTCGGTCTCCCTGGCCAGCCTGCTCACGTAGTTGCGACTCCGGGCGAGCGCGGCGACGATCCGCAGTCGGTGCGGGTTGTTGAGGGCGCCGAGCACCTTCAACAGGTGGTCGCCGCCGCAGGCGGCGTCGGGATCGTTCTCGGGCACGGGTCCTCCCTCCCCACGCCGCTCCCGCTGTCCCTTTCGCGCGGGTCGTGCCGTGTTCACCGGGTTCAGAGTCGCAGCGCGGCGCGGCACGCGTCAAGAAAAGCTGACACATGCCAGGGACAGCTGGGGGTTCCCCCTGAGCCGCCCCTGAGGGCGGGGTCAGGGTCGCGCGCGGAGTGCGCGCTCCCGCCGGGTCAACCGCGCCGGCGGCGGGCCGGGTTGCGGGAACGCTTGGCCACCAGGCGACGGTGCCGCTCCAGCGCCTCCTCGTGGCGGGCGCGCGCCAGCCGCTCCCCCGGCGCCTCGACGGCGCTGCGCAGCGTGTAGGCGGCGAGCACCCCGACGAAGCCGACCACGTTGATCGAGCGGAACGCCGACTCGTCGACCCGCGCGTCGGGCGCCGGCCTGGTCCAGCCGAGCCACTGCCGCGTGAAGGCCAGCGCCGTGCAGATGGCGAACGCCAGCGCCACCAGCGCGCCCAGCCAGCCCGGGGTCTCGGCGCCGGTCAACCCGCCGTAGCCCAGCGTCAACACCAGTGCCCCGCCGAGGGTCAGCACCAGCGCGCCGAGGAACAGCCCGACGCGGCGCACCCGGTAGCCGCCGGAACGGTCCACCCAGCTGGTGCCGTAGAACCGGATCGGCTCGGGGCGCGGCTCGCCGGGGGACTCGGCCTGCGGCTGGGCCTGAGGCCGGTCCTGGCGATCCGACGCGGACGAGGTGACGGTGGGCCGCACAGACTTGGACATGTGGTCGATTATCTCCGTGCCGGCGACACGGGCCCACTCCGCCCGCGCAAGTACGCTGTCCCCGGCGTAATCGCGACAGACCGACGTAGCCCGTGCGGAACGGGTACCAAGCCACTTCAGGGGGAGTCGCATGGCGGACGGTGGCGGCGAGAACAGACCGGGGCGCGGGGGCGACCAACCCGAGCGCATCGGCGACTATGTGGTGGAACGGCGGCTGGGCAGCGGCGGCATGGGCGTCGTCCACCTCGCGCGCACGGTCGCCGGGCGGCAGGTCGCGATCAAGGTGATCCGCCGCGAGTACGCGGAGAACCCGGGCTTCCGCGCCAGGTTCCGCCGCGAGGTGGAGGCGGCCCGCCGGGTCAGCGGCGCGTTCACCGCGCCCGTTGTGGACGCTGACCCGGACGGCGACCCGCCGTGGCTGGCCACGCTCTATGTGCCGGGCGGCTCGCTGACCGAACGGATAGACCGGCAGGGCCCGTTGACCCCGCGCGAGGCGGCGCGGGTCGGCGCCGAGCTGGCCGAGGCGCTGCTGGACATCCACCGCTGCGGGCTGGTGCACCGCGACCTCAAGCCGGGCAACGTGCTGCTCGCCGAGGACGGGGTGCGGGTGATCGACTTCGGCATCTCGCGGGCGCTGGGCGACAGTCACCGGCTGACGGAGGACGGCGCGGTGCTCGGCTCGCCGCCGTTCATGGCGCCCGAGCAGCTGACGGGCGACGGCGAGGTGACGACGGCGGCCGACGTCTTCGCGCTGGGCGCCGTCGTGGCGTACGCGGTGACCGGACACAGCCCGTTCGAGGCGGGCCGGCTGGCGGGCGGGGACCCGCTGGCGGTGGCCTACCGGGTGGTGCACGAGTCGCCCGACCTGGGCGACGTGCCCGACTCGCTGCGGGATCTGGTGAGCCTGTGCCTGGTCAAGGACCCGGAGCAACGGCCAGAGGTCGCGGCGGTGTTGCGGATGGCGGCCTGGGCCGACAGCAGGGCGCAGGCCGCCGGGGTGCGCGAGTCGCCCGTCTGGCGCGGCGTCGCGGGCGCGGGGTCCGACACCGGAGCGGGCGGGCGGCGCGGCGCCGGGTCCGAGGCGACGACGGCC
>NZ_RFFJ01000252.1 GCF_003696235.1 Streptomyces triticirhizae
CGCGCCCGAGGCCGCCAGCACCGCGAGCGCCGCCAGCGCCCCGGCCCCGGCGCGGGTCGCCGACGCCGGCCACGGCGCCCGCACCCCGTGCGCGCCGACGACCTCCACCACGTCGTCGTAGACCGGCGGCGCCGGATCGTCGTCGTCGGCCCGACACAGGAAGAGCAACTCACCTTCCACCACGTCCTGTTCGGCCAGCGAGGCGGCGGCCGTCAGCCGCCCGCCGTCGGCCCGCCGGAGCACCCAGCCGCCGTGCCCGAGCCCGCCGTCGGGCCCGGCGTCCTCGCCGGAGTGGCGCAGCAGCATCGGCAGCAGCCGGGCCAGCGGCACCGACGCCGGCACCGCCAGGTCCGCGCGGCCGGCCGGCCCGGCCAGGCCGACGCGGACGAACTCCACCTGCGGCGCCGGGGCGTCGGCCCCCGAAGCGGCCGGGTCCCGGTCCAGGTCCGTCGTCATCGCGACTGGCCCCCCTCCGAGACGGCGGCGGTGGCCAACGGGGAGTCGGCGCGCGCCAGTTGCACCGGCACCGTGCCCAGCCGGCGGTGCAGCAGCACGCCCCGCCCCCGCGCCCGCTCGGCCGGCTTGATCCCCCAGATCGGCATCTCGTCCTTCGGCACGCTCAGCAGCACCACCGGGAAGTTCAGCTCCTTCATCCGGCCGAGCACCGGTTCCAGCACGGCCCGGGAGGCGCCGCCGGCCTGCCGGGTGAGAAAGACGTTCAGACCCATCGCCCGCGCGTGCGGCAGGAAGTCCAGCAGCGGCGCGAGTGGGTTGCCGCGCGAGGTGGCGACCAGGTCGTAGTCGTCGACCAGCAGATAGATCTCGGGCCCGGTCCACCAGGAGCGGTCCCGCAGCTGCTCCGGCGTCACATCCGTGCCGGGCAGCCGCTTCTTCAATCCCTCGGCCAGCCCGCCGACGACCTCCAACGACCGCTCCAGCGTGGTCGAGTAGCTCATCAGGTGCGGGCCGTCGAACTCCCGCAGCATCGTCATCCGGTGGTCCAGCACGATCAGCCGCGCACGCTCCGGCGGGTAGGCGGCGATCACCTGGTGGGCGACGGCCCGCAGCAGCGAGGTCTTGCCCGACTCGGTGTCGCCGACGACGACCAGCCCCGGCTCCTCGCCCGGCGTCACCGCCACCGGGTCCAGCCGGTTGCCCTCGACGCCGACCAGCACGCCGGGTCGCCCGTTCGCCGCCGCCGTGGGCCCGGGGGCACGCCAGGTCGTCGGCAGCAGCCGCACCCGGGGCGCGCGCGGCCCCGACCACGCCTCGGCCACCCGCCGCACCAGCTCGCCGACCGCCTCGCCGAGCCCCTCGGCGGACGGCACCCCGTCCAGCCGGGGCACGGCGATCAGGAAGTGCGGCTTCTCCTCGGTCACGCCCCGCCCCGGTCGGCCGGCCGGGATGGCGCGCTGCGCGTTGCGGTCCACCTCCGAGTCCAACGCGTCGCCGAGCTTCAACTCGACCTTGGTGCCCAGCAGATCGCGCAGGCCCATCCGCATGTCCAGCCACCGGTTGCCGGTGACCACCAGGTGGATGCCGTAGGTCAACATCCGCCCGGCGACCGCCATCAGCACCTCCTCCAGCTCCGGGTAGCTCTGCCGCAGCACCGCCCAGCCGTCCACGACCAGGAACACGTCGTCGAAGACCTCGCCCTCGGCGACGCCCGCCGGCGCCCGACCGGCCCGCAGCCCCGCCATGGACTCCACGCCCAGCTCCCGGAAGCGCCGCTCCCTGGTCTCCAACAGCTCCAACACCTCGGCCACCGTGCGGTTGACGACCTCCGCGTCCAGCCGGCCCGTGACGCCACCGGCATGCGGCAGATCGGCGAACGGGAAGAGCGTCCCGGAGAAGTCCAGGCAGTAGAACCGCACCTCGGCCGGCGTGTGCCGGAGCGCCAGGCTCGCGATCAGCGACCGGACCGCCGTCGACTTGCCGCTGCGCGGCCCGCCGACGATCGCCACATGGCCGCCGGCGCCCGACAGATCCAGGGTGAACGGGTCGCGCCGCTGGTGGAACGGCCGGTCCACGACCCCGATCACCGCCGTCAGCGCACCACCGTCCGGCGCCGCGCACAGCCCCCGGCCCTCGCGCACCGCCAGCCCGCCGTGCAGCGCGTCCAGCGGCTCCGGCTCGTCCAGCGGCGGCAGCCACACCTGGTGCGCCCGCCGGCCGCGCCCAGCCATCCGCTCCACCATCACGCCCAGCACCGTCTCGCCCAGCTCCTCGTCCTCGCCGAACTCCCCGGGCTCCGGCGCCGGTTGACGCGGCCGCGCCGGCCGCTCCTCGACGGGCACCGGAACGTAGGAGACGGGGAACGGGCGCACGTTCGGCGCCCCGCCCAGCGCCCGGCCGCCCTCCTCGTCCTCGGTGCGGTGCGGCCCCGACACATAGGCCGCCCGGAACCGCTTCAGCGTCGCCGTGTCGGTCCGCAGATAGCCGTGGCCGGGCGCGGCCGGCAGATGGTGCGCGTCCGGCACCCCGATGGCGGTGCGGCTCTCCGCCTCGGAGAACGTCCGCAGCCCGATCCGGTACGACAGATGCGCCTCAAGCCCGCGCAGCCGCCCCTCGTCGAGGCGCTGCGAGGCCAGCAGCAGATGCAGCCCCAACGAGCGGCCCAGCCGGCCGATCCCCACGAACAGCTCCGCGAAGTCCGGCTTCTGCGCCAGGAGTTCGGAGAACTCGTCCACCACGATGAACAGGCTCGGCAGCGGCGGCAGGCTCGCCCCGCGCTGCCTGGCCCGCTCGTAGTCCCGCACCGACACCAGGTTCCCCGCGTCGCGCAGCACCTCCTGGCGGCGGTTGATCTCGCCGGAGAGCGCCTCCTCCATGCGGTCCACCAGCGCCAGGTCGTCCTCCAGGTTGGTGATCACGGCCGCCACGTGCGGCAGTTGGGACAGCCCGGCGAACGTCGCGCCGCCCTTGAAGTCCACCAGCACCAGGTTCAGCTGCTCGCTCGGATGCGTCGCCGCCATGCCCAGCACCAGCGTGCGCAGCAGCTCCGACTTGCCGGAGCCGGTGGCGCCCACCAGCAGGCCGTGCGGGCCCATGCCGTTCTGCGCCGACTCCTTGATGTCCAGATCGAGCACGCCGCCCTCGGCCGTGACGCCGATCGGCGCCCGCAGCCGGTCCCGCATCGGGCGGGGCCGCCACAGCGCGTCCAGGTCAAGCAGCGCCGGGTCCGCCACCCCGAGCAGCGCCGGCAACGTGTTGACCACGGTGGTCCGGTCCTCCGCGTCGGCGGCCCGCGCGCCCGCCTCCACCCGGAACCGGGCGATCCGCGTCGCCAACGCCTCCGCCTCGGCGACGCTCAGCGCGTCCGCCCGCCCCAACTCGTCGCGGCTGCCGGCCGCCAGCACCGCGACCCGGCCCTCGGCCACCGCCAGCCGCAGCCCGTGCCGCTCCGTCAGCTGACCGGCCACCGCGTCCCCGACGTCGAGCACCGTGACGGACTGGAGGCCGTTCGGGTCCACCAGTGCCTCGGCGCCGGTCACCAGCCCGCCGTCCACCACCACCAGCAGATGCGGGAGTTCGGGGTCGGGCTCGGCGTCCCGGCTGAACCGCGTCCGCCGCGTCAACTCCGCGCCCAGCCACTCCTCCAACGCCCCCAGCACCGGGTGCGCCATCCGCACCGGGCCGACATGGTCCACCTCCTCCGGATGGTGCGCGTGCGGCAGCCACTTCACCCACGCCCAGGTCGGCGCCTCCACGTCGCCCGCGCACACCACCACCCGCAGGTCGCGCGGCGAGTGGAACGTGACGGCGTGCGCCACCACCGCCCGCGCCAGCGCGCGCGCCGCCGCCGGGCCGCCCGCGCCCTCCCCGACCACCGCAACCGACGCGAACCGGCGCAACGCCACCGGCACCGGCAGATCCGGCACCACCGCGTGCGCGTCGACAAAGCGACGCAGCGCCACCGCGCACAGCGGGTCCAGGTCCTCCACCGGCGGGGTCTCGTCCACGGTCAGCGGCGTCGCGAGATAGCGCGGCCCCGCGCCGACCCGCACCACCCCGAAGTCCGCGTCGCCGCTGCGGCGTTCCCACAGCCGGCGGCTCTCCGGCACGCCCCACAGCGCGCCGGGCTCCGGCGTGTGCCACGTCATCGCGGCCCGCTGCGCCCGCGCGGTGCGCCGCACCTCGGCGCGGGTCGCCTCCAGGTACCGCAGATACGCGCGCCGCTCGTTGCGCGCCTGACTCCGGGCGGTGGACCGCTGGCGGACCACCGAACCGACGACCATCGCCAGGCAGGAGACGAGGAACATCGTGCCGACGATGTAGCCGATGGGCCCCCGGCCCATCGTCAGCATGTACAGCACCGAGCCGAGCCCGCTGAGCGCGGGCAACGCGGTCATCCACGCGTTCGCGTCCTCCGGCTCCGGCAGCCGGGGCGGCGCGCGGAGCACCAGCTCCCTCTCGGGAACGGTGGGCGCCGGCACGCGGGGCGGGCGCCGGAAGGCGGTGGTGGGGGAGGAGGTCATGAGGGAGCCGGACGGTAGCCGCTGTCGAACGACTGCCTCGCAACCGGCGCGTGTTCCCCGAGGATGTCCTCGGCCGCCTCGTAGGCCTCCGGGAGGTTGTAGCCGGAGCGACCGGGATCGAGGTCGGGAGGTACCCTGCCCCCGTTGAGGGTGCCCGCCCTGATGCCGGCCAGGGCGATGGCTATCTTGCCCTCCATCTGGCTCTCGGTGACGCTTCTTCGGGCCGCCACTCTGTTCTTCTCGTCGACCTCTGCCGCGTTCTTCTCGATCTGGGTGTCCGCTTCCATGCCAACGATCGTGCTGGGAACCGAGCCGTAGGGCAGCAACCCGGCAAGGTCGGAGAGTTTCTTGACGCTGCTCCAAGTCGTGCTTGGCGACTCCGATTCCCTCTGCGTCTCCGCCACGGTGGCCTGAATGGACCCGATTCTCGTGAAGTCGCTGGAATTCGTGTTCATGCGGGACTCCTGGAAGTTCTTCAGCGCGGTGTCGTACTGCCAGCCGGCGACATCGCCGAAAAACTCCTCTTTGACGGGCCCGCTCGTGGAGTTCATCATCTCGAAGAGAGCGCTGCGCTCCTCCATGCTGAGCTGGAACCGCCAGGGGTCGTCACCTCGGGGAGGCAACAGTCGCGTGTCCCCGGGCGTGGAAGTGCTCACCATGTCCATGTAGTTGACCGCCGTGGCACCGATGGCCCGGTGCATGGCGTCCAGATCCCTGCCGCGCACGCCACCGTTCAGGGAGGACTCGGCGCCGCCCAGGGGAAGCCCCGTCTGGAGGACCTGTTCCTTCATCCGCGCCGCTGTCTGGAGGACGTTGCGGCCCGCCTCGACATGCCTGCGGGCCTCGGGGTCCGAGGGATCGACGCCGCTGGGGATGGTGGTCCCGCTGGTGATCAATGCTCCCGCCCCGTCACTGACATCCCACCCCTGGGTCATCAGATCCCGGCGGAACTCCCGCTCGTTGAGCAGCTCAGCGGACGCCACCGAGTTTTGGGCCACCGCCTCGAGTACGCCGCTGCTGCCGCGGTTGATCATGCTGGAGCGTTCCGAGTGGGTCAGCCCGATTCCCGCACCCGCGGACTTCTCGTACTCCAGGGCGGCGCGTGCCAGACTCTTGGAGGAGGCGAGGTCGGTGGCGACGGTCGCCTCACCCATGAGTCCCCCGAAGCCGTTGAATTCGATGAGTGCGTTTCGCCCCAGGCCCCTCGGCGGGCCGTCGATGAAGTGCTGGATGGACGCCGGAACCTCGTTCGGATCCACCGGTCGGGTGCCGCGTGGGCCAAGGCCGCCGATATCCTCGTTCAGCAGCATCATGATGCCGTTGGCGACGCTCTGCTTCACGTTCACGGGGTTTCCGACCCGCAGTGGGTCCCCTCCCATGGGAATGTTTCCCAGGGTGGCGAGTGATTTCGCGTCGATGCCGTGGAAGAACCGCTTCAGGTACTCCAGTTCCTCGCCGGTCAGGTTCCTCGGATTCCTGCTGGGACGCGTTGGATCCTCGTAGACGCCCTCGGCGATGGAGCGCAGGACAGCCGTGTAGCGTTCCAGCAGGTGGCGGTCCGGATGCTCCTTCCCCAGAGCCTCCTTGAGCGCGCTGGCGGCGTAGCGGGCCATGTCGGGGGTCATGACGAGCTTGAACGGGCTTTCGCTCAACTCGTAGCCGAGTTCGGCGAGTTCGGCGGCCTCGCCCATCAGCTTGTGGCGGTAGTGCTCGATCGCGTCCTTGATCTTGGTCTCGGAGTCCCTCGCCTTCTCGACCGCCTTCGCCAGGTACTTTTCCCTGATCGCGTCGGGCACGCGCTGCGGCAGCGTCCACGCCCCGCCGCCGTCGCTGACCGCGACGACCACCTCGCCGTCGGGACCGGGGACGCTGGGTGGCCCGGCGGCCCGGTGGCTGGCGACTGCCGTCCTCAGCGCCGCGTCCCACGCGGCCCATTCCTTGCGCGCCTGATCCCTGAAGTGCTCAAGCTTGTCGTTGGTCCAGTAGACCCACCCGTGCGCGTACTTCTCCGCGTCGATGGCGTGGTTCATGCCCCGGATGATGTGCCGCACCACCGAGTCGACGTCCCGGCCGCCGCGTTGCAGTCCCCGGTGGGTCTCGTTGAACCGGCCGTCGGGGTTGACCAGCGGCGCGCCGTTCAGGTTGCCGGCGTCGCGGGAGATCCGGGTGGCGCGGCCGGCGAGGGCGTCCACGTTTCTCGCCTCGGCCGCCGCCCGCGCGTACGCGGCGGCGGTGTCCGACATCGACTCGGTGTCGAGTTCCTCGGAGAACTTCTGCTGCGTGGTCCAGGGCCTCGCCCCCTTCGCCTCCACGTCGCGATAGCCGAACAGCCGCAACTCCGCCATCTCGCCCCCTCGTTCCGTCCCTCGTTCCCCTTGTTGCGCTAGATCGCGTCCGCGACGCCCCGGTCCACCGGGGTGGTGACGGTGACCCGGGACAGGGCCTGGGCGGCGGCGGTGTCCATGCCCTCGCCGGTGGCGGCGACGGTGCGGTCGGCCTGGGCCATGTGGGTGCGGCCCTCGGCGGCCTGCGTGATGCCGCGCGCCTGGGCGTCGCGGGTGCTGGTCAGCGCCTTCGGGAACGCGTCGGCGCCCGCGTAGCCGGCCGTGTTGACCGGCACCCGGCCCAGGTAGCGGGCGGCGCCCTCCGCCGCGTCGGCGGTCTCCGCGTTGCCCCGGGCGCCCTCGCGGAAGCCCTCGGGGAGGTAGTACAGACCGTCGGTGCTCACTGAGTATCTCCTTGTCGCCTGCTGGTCGTTGGGTGCGCGGCCCGGCTACTCGCCGAGCACGCCCCGGGTGGCGTTGCCGCGCGGCGCCCATACGGACGGGTCCTCGGCGAGGTCGCCGGGCC
>NZ_RFFJ01000253.1 GCF_003696235.1 Streptomyces triticirhizae
CGCCGGCGGCCGCACCCGTCGCCGCGCCCCGGCCACGCCCGCGGGCGGCCCGGCCGCTGCCGGCCCGCCGCCCCGCCTTGACATAGGGGTCGAGGGCTTCGCGCAGCTTCTCGGCGTTTTCGGAGTTGAGGTCGATCTCGTAAGTCTTCCCGTCGAGCGCGAACGTAACTGTCTCGTCCGCCTCGCCCCCGCTGAGGTCATCGAGGAGAAGGACCTGAACCTTCTGTGCCACCGGGCTACTCCTCTTTCATAGTTCCGAATACCATTCTGGGTACTGCGGATGTAATCAAACCGCCATTGCCGGGAAAACACAAACCCCGGGCCGAGATTAGCCCGGCGACCCATAAGACAGGATGGGACGATTCGGACATAACCGTCGCTCGTCACATGAATCAGAGATGCAGCAGCATCCTGCTGTTACCCAATGTGTTGGGCTTCACCCGTTCCAGTCCCAGGAACTCGGCCACGCCCTCGTCATAGGAACGCAGCAGCTCGCTGTACACATCCCCGTCTACCGGGGTGTCACCGATCTCGACGAACCCGTGGCGGGCGAAGAACTCAACTTCGAAGGTGAGACAGAAAATTCGACGAACGCCCAGCCACCTGGCCGTGCCCAGCAGCTTCTCCAGCAGGCGGTGGCCGACGCCCCGCCCCCTCACCTCGGGGTCGACGGCGAGGGTGCGCACCTCGGCCAGGTCCTCCCACATCACGTGGAGCGCGCCGCACGCCACGACCGTGCCGTCCTCGTCCCGCTCGGCCACCCAGAACTCCTGAATGTCCTCGTAAAGGGTCACCGTGGCCTTGTCGAGCAGGATGCCCCGCCGGGCGTACGCGTCGATGAGCCGGCGCACGGTCGTGACATCCGTAGTCCTGGCGCGGCGGACGGTGACTTCCGTTGGGGTTTCCGACACAGCGGCGAGGTTATCGTTGCGGCGGCTCGTCTTCGTCTTCGGGGGCGGTGACTCGAACTCCCGGCACGTCCACCACCCGCAGGGCCCCGCGCAATGCCGCGGCCTGCTCGGGGGACATCATGCCGAAGAAAGCGACGAGAGCGGCCGCCGGGTTGTCGCTCTCCGACCACGCGTCATTCATCAATGCCGCCGAGTACGCAGCGCGAGTGGAGATCGCCTCATAGCGATAGGCGCGGCCCTCCTGGTCGCGGCGGACCCAGCCCTTCTGATGCAGGTTGTCCAGAACCGTCATCACCGTCGTATAGGCGATCGAACGGTCCTGGCGCAGATCTTCGAGAACTTCCCGCACCGTGACCGGACGGTTCCACTCCCACACGCGGGTCATCACCGCGTCTTCCAGGTCTCCCAAAGGCCGAGGCACAGGAAGCACAATAGTGCGCCGGGATAAAACGGGCGTTCCCGCGACCCGCCAGGCGCCCGTCGGGAGGGGCCCGGATCAGTCGGCGGAGCGCGCGGCCTCGCCTCGATCGGGCTGGGCGGGGCGGGAGTTGGGGTTGGCCGCCGCGAGCGCGGCGTCCACGGCGGCGTCCTCCTTGTACTTGTTGGCGCCGCCCTGGCTGCGGACGATGGTGACGATCAGAAAGGTGAAGGCCACGGCCATCACCGTGGGGGCGAAGAGCGCGGCGACGTAGTCCACGGGAATCGGCCTCCTTGGGAGCTGCTCGGGTGAGTCAGCCTACCGACCGCCCCGTGCCGGCTTCGCCTCACTCCTCCCCTTCGGCGCGCTCCCCGGCGCCGGACCCCGATCCGTCCCCGCCGTCCCCCTCGCCGCCCCCGGGCGGGGCCGGCGGCGGGGCGGCGCGTCTGCGGCGCGGCGGGAAGACCTCCGCCGGCGTGGGCACCGGGCGGCGGGCCGCCGGCCGCCGTGACTGCTGCTCACCGTTGTCGTCCCCGTCGCCGCCTGGGGTCGGGGAGGAAGCCTGAGACATAGCCATAAACCGACTTTAAGTACTAAACAGACAATCCCGGGTGATTCGTGGCGCGGGCGGCGTGTTCCCGGGCCCGGCGGCGGGCCCGGCGCCGGCGTTCAGAGACGGGAGACGTTCCGCTCGTAGACCATCCGCAGCCCGATCAGGGTCAGCCAGGGCTCGTGCTCGTCGATCACGGTGGACTCGCGCAGCACCATCGGGGCGACGCCGCCGGTGGCGATGACGGTGACGTCGTCCGGGTCGTCGGCCAGCTCCCGCGACATCCGCTCCACCATGCCGTCGACCTGGCCGGCGAAGCCGTAGAGGATGCCGGACTGCATGGACTCCACGGTGTTCTTGCCGATCACATGGCGCGGCCTGGCCAGCTCCACCTTGTGCAGCTGGGCGCCGCGCAGGCCGAGGGCCTCGACGGAGATCTCGATGCCGGGGGCGATGGCGCCGCCCGCGTACTCGCCGCGCGCGGAGACCGCGTCGTAGGTGGTGGCGGTGCCGAAGTCGACCACGATGCAGGGGCCGCCGTACAGCTCGACGGCGGCGACCGCGTTGATGATCCGGTCGGCGCCGACCTCCTTGGGGTTGTCGGTGAGGATCGGCACGCCGGTCTTGACGCCCGGCTCGACCAGCACGGCGGGGATGTCGCCGTAGTAGCGCCGGGTGACCTCGCGCAGCTCGTGGAGGACCGAGGGCACCGTCGAGCAGATGGCGATGCCGTCGATGCCGTCGCCCAGCTCCTCGCCGAGCAGCGGGTGCATCCCCATCAGGCCCTGGAGCAGCACGGCCAGTTCGTCGGCGGTGCGGCGGGCGTCCGTGGAGATGCGCCAGTGCTCGACGATCTCCTCGCCGTCGAAGAGGCCGAGCACGGTGTGGGTGTTGCCGACGTCGATGGTGAGCAGCATGGTCAGTCGCGCCCCTCGGCGGAGTCGGCCTCGCGCAGGTCGAGGCCGATGTCCAGGATCGGCGCCGAGTGGGTGAGCGCGCCGACCGCGAGATAGGTGACGCCGGTGGCCGCGTAGGCGGGCGCGTCGGCCAGGGTCAGCCGGCCGGAGGACTCCAACTCGGCCCGTCCGTCGACCAGTCGGACCGCCTCGGCGGTCTGCTCCGGGGTGAAATTGTCCAGGAGCAGCAGGTCGGCGCCCTCGGCGAGGACCGGCTCGATCTGGTCCAGGCGGTCCACCTCGACCTCCACGGGCACGCCGGGGAACTCGGCGCGCACCCGGCGGAACGCCTCGGCCACCCCGCCGGCGGCGATCACATGGTTGTCCTTGATCAGCGCGGCGTCGGAGAGCGACATCCGGTGGTTCACGCCGCCGCCGCAGCGCACCGCGTACTTCTCCAGGGCGCGCAGGCCAGGGGTGGTCTTGCGGGTGTCGCGCACCCGGGTCGACGTGCCGGCCAGGGCGTCGGCCCAGGCGCGGGTCGCGGTGGCGATGCCGGAGAGCCGGCACAGCAGGTTGAGCGCGGACCGTTCCCCGGTCAGCAGGTCCCTGGTGCGGGCGGTGACGGAGAGCAGCACCTGGCCCGGCTCGACCCGGTCGCCGTCGGCGACGTGCCGCTCCACCTCGAAGGCGTCGGAGCAGACCACCGAGAGCACCGCCTCGGCGATGTGCAGCCCGGCCACGGTGCCGGCCTGGCGGGCGGTGAAGTCGCCGGTGGAGACGGCGGTTTCGGGAACGGTGGCGACGGTGGTCAGGTCGACGCCGTTGTCCAGGTCCTCCTCGATGGCGAGGTGGGCGACGTCCTCCACCCCCACCGGGTCGAGGCCGCCGGCCGCGAGCAGCGCGGCGAGGTCGGGGTCGAGCCCGCACTCCAGCGGGTCGAGGGCCGGCGCCTCGCCGTCCGGGTGGCCGGCGCCGCAGCCGCAGCCCGCGCCGCAGCCACCGCCGACCGGCTCGTCCGACGCCGGACGGCTGCCGAGCGGCAGCAGGGTCAGCTCGACCGGTGGCGCCGGCGGTGTGCCTGGGGTACGGGGACTGCTGGTCACGGTGAAGGCTCTCCTAGGGGACGACCGGCCCGTCGGGGAACGCGGTCGATTCGGTGGTGTGAACGGCGAGGTGGTGCCCCTCCGCCGAGGCGCGCAGGGCGGCGATCTGGTGGCACCGGCCCCGGGCGTCGTTCCGCTCGGGGTGGTCGTCGCGCCAGTGGCAGCCGCGCGTCTCCGCCCGGGACTGGGCCACGGAGACCAGCACCCGGGCGACCAGACGCAGGTTAGCCGTCTCCCAGGTGTCCGCGCCCGGCTCGGCGGGCTTCCGGTCGTCGTCGCAGGTCAGCGCGTCCAGGGCGGCGGCGGCTCCGGCCAGGCTGGCGGCCGAGCGCAGCACGCCGGCGCCGGTCGTCATCAGCCGCTGGATGGTGAGGCGGGCCTCGGGCGGCAGCAGGCCGGGGCCGCCCGTGGCCGGCGGCGGGATGACGGGCTCGCCGGCGGCGGGGGCGTCGGCCACGACGGCCTCGGCGATCCGCTCGGCGAAGACCAGCCCTTCGAGGAGGGAGTTGGAGGCCAGCCGGTTGGCGCCGTGCACCCCGGTGCAGGCCGTCTCGCCGCAGGCGTAGAGCCCGGGCACGGTGGTGCGGCCGGCGAGGTCGGTGCGGACGCCGCCGGAGGCGTGGTGCGCGGCCGGGGCGACGGGGATCGGCTCGGTCACCGGGTCGATGCCGTGGGAACGACAGGTGGCCAGGATGGTCGGGAAGCGGCGCTCCCACATCGCGGCGCCGAAGTGGCGGGCGTCGAGGAACATGTGGTCGGTGCCCTGCTCGGCCATCCGGCGGGTGATGGCCTTGGCGACGACGTCGCGGGGCGCCAGCTCGGCCAGCTCGTGCGCGCCGAGCATGAAGCGGACCCCGGCCGCGTCCACCAGGTGGGCGCCCTCGCCGCGCACCGCCTCGGAGATCAGCGGCTGTTGGCCCTCGGCCTGGGGGCCGAGGAAGAGCGGGGTCGGGTGGAACTGGACGAACTCCAGGTCGGAGACCTCGGCGCCGGCGCGCAGCGCCAGCGCGACGCCGTCGCCTGTGGCGACGGCGGGGTTGGTGGTCGAGGAGTAGACCTGGCCCATGCCGCCGGTGGCGAGCACCACGGCGGGGGCGCGGACCGCGCCGACCCCGTCGTGCCGGCCCTCGCCCATGACATGCAGGGTGACGCCGGCGGCCCGCCCGTTCACGTCCTTCAACAGGTCGAGGGCGAGGGCGTTCTCCACGGTCTCGATGCCGGCGGAGCGCACGGCCGCCACCAGGGCGCGGGAGATCTCGGCGCCGGTGGCGTCGCCGCCGGCGTGCGCGATCCGGCGCCGGTGGTGGCCGCCCTCCCGGGTCAGCGAGAGACCGCCGTCCGGCGTGGTGTCGAAGGTGGCGCCCAGCGCGATCAGCCGCCGCACGGCGGCCGGGCCCTCGGTGACCAGGGTGCGCACGGCCCGTTCGTCGCACACGCCGGCGCCGGCGACCAGGGTGTCCGCCAGGTGCTGCTCGGGGCTGTCGCCCTCGCCGAGCGCGGCGGCGATGCCGCCCTGCGCCCAGCGCGTCGAGCCGTCGTCCAGCCGGGCCTTGGTGACGATCACGGTGCGCCGGCCGGCTGCGGCGCAGCGCAGCGCGGCCGTCAGCCCGGCGACGCCGGAGCCGACCACCACCACGTCCGCCTCGATCGCCCAGCCGGGCGCGGGCGCCGGCAGCGGGCCCGCCGTCCCGGCGGGCAGGGCGGTCAGGGCGCTCATGCCGGACCGCGCAGGGTCAGCCGGCGGTTGTCGATCAGCCGGGTGGTGCCGACGCGGGCGGCCACCGCGAGCAGCGCCTCGCCGGCGAAGTCGTCGGCGACCTCCAGCAGGTCGGCCGGGTCGAGCAGCGCCAGGTAGTCGAGTTCGAGCGGCGGGTCCTGGCCGGCCGCCGAGGCCAGCACGGCGCCGGCGGCGGCGCGGGCGCCGGCCGCGTCGGGGTGTTCGGCTGCGGCGGCCAGGGCGCGGGAGAGCGCCAGCGACGTGGTGCGCTCGGCCGGCGAGAGGTAGCGGTTGCGGCTGGAGCGGGCCAGCCCGTCGGGCTCGCGCACGGTGGGCACCGGCACGATCTCCACCGGGAAGTCCAGGTCGGCGACCATCCGCCGCACCAGCGCCAGCTGTTGGGCGTCCTTCTCGCCGAAGGTCGCGACGTCGGCGCGGGTGAGGTGGAGCAGCTTGGCGACGACGGTCAGCATCCCGTCGAAGTGGCCGGGCCGGTGGGCGCCTTCGAGGCGTTCGCCCAGCGGGCCGGCCGAGAGCGTCACCAGCGGGCGGCCGCCCGGGTACATCTCCTCGTCCGAGGGCGCGAACAGCAGGTCGGCGCCGGCCTCCTCGGCGACCTTGACGTCGGCCTCCAGGGTGCGCGGGTAGCGCTCGAAGTCCTCGCCCGCGCCGAACTGGAGCGGGTTCACATAGACCGTCACCACGATCTGGCCGGCGGGTCCGACGCGTTCCCTGGCCGCGCGGATGTTGGCCGCGTGGCCCTCGTGGAGCGCGCCCAGCGTCATCACGACGGCGCGCTCGGCGCCTCCCGGGGAGTGGGAGCGCAGCTCGGCGGCGGTGTGCGTCACGGTCACGGTCATCGTTCGGCTCCGTCCGTTCCTTGGCCGCCGCCCGGGCCGCCGCCGTCGTCGCCGGCGAGCACGTCGAGCAGGGCCTCGGCCGACTCCGGGCGGAGCAGGCCGTGGTCGAGGGCGCGGTCGGCGGTGGTGCGGGCCAGCGCCAGATAGCTGGCGAGGGCGCCGGGCGCGTGCGCCCGCAGCTCCGCCAGGTGCGCGGCCACGGTGCCCGCGTCGCCGCGCGCGACCGGGCCGGTCAGCGCCGCGTCGCCGGAGCGCAGCGCGTTGTCCAACGCGGCGCCCAGCAGCGGCCCCAGCATCCGGTCGGGCGCCGAGACGCCCAACTCCCGCAGCACGTCGAGCGACTGGGCGACCAGGGTGACCAGGTGGTTGGCGCCCATGGCCAGCGCGGCGTGGTAGAGCGGGCGGTCCCGCTCCTCGATCCACTCCGGCTCCCCGCCCATCTCGATGACCAGCGCCTCGGCGGCCGTCCGCAGCTCCGCCGGCGCGGTCACCCCGAACGAGCAGCCGGCGAGCCGCTGCACGTCGACGGTGCTGCCTGTGAAGGTCATCACCGGGTGCAGCGCCAGCGGCAGCGCCCCGGCGCGCAGCGCGGGCGCGAGCACGCCCACGCCGTGCCGGCCCGAGGTGTGCACCAGCAGCTGGCCCGGGCGCACGGCGCCGGTCTCGGCGAGCCCGGCGACCAGCGAGGGCAGCGCGTCGTCGGGCACGGTCAGCAGCACCAGGTCGGCCCTGGCCAGCACCTCGTCGGGGGTCAGCAGCGGAACGCCGGGCAGCAGCGCGGCGGCGCGGCGGCGCGAGGCGTCGGAGACGCCGGAGGCGGCCACCGGCCGGTGTCCGGCCAGCCGCAGCGCGGCGGCCAGCACCGGG
>NZ_RFFJ01000254.1 GCF_003696235.1 Streptomyces triticirhizae
CGGCTCGGCGGCCGGCGTCGGGTCCACGGGGGTCGGGACGGCGGTCGGCGTCGGCGAGGGCGAGGGCGCCGGGTCCGTGGTGCCGCCCCGGGGGTCGGTGGTGCCGCCCTGGGGAACGACCTCCGTCGGCAGCTCCTGGGGCTCGGCGGCCCCGTCGCCGCCGTCGCCGTTCTCGCCCTCCGCGTCCTGGGCGTCCTCCGTGTCGGCGGGCGGGGGCGGCTCGGGCGCCGGGGTCGGCGAGGTGTCCCCGAGCAGTTCACCGTCGGAGCCGAGGAACGCCGGCGGGCCGGCGGGCACCAGGCCCAGCTCCTCGGCGCGCTCGGCGAGCGCGCCCGGCGCCGAGTAGCCGTCCACCTCGGCCTGGAGCCGCTGCTGCTCGTCGGTCAGCTCCTGGGTCTGGCGGCGCAGTTCGCTCAGCTCGAACGAGCCCTGGTTGAGCGAGGCGTTGAGGATCAGCAGCGCGACCATGCCGGCGCCCAGCAGCACGACCACCAGCAGCACGAAGGGCGTTCGGGCGGCGGTCGAGCCGCGCGCGGGCACCAGGCCGGAGAGCCGGTTCAGCCGGGTGAGGTGGCTGAGGCCGGTGAGGGTGGTGAAGCGTTCGCGTTGGCTCATGCGTCCTCCCGGACGCGTTCGGCGGCGCGCAGCCGGGCCGGCGCCGCCCTGCGGTTGGCGGCGACCTCCGTCTCGGACGGCTGCTCGGCGCCCCGGGTCAGCAGCCGCAGCCGGGGCTGGTACCGCTCGGGGACGACGGGGAGTTCGGGCGGCGCCGTGTGGCTGGCGCCCTTCGTCAGCACCCGCTTGACCAGGCGGTCCTCCAGCGAGTGGTAGGAGAGCACCACGATCCGCCCGCCGAGCGCGAGGGCGTCGACGGCCGCCGGCAGCGCCCGTTCCAGCACGGCGAGTTCGCCGTTGACCTCGATCCGCAGGGCCTGGAAGGTGCGCTTGGCCGGGTTGCCGCCGGTGCGCTTGGCGGCCTGGGGCAGCGCCTCCCTGATGAGGGTGACGAGTTGGGCGCTGCTGGTCAGGGGGGCGGCGGCGCGCTGGCGGACGACCGCCTCGACGATCCGGCGGGCGTTCCGTTCCTCGCCGTAGGTCCGCAGGACGCGCACCAGTTCGCCGGGCGGGTAGGTGTTGAGGACGTCGGCGGCGCTGAGCCCCGAGTCCTGGTCCATCCGCATGTCGAGCGGGGCGTCCCTGGCGTAGGCGAAGCCGCGTTCCTCCTCGTCGAGCTGCATCGAGGAGACGCCGAGGTCGAACAGGACGCCGGCCACCCTCGGCAGGCCGAGTCGGGCCAGCACGGCGGGGAGTTCGTCGTAGACGGCGGGCACCAGGGTGGCCCGGTCGCCGAAGCGCGCCAGGCGTTCGCCGGCCAGCCGCAGCGCGGCCCGGTCGCGGTCCAGCGCGACCAGCCGGACGTTCGGGAAGGTGGTCAACAGGGCCTCGCTGTGCCCGCCGAGACCGAGCGTGCAGTCGACGACCACGGCGCCCGGGGCGTCCAGCGCCGGACCCAGCAGCTCCACGCAGCGCTGGAGCATCACGGGGCGGTGCCGGACTTCCGGCGGACGGTCGTTGCTGGTCGTCATGCGCCTTCCGGGGAACCTTCGAGGACCTTCGGCGGAGATCGGAGAGCGTCGAAGGGGGCCGAGCCGCTGGCGGGCGGGAACGGCGGCGCCGCCGGGGCGCGCCTCTCCGTGCGCGTCACACTAGCCCACCTGCGTTCCCGGTCAATCACTGAGGTTGGTCGGGCCCGGCGTTTCGGCGCAACCGGGGAACGACGCGGGCGAACGCCCCGCGAGGCGTGGGTTGTGAGCCGCGTCACCCACCCTTGGGCCGTGCCGGCGCCCGGCTCGTACTACCGTCACGGCTATGTCGAATACGGTCACGGATCAGCTGGTCAGCGCCAACCAACGGTACGCCGAGGGCTTCACCGACCCGGGGATGAACGCCCGCCCGGTGCGCGGGGTGGCCATCGTGGCGTGCATGGACGCGCGGCTCGACCTGCACGCCGCCCTCGGGCTCGAACTGGGTGACTGCCACACGATCCGCAACGCCGGCGGGGTGGTCACGGACGACATCATCCGTTCCCTGACGATCAGTCAGCGGGCGCTGGGCACCCGGTCCGTGGTGCTGATCCACCACACCAACTGCGGCCTGGAGCAGCTCACCGAGGACTTCCGGCAGGAGTTGGAGCGCGAGGTCGGGCAGAAGCCCAGCTGGGCGGTGGAGTCGTTCACGAACGTGGACCAGGACGTGCGGCAGTCGATGGCCCGCGTGCGCACTTCGCCCTTTCTCCTCCACACTGATGATGTACGCGGCTTCGTGTTCGATGTGACAACCGGTCTGCTCCGGGAGATCGACCCGTCCGACGCCCAGGACGACTGAGTGGCGGCGCGCGCCCCGCGACACGGGTGAGCGCGCCGCGACCGCGAGGGGTCTTCCGGGTGTCCGGGATGGGCGAGGGCTTCCGGCCCGGCCGGGGAGTCGGGCCGGGTCGAGGCATGGACAAGGGTGGAGGATGGCCGGTTGACGACCTATGAGGAGCACGCGAGGGTCACCGACCTGAGCGCCACGGCGGAGCGGGTGCGGCGCTCGGTGGAGAGCGTGATCGAGGGCAAGCCGGAGGTCGTTCAGCTGTCCCTGACGGTCCTGCTCGCCGGCGGTCATCTGCTGTTGGAGGACGTGCCGGGTGTCGGCAAGACGATGTTGGCCAAGGCGCTGGCGAAGTCGGTCGACTGCTCGGTGCAGCGCATCCAGTTCACCCCCGACCTGCTGCCCTCGGACATCACCGGGGTCAGCGTCTTCGACCAGCGGCGGGGCGAGTTCGAGTTCAAGCCGGGCGCGATCTTCGCGCAGATCGTGATCGGCGACGAGATCAACCGCGCCTCGCCCAAGACCCAGTCGGCGCTCCTGGAGTCGATGGAGGAGCGCCAGGTCACCGCCGACGGGCACAGCTACGAACTGCCCGAGCCGTTCATGGTGATCGCCACCCAGAACCCGGTGGAGATGGAGGGCACCTACCCGCTGCCCGAGGCGCAGCGGGACCGCTTCATGGCGCGGGTCTCGGTGGGCTACCCGAGCCCCGAGGCGGAGCTGCGGATGCTGGAGCACCACACGGCGGCCTCGCCGGTGGAGTCGCTGCGGCCGGCGGCGCACGCCGACGAGATCGTCAAGCTGATCGCGGCCGTGCGCGAGGTGCACGTCTCGGAGCCGGTGCGGCGGTACGCGGTGGACCTGGCCGTGGCCACCCGCGTCCACCCCGAGCTGCGGCTGGGCGCCTCGCCCCGGGCGACGCTCCATCTGCTCCAGGCCGCCAAGGCCGCCGCCGCCCTGGGCGGCCGGGGCTATGTGCTGCCCGACGACATCCAGCGGCTGGCCGTCCCGGTGCTGGCGCACCGGCTGTTGCCCAACGCGCAGGCCCAGTTCAACCAGCGCACCACGGAGCAGTTCGTGGCCGACATCCTGCGCCGCACCCCGGTGCCCGACGTCTACGGCGCGCAGCGGACCCGGGGCTACTGATGTCGATGCCCCGGCCGGGCCACGGTGCCGGGCACCCGTCGCACGACGGCCAGATCGACGGCCCGGGGCCGCTGCGGGCGGCGTTCAGCGGGCTGACCACCCGGGGGCGTTCGTTCCTGGCCGCCGGGGCCGCCGCCGTCGGGTGCGCGTATCTGCTGGGCCAGCCCGACCTGTTGCGGGTGGGCGCGCTGCTGATGGTGCTGCCGGTCGTCTCGGTGCTGGTGCTGCACCGCACCAGGACCCGGGTGACGGCGGCCAGGCGGCTGAGCCCGCAGCGGATGCCGGCCGGCGAGCAGGGGCGGGTGCACCTGCTGCTGTCCAACGACGCCCGGCTGCCCAGCGGGGTGCTGATGCTCCAGGACCACGTGCCGTATGTGCTGGGCCCCAAGCCCCGGTTCGTGCTGGACCGGATCGAGCCGGGCGGGCGGCGGGAGGTCACCTACCGCATCCGTTCCGACCTGCGCGGGCGTTACCCGCTGGGGCCGTTGCAGCTGCGACTGGCCGACCCGTTCGGGATGGTGGAGCTGACCCGTTCCTACGGCACCCACGACACGCTGACCGTGCTGCCCGGGATCGAGCCGCTGCCGCCGGTGCGGTTCGGCGGGCTGGCGCGCGGGGACGGCGTGGGGATGCGCGGGTCGCTGGCTTCGGCCGGCGAGGACGACCTGATCCCGCGCGAGTACCGGCACGGCGACGACCTGCGGCGGGTGCACTGGCGTTCCACCGCGCACCGGGGCTCGCTGATGGTGCGCCGCGAGGAACAGCCCCGACGGGCGCGCTGCACCGTGCTGTTGGACACCCGGCGCGCCGGCTATGTGATGGGCGGGGTGGCGGCGCCGTTCGAACGGGCGGTCTCGGCGGCCGCATCGGCGATCTCGCATCTGACGCGACAGGGCTTCGAGGTGAGGCTGTTGACCGACGACGGCACCCAGCTTCCCGGGCCGGGCACGGAGGTAGCCGACCCCTACGAGCTGACCGGCCGGCTGATGGACTTCCTCGCCGTGGTGGACCACTCGGCCTCCCTCGGCTTCGAGCCGGCGCTGGCCGCGCAGCGCGCGGGCTCGGGCGAGCTGCTGTTGGGCTTCCTCGGCTCGGTGGACCCGGCGCAGGCCGGGGTGCTGGGCCGGATGGCGGCCAGGGCGGGGGGCGCGGCCGCGTTCGTCGTCGCCGGGCAGCTCGACCCGCGCATCGAGGGCGACCGGCTGACCACGCTGCGGAACAACGGCTGGACCGCGCTGGCCCACCACCCCGGCGTTCCGCTGGGCGCGCTGTGGCAGCAGGCCGCCGTCGAGGTGTCGGCGCGGGGCGGTGGTCGGTCGTGAACGCGGTGCAGACCGCCGACATCAGGACGGGGCTCGCGGCCTGGCTGGCCACCGTGCTGGCCGCCAGCTCGCTGCTGCCGCTGATCGACGGCACGGACTGGCTGGTGCAGGCGGCGTTGCTGCTGCTGGCGCAGTCGGGGGCGGCGGCGCTGCTGCGGCACTCCCCGCTTCCCTCGGGGCTGGTCGCGCTCTGCCAACTGGGCGTGGGACTGCTGCTGTTGACCATGGCCTCGGCCGGGGAGTACGCGCTGGCCGGGGTGGTGCCGACGCCGGAGGTCTTCGAACGGTTCGGGCAGCTGCTGACGGCCGGCGGCGACGACATAGGGCGCTACACCACGCCGGCGCCGGCCACCGACGGCATCCGGCTGATGGTCTGGGGCGGCGTGCTGCTGGTGGGGCTGCTGGTCGACCTGCTCGCGGTGCCGCTGCGGAACGCGGCCGCCGCCGGGCTGCCGCTGCTGGCGCTGTTCTCGGTGGCGGCCGGCGTCGGCCAGGAGGCCACCGGCTGGCCGTACTTCGCGGCGGCCGGCCTGGGGTATCTGGTGCTGCTGCTCAGCGAGGGCGGGGAACGGCTCAGCCACTGGGGGCTGTTCTACGGCGGCCCCGGCGGCGGGCGGTGGATGACGGCGCGGGACCTGAGCCACGCGGCGCGGCCCCGGGCGCGCGCCGGCCGGCGGATAGGGGCGCTGACGCTGGGCGTGGCGCTGCTGACGCCGCTGCTGCTGCCGGGGCTCGGCAACGGGCTGCTGAACATGGACGAGCCCGAGAGCGCCGGCGCCGGCTCCGGCGGGCTGGTGTCCGTCGATCCCGTGGTGGCGCTGAAGGACCAGCTCAACCAGCCGGAGAACATTCGGCTGTTGACCTACCGCGCCGACGGCGCGCCGCCGCGCGAGATGTATCTGCGGCTGACCGCGCTGGACGAGTTCGACGGCGCCGAGTGGAGTTCCTCCAACTGGCGCCAGGCCGAGGTACCTCAGCCGCCGTGGCCGGTGACCGGGCTCGGCGGGGACGTGGAGTTCACCAACGCGGTGACCGAGATCCGCGCATCGGACGCCTACGCGCAGCGCTCGCTGCCGGTGCCCTACCCGGCGACCTCGGTGACGGCGAACGGCCCGTGGGCCTTCGACCGGGGCTCGCAGACGCTGGTCTCCGAGAGCCCGTCGCTGACCAGCAGCGGCCAGACCTACCAGGTCGAGCACCTGGTGGTGAGCCCCACCAGGGAGCAGCTCGCGGAGGCGCCCGAGGCGGATGACAGCTTCCGGGAGTACTACACCCGGGTCCCCGAGGAGCTGCCGCGCGAGGTCCGCGAGACCGCCCTTGAGGTGACGGCGGGGAGCGCCAACCCCTACGAGGAGGCCGTCGCGCTCCAGGACTGGTTCACCCAGAGCGGCGGCTTCCGGTACGACACCCGGGTCGAGTCGGGCACGGGAACGGAGGCGATCGTCAACTTCCTTGAGCAGAAGGAAGGTTTCTGTGTCCACTTCGCCTTCACCATGGCGGCGATGGCCCGCAGCCTGGGCATCCCGGCGCAGGTCGCGGTGGGCTTCACCCCCGGATCGCGGACGGCCAGCGGCGAGTACGAAGTGGGCGCGCACAACGCGCACGCCTGGCCCGAGCTGTACTTCGAGGGCGTGGGCTGGGTCAGGTTCGAGCCGACGCCGGGGCAGGGCAACGCGCCCGAGTACACCCAGCCCGAACGCCCCGACAACGAGCGGCCAGCGGAGCCCGAGCCGACCGAGCCGACGGAGAGCGGGGAGCCGACGCCCTCCGCGTCCTCGACCGCGCCGGAGCGCTGCGACCCGGCGGTCGACGGGGCCTGCCGTCAGGAGCCGACGACGCCCGAGCAGGACCGGGACGAGTCCGGCTTCCCGCTGTGGCCGACGCTCTGGGGCGGCGGTGGGCTGTTGCTGCTCCTGCTGCTGGCGACGCCGCTCCTGTGGCGCGCCAGAGCGCGGGCGAGGCGGCTGGCGCCGGAGGCCGGACCGCTGGGCGCATGGCGGGAGTTGACCGACAGCGCCTGGGACTTTGGCATCCTGCCGCAGGCCAGCGAGACGCCTCGGCAGGCGGCCGAGCGGATCGTCCGGGTGGCCCGGCTGGACGAGACAGCCGCTGCGGCCGTGCGGGAACTGGCGACGGCGGTGGAGGCGGAGCTGTTCGCGCCGTCGCCTGCGCCTGCGGCTCCGGCGGGGGTTGGGGCTGGGGGTGCGGGTGCGGCTCCGGCTCCGGCGGGGGAACCGGAGAGCCGCTCCGGCTGGCGCCGTCAGATCGCCCTCGCGCGGGCCGGCCTGGCGGCCGGCCTTCCCCGCCTGGCGCGGCTTCGCGCCCTCCTCCTCCCTCGCTCAGCCGGCCGAGTGATCCCCCGCCGCGCGTAGCCCGGCAGGGCGTAGCCCTCGCCGGGCGGCGGGAGGGGCGGGGCGCGGGGGCGGGCGTGCGGCGCGCGGGCGGCGGGAGGGGCGGG
>NZ_RFFJ01000255.1 GCF_003696235.1 Streptomyces triticirhizae
GTCAGCCGGGCGGCGGCCGCCGGGTCGCGCTCGGCCCAGGCGCGCGGCGGCGGCGGGCCCTGCGTCTGCGGCGCCGTCTGCGGCAGCTCCTCCTCGGGCAGCTCCCTGGCCCGGTCGATCGCGGCCTGCCACTGCGCCAGCTGGCGACGGTTGGTCCGGTGCCCGAAGCCGGGCAGCGCGGCCAGCGCCCTGGTGTCCCGGGGCAACGCCTGCGCGGCGGCGACGATCGCCGCGTCCGCGAGGACCTTGCCCGGCGACAGGTCCCGCCGCCTGGCCGTCTCGTCCCGCGCCTCCCACAGCTCCCGCACCACGCCCAACTGCCGCCGCTTGCGCACCTTGTGCACGCCCGAGGTGCGGCGCCACGGGTCCTTGCGGGGCGGCGGGGGAGGGGCGGCGGCGATCGCGGCGAACTCCTCCAGCGCCCACTCCAGCTTGCCCTGGTGGCGCAGCTCCTCCTCCAGCGCGTCCCGCAGGTCAACGAGCAGCTCGACGTCGAGCGCGGCGTAGCGCAGCCAGGGCTCGGGCAGCGGGCGGCTGGACCAGTCGACGGCCGAGTGGCCCTTCTCCAGGCTGTAGCCGAGCACCGTCTCCACCATCACGCCCAGGCCCACCCGGGCGAACCCGGCCAGCCGGCCGGCGAGTTCGGTGTCGAAGAGGCGGGTGGGGCGCATACCTATGTCGCGCAGGCAGGGCAGGTCCTGGGTGGCCGCGTGGAGCACCCACTCGGCGTCGGCGATGGCCTCGCCCAGGGCGGAGAGATCGGGGCAGGCGACCGGGTCGATCAACGAGGTCCCGGCGCCGGCCCTGCGCAGCTGCACCAGATAGGCGCGCTGCCCGTAGCGGTATCCGGAGGCGCGTTCGGCGTCCACGGCGACGGGGCCGGAGCCGGCGGCGAGTCCTTCGACGGCGGCGGCGAGCGCGGCCTCGTCGCCGATCACCGGGGGGACGCCCTCCCGGGGCGTGAGCAGGGGGACCGGCGCGGGGCCGGTGGCCTCGGGGGAGGGCTGTTCAGACGTTGACTCGGTGATCTGTTGGGCGTCGCTCACCTGTCAAGGGTAACTGTGCGCTCATGGAGTACAACGTCTCTCCCACGCCCCGGCGCACGCCCGGGGGCGTGCGCCGAGAGCGGGGGTCAGTGAATGATGCCGGTGCGCAGGGCGACCGCGACCATTCCGGCGCGGTCCCCGGTGCCCAGCTTGCGGGCGATCCGGGCGAGGTGGCTCTTGACGGTGAGCGCCGAGAGGCCCATCGAGACGCCGATGGCCTTGTTCGACTGGCCCTCCGCCACCAGCCGCAGCACCTCGACCTCACGGCCGGACAGCTCGCGGAAGCCGCCCTGGTGGGCGGGGGCGCCGGGCTGCCGGCGGTGCATCCTGGCGGCGGCGCCGATGTGCGCCGCGCCGTGCCGGGTGGGCGGCCCCAGGTTGTTGCGGGTGCCGGTGACCACATAGCCCTTGACGCCACCGGCGAGGGCGTTGCGCACCGCGCCGATGTCGTCGGCGGCGGAGAGGGCGAGACCGTTGGGCCAGCCGGCGGCCCGGGTCTCGGAGAGCAGAGTCAGGCCCGAACCGTCGGGCAGGTGGACGTCGGCAACGCAGATGTCGCGCGGGTTGGCGACTCTGGGGCGGGCCTCCGCGATGGACGACGCCTCGATCACGTCCCTGACTCCGAGAGCCCACAGATGGCGGGTCACGGTGGAACGGACGCGGGGGTCGGCCACGACGACCATGGCGGTCGGCTTGTTGGGGCGGTAGGCGACCAGGCTTGCGGGGTGCTCAAGAAGAACAGACACCGGGCCTCCCGGAGGGTGGGGTGGGGAAGGAACCGACTCCGTGCGAAGGGAGTCGGGGCGATCCGGATGGAAGGGTCACAGACCTCTTCGGCACGAAGCTCCGGCGCCTTTAGGGAATGATCACGAACCGGTGATTCCGCGTCACGACCCTGACAGCCGGCGTGTCCCGCGCGGCGCCCCTGGCCGGTCAGCCGGGGCGCGGACCGCGTCGGCGGGGCAGCGCCGTGACCGGGGTCCCGCTGGACTCGGGCGGCAGCCCGGCGCACTGCGCCAGCAGCCCGCACCAGGCGAGCAGGTGGCCGGCGGCGTCGGCGGGGTCGGCCGGTGTCCAGGACGCCCGCAGCTCCAGCTCGGCCCGCCCCTCACGGTCGGCCAGGCCGCCGAAGTACGCCGAATCCGCCCTGGTCACCGTCCCGTTGGGGACGTCGAGCGGCACCGCCCTGGCCGAGAGCGCCTCGGTCAGCCAGGACCAGGCGACCTCGGGCAGCAGCGGGTCGGTCGCCACGTCGGGCTCCAGGTCGGCCCTGGCCAGGGTCACGATGCGGAACTCGCCGCCCCAGCTGTCGTCGCCGGCCGGGTCGTGCAGGAGAACGAAGCGTCCGTCGGCCAGCTCCTCGTCGCCCTCGCTCACCGAGGCGCCCAGCGCGTGCGCGTAGGGGGCGAGCCGGCGGGGCGGCGGCAGCGGGGAGAGGCTGACCTCGGGCCGGGGGCGGGCCGCCTGGAGCGCGGCCACCGCCTGCCGGAACGCGGGCGGTGCCCCAGCCCCGGGGTCGCTCATCTCCGCCGACTCCTCCGCTGTGTGGGTGCGAGACGCTGCCATGGCGCGTAACCCTAGGCGCCCGAGCGGTCCGCCGCCGGTAGCCACACCCGGGGGCGCGGGCCCAACCGAGTGCCGTGCGAGACTTCTTCCGTGACTGTGACCGACTCCGTGTTTCTGAAGGCCTGCCGTCGCGAACCGGTGCCGCACACGCCCGTCTGGTTCATGCGACAGGCCGGCCGTTCGCTTCCCGAGTATCGCAAGGCGCGCGAGGGCATCGCGATGCTGGACTCCTGTATGCGACCGGAGTTGGTCACCGAGATCACCCTCCAGCCGGTGCGCCGGCACGGGGTGGACGCGGCCGTCTACTTCAGCGACATCGTGGTGCCGCTGAAGGCGATCGGCGTCGACCTGGACATCAGGCCGGGCGTCGGCCCGGTGGTCGCCGAGCCGTTCCGCACCCGCGCCGACCTGGCGCGGCTGCGCCCGCTGACGCCCGATGACGTCTCCTATGTCACCGAGGCGGTGCGGCTGACCACGGCCGAGCTGGGCGACATCCCGCTGATCGGCTTCGCCGGCGCCCCGTTCACCCTCGCCAGCTACCTGGTCGAGGGCGGCCCATCGAAGAACCACGAGCACACCAAGGCGCTGATGTACGGCGACCCGGAGCTGTGGACGGCGCTGCTGGACCGGCTGGCGGAGATCACCTCGACGTTTCTGAACGTGCAGATCGAGGCGGGCGCCTCGGCGGTGCAGCTCTTCGACTCCTGGGTGGGCGCGCTGGCGCCGGCCGACTACCGGCGTTCGGTGCTGCCGGCCTCGACCCGGGTGTTCGACGCGGTGGCGCACCACGGGGTGCCCCGCGTCCACTTCGGCGTCGGGACGGGCGAGTTGCTCGGGCTGCTGGCCGAGGCGGGGCCCGACGTGGTCGGCGTGGACTGGCGGGTGCCGCTGGACGAGGCGGCCCGCCGGGTCGGCCCCGGGCGCGCGTTGCAGGGGAACCTCGACCCGGCGGTGCTGTTCGCGCCGACGGCCGTGGTCGAGGAGCAGGCGGACCGGGTGCTGGAGGCGGCGCGGGACCTGCCGGGCCACGTCTTCAACCTCGGTCACGGCGTGCTCCCCGACACCGACCCCGACGCGTTGACCCGGCTGACGGCCTACGTTCACGAGCGGACGGCGCGGTAGGAGGCCCTGGCGAACGGGCGGGCCGGCGGCGGGGCCCGCCGCCGGCCCGCACCGTCTCAACTCCCGTTCTCCGGCGTGGACCTGCCGGTGGTGTCGGCGGCGTCGGGGGCGTGCGCCGGGCGCGGGAGGGGCGGCGGCGCGGCGACCGGCGGCGGGGGAACGGGCCGGGAGGTCCGCAGCCGGTCCAGCGGGAGGCGGGGGCGCAGCAGGCGCCACAGCAGCCACAGCACGGCCAGCAGTGCCAGCACCGGCAGCGCGGCGCCCACCGCGATCGCCACCCAGACCAGCATTAGCCAGACGAACTCCACGCCGCCCAGCAGCGCGTCCAGCACCGAGGGCCGCTCGTCGTCCTTCTCCTCGGGCTCGGGCGCGGGCTGGCCCTCCCGGTACAGCTCCAGGGTGACGGTGGCCATCGCCGTCTGGCCGCGCAGCGACTCCAGCCGCGCCTCCAGTGACTCCAACTCGGCCTGACGGGTGCTGAGTTCGGACTCCAGGCGGACGATCTCGTCGAGCGTTGTGGCCTCCTCCATCAGGTCACGCACCCGGTCGATGCTCTCCCGCTGGGTCTCCAGGCGGCTCTCGGTGTCGACGATCTGGTCGCCCACGTCCTCGGTGGTCAGCTCGCGCGAGGACAGCTCGCCCAGCTCGGCGAGGTCGCCGAGCAGCCCCGCGTACCCCTCCTTGGGAACGCGCAGGGTCAGCGTGGAGAACGGGTCCTCATCGCCGCCCGTGGTGGACTCGTCGCTGACGTAGCCGCCGGCGGCCTGTGTCAGCCGCACGGCCTCGGCATAGCTCTCGGGCACGCTCTCCACGGCGACGGTGAGCGTCGCGGTCTGGATCAGCTGCGACGCGTCCGGCACCTCGGCGACCGTGGACAGGTCGGCCGAGTCCTCCGCGCCCGCCTCGCCCTCGGCGCCCTCCCGGGTGGCGTCCTCCGACGGCAGGCCGCCCTCGGCGTCCTCGGTGCCGTCGAACTCGGCGGACGCCTCGTTCGCCGCGTCGCCGCCGGACTCGTCCCCCATCCCTGAGCTGGTGCAGCCGGCGAGCAACGCCCCGCCCGCCAGCAGCGCGGCCAGGGCCAGCGCGGGTGCGCGGCGTCTGCCGCCCCCGTTACCTCGGCGCATGAGTCGTCCCCCTTCCGCGTCGATCCGTGCGACGCGTCGTCTTCGGTCATCGCCTGACCGGTGAGTTACCTCTTGGACGGAGCTGACCGCCCGCCGGTTGTCGCCGTCGGGTTCCGATGAGGTCACACGGAGGACTCGGGAAGGCGTCTGCGACAGTGGACCCATGCATGTGATCGTCGTCGGCGGCGGGATCTCCGGACTCGCCGCCGCCCATCGGCTGCTCGCCGCCGGCCTCCGGGTCACCGTCCTGGAGTCGAACCGGCGCCTGGGCGGCAAGCTCCACACCGGGCAGATCGCCGGCGTCCAGGTGGACCTGGGCGCCGAGTCGCTGCTGGCCAGACGCCCGGAGGCGACGGAACTGGCGCGGGCCGTCGGGCTCGGCGACGCGCTGCGCCCGCCCGCCGTCACCAGCGCGGCGATCTGGACGCGCGGCGATCTGCGGCCGATGCCGCGGGGCCAGGTCATGGGCGTGCCCGACAGCGCCGCCGCCCTGGCCGGGGTGCTCTCCGACAGCGGCCTGGCCCGCATCGCCCGCGACGCCGAACTGCCGCCGCTCGCCGTCCACGAGGACGTCGGCATCGGGCAGTTGGTCGCCGAACGGATGGGGAACGAGGTGGTGGACCGGCTCGTCGACCCGCTGCTGGGCGGGGTGTACGCCGGGGACGCCTACCGGATCTCGCTGCGGTCCGCCGTGCCCAAGCTCTACGAGGCCGTCCGTAAGCACGACTCGCTGCTGGCCGCCGTCCGTTCGCTGCGCCCCGAGCCCTCGGCCGCGGGCGCCAGGACCCCGGTCTTCACCGGGATCGAGGGCGGCGTGGGCACCCTGGCCGCCGCCGTCGCCGAGGACGTGGCCGGGCGGGGCGCCGTGATCGAGACGGGCGTCGCCGTCACCGGGCTGCGGCGCACGGCGCGCGGCTGGGTCGCGGCGCTGGACGACGGGCGTTCGCTCGCGGCCGACGGGGTGCTGCTGGCCGTGCCGGCGCCGGCCGCCGCCCGGCTGCTGGCGGCCGAGGCGCCGGCGGCCGCCGGGGAGTTGGGCTCGGTCGAGTACGCCTCGATGGCCATCGTCACGCTGGCCTTCCGCCGCTCGGAGCTGGCCACGCTGCCGCGCGGCAGCGGCTTCCTGGTGCCGGCGGTCGAGGGGCGCACCATCAAGGCGGCGACGTTCACCAGCGGCAAGTGGGACTGGGCGGCGGCCGCCGACCCCGAGCTGTTCGTGCTGCGGGTCTCCGTCGGACGCTGGGGCGAGGAGGGCGCGCTGGAGTGGGACGACGCCGACCTGGTGCGGGTCGCCCTGGACGACCTCGGCGAGGCGGCCGGGCTGCGCGCCACCCCGGTGGACAGCGTGGTGACCCGCTGGTGGCAGGGGCTGCCGCAGTACACCGTCGGCCATGACGCGCGGGTCGCGCGGGTGCGCGGGTACCTGGCCGGGCTGCCGGGGCTCGGCCTGTGCGGCGCGGCCTACGACGGGGTCGGCGTCCCGGCGTGCATCGGCGGCGCCGAGCAGGCGGCCGCCGAACTGCTGCGCACCCTGCCGACGGGACCGCGCGTCGAGGCGGGAGAATAGGCGCCATGACGAACGCACCCGAGAAGCCCGCCGGTAAGCGCGCCAAGGAGCTGAACGACACCATCCGCTACACGCTGTGGTCGGTCTTCCGGCTGCGGGACGTGCTGCCCGAGGACCGGTCGGGGCTGGCCGACGAGGTCGACGTCCTCTTCGAGCAGCTGGCCGCCAAGGACGTGGTGGTGCGCGGCACCTACGACGTGTCCGGGCTGCGGGCCGACGCGGACGTGCTGGTCTGGTGGCACGCGGCGACCTCGGACGCGCTCCAGGAGGCGTACAACCTCTTCCGCCGCACCGGACTGGGCCGGCGGCTGGAGCCGGTCTGGTCGAACATGGCGTTGCACCGGCCCGCCGAGTTCAACAAGTCGCACATCCCGGCCTTCCTGGCCGACGAGACGCCGCGCGACTACGTCAGCGTCTATCCGTTCGTCCGCTCCTACGAGTGGTATCTGCTGCCGGACGAGGAGCGCCGGGCGCTGCTGGCCGAGCACGGCAGGATGGCGCGCGGGTACCCGGACGTGCGGGCGAACACGGTCGCCTCGTTCTCGCTGGGCGACTACGAGTGGATTCTGGCGTTCGAGGCCGACGAACTGCACCGCATCGTCGACCTGATGCGCCATCTGCGGGCCTCGGGCGCCAGGCGGCACGTGCGGGAGGAGATCCCGTTCTTCACCGGCCGCCGCCGGTCGGTCGGCGAGCTGGTGGCCGGGCTGGCCTGAGCGCGCGCGGCGCCGGTGGCGCGCTGGCCGCGCGCCACCAGCCCGACCTGCCCCGCGCGGCGGGCCGTGGTCAGCCCCC
>NZ_RFFJ01000256.1 GCF_003696235.1 Streptomyces triticirhizae
GGCCGGCCGGGCGGCTGGCCACGGTGACGGTGCGCCCGGGCGCCACCCGGCCGCATCCCACGCACCCGGAGCAGCCGGTCGGCCCGGCGAGCCGGCGCTGAGCGGCCGGCGTCAGCCGCGCCAGCAGCGCACCACGGCGCCGTCCTTCACCGCGAAGTTGATGCGGCCCGGCATGAACTCCATGGTCACGATCGCGTCGGGGGCCAGCTGGCGCACCGTGCGCCAGCCCCGGCCCCTGGCCCGCTCCTCGGCCTGCTCGGCGCCCATGCCGACATAGGCATCGGGGTTGTCGTCGGGGGACCTGGGGGGCTTCGGCAGGGATGGCATGGCCTCACCGTACGACCTGCCTCCCGGCACCCGGAAGGCCGGCCAGGATCGGGAAACGGTCACGCTTGTGTCACAACCGCGTCCCCGGTCGTTCCTTCAGGGGAAGGTGCGCGTTCTGTAATGGCCGCGCCCGGACGGCGAAGACAACGGCGTTTCTCCTCGGCTTTTCCGACGAGCCGACGGGCGGTTTTCCGCACGTTTCTCGCCGGCGTTCCCACGGTTTCCCGCCAGGATTCGTCACTGTTCTCACCCGCCTCCGTTCACGCTTCCGTCGCATCCTCGATGAACGGACGGTTTATGCCGACTGTCGATCGCGCGACCGAGCGGCGACGGCGGGGTGGGCGCGCGTTTCCCCGAACGTCGCCCGCGCCGCGCGCGCCGCCCCGGGCGCCGCAGCGTGACCCGGGCCGGTCCCCCGGCGTTGTGCACGGGGCACCCGCCGTGAAGGGCGGGCAGAACCCGAACCGAGGAGCGACCGTGTCCCCCTTGCTCGACGTCAGCGACGACGTACGCGCCGAGATCGGCGACGAAGAAGCCGAACGGCTGCTCGCCGGCGAGAACGCCCCGGGCGCCTACGACTGCACCTCCTGCCGCACCCCCGGCAACACCGCCCAGGAGCGCACCAGCACCGTGCTCTTCGTCGGCGGCGAGACCGCCGTGCTGGCCTTCGCGCACGCCTCCTGCATCCCCTCCCAGGTGGTCTCCGTCTCCGAGGAGCAGCTGCGTGGGGCGGTGCGTTCCATCACCGGCCAGAGCCAGCCGTCGGCCCAGCCCGCCGAGCCGGCCGCCCAGAACCAGGCGGTGCTCGGCGTCACCTGCGGCCAGATCCTGATCGAGGACGAGCTGTTCCCCGCGATCGTCGTGGAGCCCACCGCGCCGATCGTGCGCCCCGGCTCCCAGGGCCCGGGGGACGACTTCCTGCCGCTGCTGATCGAGGCCGGCTTCGTTCCGGTCAGCGACGTCGCCACGCCGCCCAGCCCGATCGCCGGCTGGTCGGTGCTGCTGGCGATGGGCAAGCTGCACGCGGTGCTCCAGAGCGACCCGGCCGGCGGGGACGCCAGCGCCTGGTGGCAGGCCCACGAGCCGCTGTCGGTCACCGACGGCTGGCGCGCCACCGCCAACCAGCGGCACACCGTGCTGGTCTACGCGGCCCCGGCCGGCACCATCGGCCAGCAGCCGAGGGAGGACCTGCTGCGGGAGGCGCTGGAGAAGGCGGCGGCCGGCGGGCTGCTGGTGGCCGCCGCCATGCCGCTGGCCGGCACCTGAGCCGACACGCCGCCGGCTCGCCGGGGCCGGCGGCCGTCCTCCCCCCTCGCGCGGCCGTTCCCCCCGCGTCGGGGGCGCGGCGGCGGGCGGAGCGGGCGGAACGATCCGGCTGAGACGATCGAGTACACCGCTGGCCCGAGCCGCATCCGGGGCGGGGCCCGGTCGTTGGTTGGACGTGCACCCTTACGAACCGCAACGAACCTCACCCTCGCTCCGCCCCGCCACCGGCGCCATCCCGGGGATGCGTGCCCCCTACGAACGGTCCGGCGGCGGCTCGGCCACCCCGATCTACGACTCGCTGTGCGCGGAGTACCGACGGCTGTTCCGGGCGCTGCCCGGGGACCGCAGCGGCGAGGAGGAGCTGAGGTTCGTCGGCTTCAACACCATCAGGGGCGTGGGCGTGGGCAGTTGGCGCCACCTGGAGTACCGGGGCGGCGGGCCCGCCCGGGCGGAGCTGCCGCCCGGACGGTCCGAGTAGGGCCCCCGCCGGAACGCCGTTACTTCTTCCGGCCGCGCTTCTCCCGCACCCGCACCGACAGCTGGATCGGCGTTCCCTCGAAGCCGAACTCCTCGCGCAGCCGCCGCTCGATGAAGCGGCGGTAGCTGGCCTCCAGGAAGCCGGAGGCGAACAGGACGAAGCGGGGCGGCCTGGTGCCGGCCTGGGTGCCGAAGAGGATTCTGGGCTGCTTGCCGCCCCGCACCGGGTGCGGGTGGGAGGCCACCAGCTCGCCGAGGAACCCGTTGAGCCGGCCGGTCGGCACCCGGTACTCCCAGCTCTCCAGCGCCGTGTCGATCGCGGGCACCAGCTTCTCCAGGTGCCGCCCGGTGCGCGCCGAGATGTTGACCCTCGGCGCCCAGCGGACCCGGACCAGCTCCTGCTCGATCTCCCGCTCCAGGTAGTAGCGGCGCTCCTCGTCGAGGGTGTCCCACTTGTTGTAGGCGATGACCAGCGCCCGGCCCGCCTCCACGGCCATCGTGATGATCCGGGTGTCCTGCACGCTGATCGGCTCGGTGACGTCGATCAGCACGACGGCCGCCTCCGCCTTCTCCAGCGCGGCCGCCGTGCGCAGCGAGGCGTAGTAGTCGGCTCCGCCCTGGAGGTGGACGCGGCGCCTGATGCCGGCGGTGTCCACGAACCGCCAGGTCCTGCCGGCCAGTTCGATCAGCTCGTCGACCGGGTCCCTGGTGGTGCCGGCGGTGGCGTCCACCACCACGCGGTCCTCGTTGGCGACCTTGTTGAGCAGCGAGGACTTGCCGACGTTGGGTCGGCCGATCAGGGCGATCCTGCGGGGGCCGCCCACGATGTCGCCGAAGGTCTGCGCCGGCGCCTCGGGCAGCGCCTCCAGCACGGCGTCCAGCATGTCGCCGGTGCCCCGGCCGTGCAGCGCCGAGACCGGGTGCGGCTCGCCCATGCCGAGCGACCACAGATAGGCCGCCTCGGCCTCCATGGTGGGGCCGTCCACCTTGTTGGCGCACAGCACCACCGGCTTGCCGGCCTTGCGCAGCAGCTTGACGACGGCGGCGTCGGTGTCGGTGGCGCCGACCGTCGCGTCCACGACCAGCACCACGGCGTCGGCCGCCTCGATCGCGAACTCGGCCTGCGCGGCCACCGACGCCTGGATGCCGAGCACGTCCTGCTCCCAGCCGCCGGTGTCCACCACCTTGAAGCGGCGGCCGGCCCACTCGGCCTCGTAGGTCACCCGGTCCCTGGTGACGCCCGGCCGGTCCTCGACGACCGCCTCGCGGCGGCCCAGGATGCGGTTGACCAGGGTGGACTTGCCGACGTTGGGCCGGCCGACGACGGCCAGCACCGGCAGCGGGCCCGAGGCCGCGGCCGCCAGTTCGCCCTCGATCTCCTCGGCCTCGAACCCCTCCTGCTCGGCGATCCGCAGGAACTCGTCGTAGTCGCCCTCGTCGAGCGCGCCATGGCCGGCCAGCTGCCCTGGGTGCGGCCCGGGCTCGCCCGGGGTGTTCTGGTCGTTCATGGCGTTACGTCTACCTCGTCCGTCGTGTTCGTGCGTCGTGTCGTCGTGCGTGCGTGCGTGGTGCGTGCGTGCGTGGTGCGTGCGTGCGTGGTGCGTGCGTGCGTGGTGCGTGCGTGCGTCGTGCGGTGCCCGGGCGCCGGGCCCCGGGGCCTAGCGGTCGGTGGCCCTTCGTGCCCGGCGCACATGGTCGGCCAGCCGGGCCTGGAGTTCGGCGCTCGCCCGGTCCAACGCCGCCCGGCCCCTCCGGCTTCCCCCGGCCGCGTCGAGGGTGAACGGCTCGCCGAACACCACGTCGACCCGGGAGCGCAGCGGCGGCAGCGGCCGCAGCAGCCGGCCGGGCCGGTCGCTGCCCAGCACCGCGACCGGCTGCACCGGGGCGCCGGAGCGGAGCGCGAAGTACGCCAGGCCCGCCCGCACGGCGGCGAAGTCGCCCCTGCCCCGGGTCCCCTCGGGAAAGATCCCCAGCACCTCACCCCGTTCCAGCACGCCGTTCGCGGCGCGCACGGCGGCCAGGTCCGTGGCCTCCCGGTCCACCCCGATCTGGCCTATCCCGCGCAGAAACGCGCCGAGTGGGCCGACGAACGCCTCCCGTTTGATCAGGAAACGCACCGGACGGGGCGCGGTGCCCAGCAACAGCGGGCCGTCCACGTTGTGGGTGTGGTTGACCGCGAGGATCAACGGGCCGGCCGGGGGCGTCCGCCACGCGCCCAGCACCCGGGGGCGCCACGCGGTGTGGACCACCCCGCGCGCCAGCCGGTGGCCGGCGACGGCGCCCCGGGCGCCGGGTGAGATCATCGCGCGCGCCGCCCCCGTTCCTCGACCAGGGTCACCACGCACTCGATGACCTGCTCCAGGGTCAGCTCGCTGGTGTCCACCTCGGTGGCGTCCGCCGCCTTGGCCAGCGGCGAGGTCTTGCGCTGCGAGTCAGCCGCGTCCCGGCGCAGCAGCGCGGCCTGGGTGGCGGCGACGTCCGAGCCGGCCTGGGCCGTGGGCGCCGACGCGCCGGCGCGGCCCGCCAGTTCGGCGCTGCGGCGGGCGGCCCGCACCTCGGGCGAGGCGGTGAGGAAGATCTTGACGTCGGCGTCCGGCAGCACGGTGGTGCCGATGTCCCGGCCCTCCACCACGATGCCCTCGGCGGCGCCGGCGGCGATGGAACGCTGAAGCTCGGTGATCCGGGCCCGCACCTCGGGAACGGCGCTGACCGCGCTGACCGCGCCCGTGACCTGCTGGCCCCGGATCGGCACGGCCACGTCGGTGCCGTCAACGGTGATGGTGGGCGCCAGCGGGTCGGTGCCGGAGACGATCGTCGGCTTGCCGGCGGCCGCCGCCACCGCCTCGGGGTCGTCGACGTCGATGCCGGCGTTCAGCATCCACCAGGTGATCGCGCGGTACTGGGCCCCGGTGTCCAGGTAACGCAGCCCCATGCGCGCGGCCACCGCCTTGGAGGTGCTCGACTTGCCGGTGCCGGATGGGCCATCGATGGCGACGACGACGGGAGTTGCGACCACGGCGGTGGACACCTTTCGCAGTTCGGGACGGGAGCGGGGCGCCGGCCCCTCGGGAAGCCCCGGGCTTCCGGCGGACGCACGGGCCCCGGCGGAGTGGGGCCTGAAGACCCACCGGGCAAGGGTACCGGCCCCGGGGAGGCCGCTCGCCGGCCACCCGGGGCGGGCGGCTACTGCCGCAGCGACCAGCCGCGTTCGCGCAGCGCCGCCGCCAGCGGCGGGGCCGCCGCCGGGTCGACCACCAGCTGCACCAGGCCGGCCTGCTGGCCGGTGGCGTGCTCGATCCGCACGTCCTCGATGTTGACGCCGGCCCGGCCGGCGTCGGCGAAGATGCTCGCCAACTCCCCCGGGCGGTCGTTGATCAGCACCGCCACGGTCTCATAACTGGCCGGCGCCGCACCGTGCTTGCCCGGCACCCGTTCCCGGCCGGCGTTCCCGCGCCGCAGCACCGCCTCGATGCCAGCGGCGCCCTCCGAACGCTTCTGCTCGTCGGCGGACTCCAGGGCGCGCAGCGACCGCACCGTCCGGTCCAGGTCGGCCGCCACCTCGGCGAGCACGTCGGCGACCGGGCCCGGGTTGGCGGCCAGGATCTCGATCCACATCCGGGGGTCGGAGGCCGCGATCCTGGTCACGTCCCTGATGCCCTGCCCGCACAGCCGCACCGCCGCCTCGTCGGCGGACTCCAGGCGGGCCGCGACCAGGCTGGAGACCAGCTGCGGGGTGTGCGAGACCAGCGCGACCGCCCGGTCGTGGGCCGCCGCGTCCATCATCACGGGCACCGCGCGGCAGAGCGCGGCCAGTTCCAGGACCAGGTTGACCACCTCGGTCCTGGTCTCGGGCGTCGGGGTCAGCACCCAGGGCCGGCCCTCGAACAGGTCGGCCGAGGCCGCCATCGGGCCCGAGCGCTCCCGGCCCGCCATGGGGTGGGTGCCCAGGTAGCTCGCCGGGTCGCCGCCCAGCGCGGCCAACTCCCCGGCCGGGCCCGCCTTGACGCTGCCCACGTCGACATAGGCGCGGGCGGCGCCCCGCCGCTGGAGTTCCGCGACGGTGGCGGCGATCCGGGTCGGCGGAACGGCGACCACGGCCAGCTCGACGGGGCCCTCCGGCGGGTCCTCGCTGCCGGCGCCCAGGGCGGCGGCGGTGCGGCGACGGTCCGGGTCGTGGTCGTCGAGGTGGACGTGGACGCCCCGGGCGGAGAGGGCCAGGGCCACGGAGGTCCCGATCAGACCGCAGCCGATGACGAGAGCGGTGCGCATCCCCCCAGCGTAGCCGCGCCGCCCGGCCCCCATCTCCCGCCGTCCGGCGCCCGGCCCCGGCCTAGAGGCCGACCTCCTTCATCAGCCGGCCCACCTCGGTGTTGGTCATCCGGCGCAGCCAACCCGACTTCTGGTCGCCCAGCACGATCGGGCCGAACGCGGTGCGCACCAGCCGGTCCACCGGGAAGCCGACCTCGGCCAGCATCCGCCGCACGATGTGCTTGCGCCCCTCGTGCAGGACCACCTCGACCAGGTAGTTCTTCCCGGTGTTCTCCACGACCCGGAAGTGGTCGGCCCTGACGTGGCCGTCCTCCAGGCGGACGCCCTCCTTGAGGCGCTTGCCCAGGTCGCGCGGGATGGGCCCCTGGATCGCCGCGAGGTAGGTCTTGGTCACCCCGTACCTGGGGTGGGTCAGCCGGTGGGCCAGCTCGCCGTGGTTGGTGAGCAGGATCAGGCCCTCGGTCTCGGTGTCCAGCCGTCCCACGTGGAAGAGGCGGGTCTCCCGGTTCTGCACGTAGTCGCCCAGGCACTGCCGCCCGTCCGGGTCCTCCATCGCGGAGACCACGCCGGCCGGCTTGTTGAGCGCGAAGTACAGGTGCGACTGGCTGGCGACGGTCAGGCCGTCCACCTTGATCTCGTCCTTGGCCGGGTCGACCCGGCGGCCCTGGGAGGTGACGATCCGGCCGTTCACCTCGACCCTGGACTGGTCGATCAGCTCCTCGCAGGCGCGCCGCGAGCCGAGCCCGGCCCGCGCCAGCACCTTCTGGAGGCGCTCGCCCTCGGGCTCGTCGAACGTCCTGGGCAGTTTCCGCGTCGGCTTGTCCGCGTGCCGCTCGCGGTTGCGCTCCTCGATCTGGGCCTCGTACTCGCGGGACC
>NZ_RFFJ01000257.1 GCF_003696235.1 Streptomyces triticirhizae
CGCGGGGCCGGCGCCCGCCACGCCCCCGGCGGGGCAGCCGTCGACTCCCCCGCCGCCGGCCACGCCGCCCGGCACGCCTCCGCTGGTGACCAACGCGCTGGGCTCGGACGGGGCGCCGCCGACGAGCGCGCAGCAGCAGGCGATGGCGCGCACGCGGCGCACGATCGTCCTGTTGACCGCGACGGCCGTAGTCGCCGCCCTGGTCGGCGCGGGCCTGGCCATCAGGTTCGCGGGCACGGAGGCCGCCTCCACCAACCCCGAGGCCAGCCCGAGCGACGACGAGAACGCGGCGGACGACGCGACCAGAAGCGAGGACAACGCCGGGAGCGACTCCGGCGATGCCTCACAGGACCCCCCACCGGGCGAGAGCCCGGGGCAGGACGACGAGGACGACGACTCGGGCACGGGCGGGGAGACGGACCCGGACTCGGAGTACACGTTGGTGGAGTCGGATGTCGACATCGACATCGTGGCACCCATCTTTCACCGGGACGTACGCGTCAACTCAAGCGGCCGCTGCATCGGCGCCAACTATGTCGAGGTCGATCTCGACGGGATGAACGTGCAGCCCCGCGAGGGGTCTCTGGGGCTGGGGCCAGGCGAGGACGACGAGTTCCAGTACCTCTACTGCGACGAGCCTGGGCTGATCGACCAGGGCATCGAGTTCCATCCACAGAGCTTTGTCGGACTGGTCGAGGAACGGGATCTGACCGCCGAGGAGTGTTACGAGGCCGCCCACGAGCCGACCGCTCCGCACCTCATCGCCATCGACGACATCCTTGAGGATCGGACCCTCCGGGAGAACACCGGGCTCTGCGTGGAGACGCCGGAGGACAACGTGGTGCTCCTGTGGATCAACCGGGTCACCGCGGACCCGCAGAACCACGACCTCCGCACCTATCTGACCACGATGACGCTGTGGAGCCCCAACAGCTGACCCCCGAGGCGGGGGCCCGTTCCGAACCCGCCGTCGGCGCACAGCTCTTCGGAGTCACTCGCTGGTGGGCCAGGAGATCTCGACCCGACGGTTCTGCTGGCGGCCCTCCTCGGTCTCGTTGTCGTAGAGCGGATAGTCCTCGCTGTAGCCACGGACGTTGAAGTCGATGGTGTCCGGGCTGCTGAGCAACTCCAGCAGCGCCAGGTGGGTGTTGCGGGCGCGGTTCTCGGAGAGGGTGATGCCGCTCTCGTAGGAGCCGATGTCGTCCGTGAAGCCGAAGATGTTCACCGTGGAGGGCTGGTACTCCTCGATGGCCGCCGCGACCTCGGTCAGGGCCTCGCGCGACTCGTCGGTGATCTCGTCGCTGCCCCGGCCGAAGAGGACGTCGGTCTGGAGCGTGAACTTGTGGTGCCCGCTGGTGCGTTCCTCGCGCTGCTCGCCGCCGCCGTTGGGCTCCTGCCCGTCCTCCTCCTCGGGGGGCGTGGTCGGCTCCTCGGTGGGGTCGGGGTTCTCGGTCGCCTCGTCCTCGGGGGCGTCGGGCTGGGCCCCGCCCAGGTCCTCGACGATGAACTTCACGTCCAGAACGCGGGGTTCGGCGAGGGTGGCGCCGTCGGTCAGCATCAGGCCGGAGGCCTCCGGGTCGATCTCGGGGGGCGGCGGGGCCTCGTAGCCCGGCGGCTGCTCGACGGGGTCCTCGTCGTCGGCCGCCGCGAGCGGGGCGCCGAGCGCCCACGCGGCGACGGCGGTCGTGGCGACCACGGCGACCCGGCCGGGGCGGCGGTACGCGTGCATCTCTCGGCCTCTCTGGAGTCCTCTGGAAGTGAGGGGGTTGGCGTGCTCGATCAGCGGATCTCGACGGTGGCGGGCGGCATCTGCCCGATCTGGAAGTCGACTTCGGTCGTCTCCGGGTCTGGCTCGGGGAACTGGGCGAACCAGGTCACGGTGTCGCCAGCGTCCAACCGCAGGCCGAAGTTGGTGCACAGGCAACGCCCTTCGGTGTCACGGAGGATGAGGTAGCGCTTCCCCTCCTCCCGCGCGGTGAGGGTCGCGCCCGCCATGGAGAACGCGTTGCCGGCCAGCTCCCGCTCTCCCCCGGCCCAGGCGATGTCACCCCAGCTGTCTCCGCCACCGTTCCGCAGCGTGCCCTCGACCGTCAGGAATCCGCCGGTCTCACGTTCCGCGCTCGTGATGGTCAGAGTGATGTCCTCTTCGCCCGTGACCTCGGCGAGAACCTCCGGCTCCTCACCGCCGTTCTCGTTGCCCTCCTCGTCGCCGCCGGCACCGTCGTCCTCTGACGGCTCGTCTCCCGGGGCCTCGCTCTCACCGCTGGGAGTCGCGGCCGGCTCGCCGTCGTCGTCGCCACCGCCACTGCAACTTGCCACGGCGATCACCAGAGCTGCGCCCAGCGCGACAACGATCAGGATGAGACGCGACTTGCTATCACGGAGGTCCATCGGGCGCTTGTCCTTTGTCTGATTGCTCGTCGATGGTCAGTCTTCCAAATACACACGGAAAATGTCCCGGGCATCCGGCAGTTCGTCCTCGTCCCCGGGATCGAAGGACCAGTCGCGATTCTCCTCACAGCTGAGTTCGACACGGTCCTCCTCTTCTCCGATGAGAGAGCAGAGACCGCGTACCACGGCGGTCGCCTCTGCCTCCGCGTACTCGTTCTCCGTGCCGGGGAGTATGGAGTCGCCCACGGGTTCCGATGTCCGCACGCGCACCGTGTAGCTCATGTCGGACTCATCGGCCTCGCAGTTGGTCACCTGCGCGCCGTTGCGCTCGGCGAATCGCGGGGCCGCCACGGCACACGGGGCGTCTGTGCGGGTCCAGTCGCCGTCGAGGATGTCGCCGGGATCTTCGTCATCGTCGCCCAGCGCTTCGAGAAAGCCCTCGTAGAGATGGTCACGCGCCTCACGCGCTGCGGCGAGTGCGGACGCGTCCGCGGCCGACTGTCCGGAGGCTCGGGTCACCGCCGCCTGGGCGAACACGAAGAAGAGGAACGCGATGGTCAACAGACCGGTGATCATCCAGATATACAGCGGAAAGACCGCGCCACGGGAATTCCACCGGAGATCTACTCCAGAATGTCGCCCACCGCATCGGATACGGCGTTCCCGACCTCGACGTGAATGTTCAACGACACCACCGCCACCACCACCGTCGCGATCAGGAGCAGCAGGCCCGCGTACTCCACGAAGCCAGCGCCTCGGTCGCCAACGTGGGGGCGGAGTCGTGCGTTGATGGTGTGTCTGACATACGACAACAGCCTGCTCATGGCGTCCCTCTCCTCCGGCTGACGCCGGTTCAGCCGGGCCTGCGGCGGTGGCCGTGCCCCTCCGGCTACCACGGTAGCGCGGGGACGAGGGTGCGGAAGTCCGGAGCAGCGGGCAACGGCCGCCCGTGGGGCGTCCGTTGGCCGTGGGACACACTGTGCCCGACCCCCTCCCGCAGGCGAACCCGTACAGCTTTCGGCACTGACTGTGCCACATCCGGTGCCTGTCGGTCAGCAGACCTCGGCCATCGCCCGTGGTTGGCCGGCCGGGCCGGTCGGTTCCGGGACGAGGTCGACCGGTGTCACACGCGCGACGCACCGGGCAAGGAGGTCGTGCCCACCCCGGCCGGCGACCAAACCGCGCCGGCGGGTGGCGGGTTGGGCCCCCGGCGGGCCCGGCCCGCGCGTGGCGTCCGCGCGGGCCGGGGTGGTTCAGACGGCCCGCTGTTCAGACGGCCTGCTGCTCGCCGCCACCACCGCCACCGCCACCGCCCTCGCCTCCGCCGCCCTCCTGGAGGCTGCGGGCCAGCTCGTCCTCGTAGTCGCTGACGGTGGTGATCACGGTGTCCGTCATCTCGGCGAGCCCCGTGAGCTGTTCGCTGATGTCACTGCGGCCGTCCTTCCAGCCGCTGACGAAGTCGTCCAGGGCGCTGACGATCCGGTCGTCGCCGAAGGAGTCGTTGTACTGGTCGAAGGTGTCGCCCGTCCTGTTCATGTACTCCTTGACGGAGCGCAACTGCGGCGCGAACTCCTGGAGTTCGGCGAGCGGAATCGCAAGCCTGTCTTCGCTGGACATGAGGTGCCCCTCCCCTCCCTAAACCAGAAACCTGGAGAACCGGAAACCAGAAACCCACAAACCGAAGAGCTGGATCAGACGAAACGGAACGTTGAGGTGATCGCGTCGAAGACGTCGAAGAAGGAGTCGGCCAGGTCGAGCACCTGGCTGCTTCCCGAGACCAGCGCCACCGCCTGCTGGTCGCCGGGCACGGGGATGAACGTCTGCATCAGCACCGCGCGGGCGGTCCTGCTGTCGTTGGGCACCTTGATGTCCTCGATGCCCTTGGTGCGCGCCACCCGCCCCACGTCCTTGATCTCGACGACGGACACCTCGCGCCACGCGTCGCCCGGCTTCTTCGCCTCCCGGTTGCCGAGTTGGCCGACGATGGAGGCCGGGTCGGTGGGCAGGATCTCGCCGGTCGAGGTGCGCGCGCCGATCATGGAGACGGTCACGGTGGCGGTGATGGGCGGCCCGTCGCCGAAGCTCTGCGCCATGCAGCCGCAGTAGACCGAGCCGTTGTCCCAGGCGTGCTTGGCCTGCTTGCGCAGGAAGCCGGCGATCAGCCCGCGGTGCTCGCCCATCTCCGGGTTGGCCCTGACGCGTTCGTCCACCATCCGTCGGATGCTGTTGTCCCGCGTCTCCGGCCTGAGGTCGAACTCCCACCAGGAGTCGGGCACATTGATTCGGAAGCCCTCACGTTCGACGGTGACGGCATCGACCCACTTGTCGGTCATGGCGTTCGCTCCCCTCCGGCCCCCGGGCCCATCCGCTCTCCACGCGCCAGCGGCTCCGCCCCGGCGACACCACCGGCGCCCCGCGCCGGTGACCCGTGTGAACACGGGCCCCCAGCAGCCTACCCGGGGCTATTCGCGCAACCCTTCCTCCAGCTGTCGGTCGAGGTCGGCATAGCCGTCGGCCGCGCCGTCCAGGAAGTCGGCCATGCCCTGCAACGCCTCCACCGCCTCACGCGCGCCGGTGTTGAACTCGTCGTAGGACTGGTCGAACGCGACGGATGACGCGGAGGTCACATAGCCGTCCCGCACCAGGTCCTGGATGTACGTGCGGAGCGTCTGGAGCTTGGCCAGGATCTCGTCCTTGGCCTCCAACAGGTAGTCCGCCGCATCGTGCATGTCCTGGTATGTGACATCGATGTCGCCGTCAGCCATGAGTGCACCCCCTCCCTGACGAGCCTACGCGGTGACTCGTCCCGTTTCTTCTACGAGTTGGTAACAGCCGGCACACCGCCGTGCAACCGCCGCGCGGCCGGGCGCCGTTCAACGGCGGGGCGCCGCCTCGACGTCCGGGCCCCGCCTCAACGGCCGAGCACCTCGCCGAAGTCCGTGCCCGAGCCGAGGATCATGCCGGTCACAATGATGATCATGGTGGCGGGCACCATGAACACCAGGGTCGCCATCGTCGCCTTGGGGATCGCCCTGGCGGCCCGGCGGCGCGCGTTCTGGGCGTCGGTGCGCCGCATGTCGCGGGCGATCTGCACCAGGGTGTCGGCGATCGGCGCGCCCAGTTCCTCGCCCTGCTGGAGCGCGGTGACGAACTGGTTGACCGGCTCCGAGTCGTTGCGCCGGCGCAGCGCGTCGAACGCCTCGCGCCGCGAGACGCCCATGTCCATCTGGCGCAGCGTGATCTGTATCTCGTCCGCCCAGGGGCCCTGGTAACGGGCGGAGACCCGGTCCAGCGCCTGCCGGAAGCTGAGCCCCGCCGAGACGACGACGGCCAGCACGTCGAGGAAGTCGGGGAGCGTGCGGTCGATCACCTCGCGCCGCTCGCGCACGCCCTGCCAGATGGTCGCGTCGGCGGCGAACGCCCCGAAGGCCAGCGCGAAGAGCGCGAAGAGCGGGAAGCCGGCGACGACGAAGAGGGTCGCCGTGCAGAGCCCGAAGACGCCGTAGACCGCGCGCCGCGCCGCGTACCGGTCGATGGTCAACCCGCCGGGGTGGCCGGCGAGGTCGATCCGCCGCCGCTTGCGGTCCACGGCCGCGCGGCCCATCAGCCGCAGGACCAGCGGCGCGAAGCGCATCCCCAGCCGGTCCACGGCGGAGCCGCTGACCGAGACGCGGGTGGAGCCTATCTCCAGCGCCAGGGCCAGGTCGGCCGGCAGCGGGGTGCCGGAGCGGAGCATCCGGATCGCGGCGACGATCCCGAAGACGGCCACGCCCATCAGCAGGCCGAGCAGCAGTGCCACCGTGCGTTCTCCCTCTCGTCGGCCCCCACGTCAACGGCCCGCCCGCGCCACCCGCCGGCCGTCCCCGCCGTGTCCTCACACATCGACGCGCCCGAAGCGCCGCACCACCACGAAGCCCACCACATAGAGCCCCAGCGCCACCAGCATCGCGATCTGCCCGCCCGGGCTGCCGGTGACCCGCCCCAGGGCCCCGGGGGACATGCTGTTGATCAACAGCAGCGCCCCCAGGCCGAGCAGCGGGATGGTGACGGCGGTGGCGTTGATCTCGGCGAGCATGGTGCGCACCTCGCGCCGGGTCTCCTTGCGCTCCTCCAGCGTGTTGGTGAGGTTGCGCAGCGAGGAGACGATGGTGCCGCCGGCCCGGTTGGCCAGGATCAACGTGGACACCAGCACGGTGAGTTCGCGCGACGGCAGCCGTTCGCCCAGTTCGCCCAGGGCCTCCTCCAGGGAGCGGCCGACGGCCAACTGGTTGGCGACGGTGGTGAGTTCGGCGCCCGCCGGGTCCTCCATCTCCTCGGCGGCCATGGAGAGCGCGGTGCGCATCGCAAGACCGGCGGCGGTGCCGTTGGCGATCAGCCGGGCCAGCTCGGGGAGTTGGCCGATGAACCGGTCGGTGCGCTTGGCGCGCTGCCAGGTGAGGAAGACGTTGCCGCCCCAGAGCGCCACCAGGGCGAAGACCGGGCCGAAGAACGGCGCCAGCACCACGGAGGCGATCGCCCAGAGCGCGGCCATCGCCGCCAGGACGTAGGCCGCGTACTCGCCGACGCTCAGGTCGAGCCCCGTGGCCTGGAGCTTCAGCCGGAGCCGCCGCCCGAAGCCGGTGGTGCGCAGCCGGCGGTCCAGCCGGTCGAAGCGGCGCCGCCGCCCGCCGGCCGCCGGGTCGGCGCCGCCCGGCTCGGGGGCGGCGGC
>NZ_RFFJ01000258.1 GCF_003696235.1 Streptomyces triticirhizae
CGCCGGCCGGGACGAGGCGCGGGCCGCCGGCGCCGCCGAGGCGCCCACGGCGCGGGCGGCCGCCGCCGTCGGCTTCGCCCTGGCCCAGCTGGGCAAGCCCTACGGCTGGGGCTCCACCGGGCCGGACTCCTTCGACTGCTCGGGCCTCACGCTGGCGTCCTGGGGCGCCGCCGGGGTGTCGCTGCCGCGCACCAGCTACGCCCAGGCCACGGCGGGGCCGCGCGTCTCCCGTTCCCAACTCGCCCCCGGCGACCTGGTGTTCTACTACCCGGACAACAGCCATGTGGCGCTCTACATCGGCAACGGGCAGATCGTGCACGCGGCCAGGTCCGGAACGCCGGTGCGGCTCGCGGACGTTGACTCGATGCCCTTCAACGGCGCGACCCGGCCCGCCTGACGGCGCGCGGGTAGGGCAGAATCCGTAGGGCCCGGGACATCGAGGCGCGTCGCCCCCGGCGGCGACGCGGGGCGTCGGCCGCAGCGCCGCGCTCCCCGGGCCCGGGGACGCCCCGGAGCAGGACCGGAGACCGCGAGGCGGGGCTCCGTTCCGCAAGAGGGTCCGGGGAATCTCGCGACAAGGGGAGAGCAGCGTGGCCGACGAGCCGTCCAGCGAAGCCGCGCCGAGCGCGCCGGACGCCGAGCGCTCGGCCCCGCCGAGGCCGCCGAGGCCACGGGAGAGCACCGAGCCGCCGGCCCCGAAGGAACCGCCGGCCCCGCAGGCCCAGGCCGCCCCGCCGGCGCCGGCCACCCCGCCGGAGCCGAAGTCCCCGGCGCACGGCGCCGACTGCTCCTGCGGCGACTGCCCCGCCTCGGCCGCCGCCGCGCTGCGCCGCGCCGAGGAGGCGCTGGCCGAGCTGCGCGACCGGCTGGCCGCCGGCGAGGGCATACCGCAGGGCCTGGCCCACTCCCCCGAGGCGTCCCGGCAGTGGATCTCCGACGAGCTGACCGAGGCGGCCAGGGAGGTGGCCGTCAGGGCCACGGCGCACGGCCGGTTCCGGCTGGCGGCGCTGGCCGACCGCGCGCTGTTGGCGATGTGGGCGCTGGTCGGGGCGCTGCTGCTGGGCCAGTTGGCGACCGCCCTGCTCGGCGACCAGGGGTGGACGCTGGCCAGGACGACGGCGCTGCTGTCCGCCGCGACGGTCGCCGGGCTGCTGACGCCGGTCGGCCGGGCGCACCGGGAGCGGGGCGGGCTGCTGGCCCCGCTGGTCGGCGAGGACAACCGGCTCTCCACCTCCCGCGCGGTGGCCGCCGGTTGGCTGCTGCTGTCCGGCGTCACCGTGCTGATGCTGGCGTTCACGCTGGCCGGCCTCGGCGACGGCGGGGAACGGGCGGCGCTGCTGGACGGCCTGGAGCCGGCGCGCGCCGGCGGGCTGTTGACGGCGGTCGCGCTGGCCTGCGCGGTGACGGTCTGGGTGCGGCACACGGTGGCGACCCGGGTGCGGGGCTTCCGGATGCAGAAGGTGCGGGCCGTCGTGCCGCGCCCCGCCGACCTGTTGACCGACGACGGCGGCCGGGGCAGCTTCCCCGACGTGCAGTACCTGCTGGTGAACGCGGCGGCCCTGACGCTGGTCGGGGTGCGGCTGGCGCGCGGCCCGAGGGAGCTGCCCGACCTGCCGTGGGGGGTGGCGCTGCTGCTGGGCGTCTCGGCGTTGACGTATCTGGCGGCCAAGTACACCGAGGGCGCCCGGCCGGTGATCCAGTCGGTGGTGCGGGTGCGCGAGCCCGGCACGGTGGTGGCGCCGATCCGGCAGGGCGACGAACTGGAGATCAGGGGCTCGGGTTTCGTGCCGGCGGGCGCCGACTCGGCCGAGCGGCTGGCGGAGACGGTGGTGCGGATCGGCGGCCTGACGGTCCCGGTGCCGCTGGTCCCCACGCGCGGCGGCTTCGACAACCCGCACGACGACCGGCTGGTGGTGCGCGTGCCGGCCGAGGTGGAGCCGGGGCGGGTCGAGGTGCGGGTGATCACGGCGGCCGGCACGGAGTCTGGTCGCTACCGCGTCACGGTGGCAGACTGACCGGTCCCTTCAAGCCGCGACGAAAGGGCGTTGGCCCATGTCGGTGACGGACCCGTTGGGCGGTCATCCCCCGGTGACCGGGGGGCCGGGAGGCGCCCGGGAGACCGCCGCGCGGTGGGCGATGCTGCCGCTGCGCCTCTTCCTCGGCTTCACCTTCCTCTATGCCGGGATCGACAAGTATGTGGACGGCGGACCGTTCAGCTCCGTGATGAACACGGACACCATGGAGGGGATGCTGACCGCGTCCCGGGACGACGCGGCCGTGCCCTGGCTGGTCGACCGGGCGTTGGACGCGCCGGAGTTGACGGGCCACGGGGTGGCGGTCGCCGAGATCGTGCTGGGCGCCGCGATCCTGCTGGGGCTGCGCACCCGCTGGGCGGCGGGGCTGGGCGCGCTGCTGGCGCTGTCGTTCTGGCTGACGGTCTCCTGGTCCACCGACCCGTACTACTTCGGCGCCGATCTGCCGCTGCTGTTCGGCTTCGTCGCGCTGGCGCTGGCCGGCGGCGGCCCCTACACCCTGGACGGGCTGCTGGGCTCCCGGCCGTGGTTCCTGCCGCACCGAGGCGACCGCATCTTCCGCTGAGCGACCGGACGTTGCCTCAGGGCGACGTGGCCAGCGCCCGCCCCGTCGGGGTGGCCTGGTCGGTGTGGTCGGCGACGGGCCCCTCGTAGAGCACGGTGCCGCCGTGGCGGCCGGGCCCTGGCCCGAGGTCGATCAGCCAGTCGGCGTGCCGGATCACCTCCAGGTGGTGCTCGATGACGACGACGGTGTGGCCGCGTTCCACCAGCGCGTCGAGGACCCGCAGCAGCGTCGTCACATCGCTCAGGTGCAGCCCGGTGGTCGGCTCGTCGAGGAGGTAGGCCCCTGGCTCCTCGGCGTGCCGCAACTCCCGGGCGATCTTGACGCGTTGGCACTCGCCGCCGGAGAGCGTGGCCAGCGACTGGCCGAGCCGCAGATAGCCGAGGCCGACCTCGTTCAGCGCGCGCAGCCCGGCGGCGATCCGCCGGTCCGGGAGGCGTTCGACGGCGTCGGCGACGGTGAGGTCGTCCACGTCGGCGATGGTCAGCCCGTCGACGGTGTGGGCCAGCGCCTCGGACGTGAAGCGGCGCCCCCGGCAGGTCTCGCAGACCAGCTCGCGGCGCTCCATGAACGCGAGGTCGGCGTGGACGACGCCCAGGCCCTGGCAGTCGGGGCAGCCGCCGAGCGAGTTGGCGCTGAACAGCGCGGCCGGCGCGCCGGTGTGCCGGGCGAAGAGGGAACGGACAGCGCCGGCGATCCCGGTGTAGGTGACGGGCGTGGAACGGCGGTTGGTGCTCACCGGCCGCTGGTCCACGATCCGCACCGGGTGCCGCTCGACCAGCTCGGCGGCCAGGCTGGACTTGCCGGAGCCGGCGACGCCGGTGAGCACGGTCAGCACGCCGGTCGGGATCTCGACGGTGAGGCCGCGCAGGTTGTTGCGGGTCGCGTTCCGCACGGTGAGCGCGCCGGTGGCGGGGCGCGGCCGGGTCCTGGTCGGCGCGCGGCGGGCGATGGCGCGGGCGGTGGGGGTGTCAGCGCGGGTCAACTCCGCGTAGCCGCCCTGGAAGACGAGGCGCCCCCCGTCGCCGCCGGCGCCCGGGCCGATCTCCACGATCTGGTCGGCGGCGGCCATCACGTCCGGGTCGTGCTCGACGACCAGCACGCTGTTCCCGGCGTCCCGCAGCCGCGCCAGCAGCCCGTTCATGGACGCGATGTCGGTGGGGTGCAGGCCGACGGTGGGCTCGTCGAGGACATAGAGCATCTCGGTGAGGCTGGAGCCCAGGTGCTTGACGGTCTTCAGCCGCTGCGACTCCCCGCCGGAGAGCGTGGTGGTGCCGCGCGCCAGCGTGAGGTAGCCCAGGCCGATGGCGTCCATGGCCTCCAGCCGCGCGACGAGCGCCTCCACGGCGGGCGCCACGGCGGGCGCGTCCACCGCCCGCACCACGGGGGCGAGTTCGGCGACCTCAAGGCGGGCCAGCTCGCCGATGGTGTGGCCCAGCACGGTGACCGCGCGGGACGCCTCGTTGAGGCGGTCGCCGCCGCAGTCGGGGCAGGTGGCGGTGCGGGTGAAGCGGCGGATGGTCTCCCGCTTGGCGTCCGAGAGGTTGTCGGCGGTGCGCAGATAGATCCGCTCGAACCGTTCGACGACGCCCTCGTAGTCTCCCGGCGCGCCCCGCCCCAGCTCGGCCGCCGCCTCGCCCCCGTACAGCAGGGCCTCGCGTTCCCGTTCGCTCCACTCGCGCAGCGGGGTGTCCGCGTCGAAGTCCCCGATGTCGGCGTACCGGTCGTACCAGTAGCCGCCGTGGCCGAAGCCGGGCAGCTGGATCGCGCCCTGCCGCAGGGACAGGTCGAGGTCGAGGAACCGGTCGACGGCGCTGACGATCCGCTCGCCGAGCCCGTCGCAGCCCGGGCACATGCCGGCCGGGTCGTTGAACGAGAAGTGGTTCGACTCCCCCACGTGCGGGGTGCCGACGCGCGAGTAGACCAGGCGCAGATAGCTCCAGGCGTCGGTGAACGTGCCGACCGTGGAGCGCGCGTTGCCGCCGACCCGGCGCTGGTCCACGACGATCACCGGGGAGAGGCCCGCGATGTGCTCGACGTCGGGCCGTGGCTGGGAGGGCAGCCGGTTGCGGGCGAACGGCGGGAAGGTGTCGCGGAGTTGGTTGCCGGCCTCGGCCGCGATGGTGTCGAAGACCAGCGAGGACTTGCCGGACCCTGAGACGCCGACCACGACGACCAGCCGGCCGCGCGGAATGTCGAGGTCGAGTCCGGCGAGGTTGTGGGTGCGGGCGCCCCTGAGGGTGATGGTGCGGTGGTCCATGGCCGGAACGCTAGGCGGAGACGCGGCCAGATCCTGGCCGCGTCCGCGCGGAGCCCCCGGTTTCCGCGCCGGGCGGCCAGCCGGCCAGCCTGCCGGCCGGCCTGGGGCACCGTTTCCGCGCCGGCCGGCTCCTCGGGCATCATCGGGAGCCATGGCCGATGTGACCGGGCGGATGCTGGCGCTGCTGGCGACGCTCCAGACGGGCCGGGCGTTCACCGGCGCCGAGTTGGCGCGGCTGCTGTGCGTCAGCCCCCGCACGCTGCGCCGGGACGTGGAGCGGCTGCGCGGCTACGGCTATCCGGTGACCACCAGACCGGGGCCGGGCGGCCACTACCGGCTGGCGGCCGGGCGCGGCCTGCCGCCGCTGGTGCTCGACGACGACGAGGCCGTCGCCGCGCTGCTCGGCGTGGCGACCCTCGCCGCGTCGGCCTCGGGCGAGGCGGGCGGCCTCGACGACGCGGCGCGGCGCGCCTACGGCAAGCTCGACCAGCTCCTGCCGGCCAGGCCGCGCTCCCGCGCCGCCGCCCTGCGGGCCAGCCTGGAGACGGGCGAGCGCCCGGCGCCCGGCGTCGAACCCGGCGCGCTCGCCGCCCTCGCCGAGGCCATCGCGGAACGGGAGACCGTCACGTTCGCCTACCGCGACGCGCGCGGCGCCGACAGCCGCCGCCGGGTCGAGCCGCACCGGCAGGTCCATCTCAACCAGCGCTGGTATCTGCTGGGTTGGGACCTGGAACGGGAGGACTGGCGGGTCTTCCGCACCGACCGGATCGAGGACCTGCTGCGCACCGGCGCGCACCACGGCGCGCGGGCGCTGCCGGCGGACTCGGCGCTGGGCTATCTGCGCGCCGGCCTGAACGCGAGCCGCCGCGAGGTGCGGCTGGTGGTCGAGGCGCCGCTGACGCGGGTCGCCGACGCGCTGCGCCACGAGGACGCGCGGCTCGAAGCGCTCGGGCCCGGGCGGACCCGCGCGACGCTCGGCGTGGACTCCTGGGAGTGGCTGCCGCTGCCGCTGGCGTTCCTCGACGCGGACTTCCACATCGAGGGCCCGGACGAGATCCTCGCCGGCTGCGCCGCGTTCGCCCGCCGCCTGCTCGCGGCGACGGACCGCCGCGAGGCCGGCGACTAGGTCGTGTCCCGTTCGCCGGTCGCGTTCTCCCGCCCGCCGCCCACGGGGCGCGGGCCCCGGGTGCGGCGGACCGTCAGCGCGATGACGGCGACCACCGCCGCCAGCACCAGCGCGCAGGGCAGCAGCAGGAAGCGCAGCGCCAACGACAGCTCGGTCTCCCCGGTGGCGTGCAGCACGAAGAGCATCGCGATCGGCAGCAGACACAGGCCCAGCACCAGCCGGGCCGGCTCGAAGCGGTGGCGGCGCACCACCCAACGCTGCGGTTCGTGGCGGTGGTTCACGGCCGTGGCTCCTCTCCCGCGCGCTCGATCTGGACATGGCCGACGCCCATCTCCAGCCGCAGCTCGATCCTGGGGTTCTCCACGGCCACGGCCTCGACCTCCCGGGGGTCGCCGTCCGCGTCGCTCTCCTCGGGCGCCTCCCCCTCCGGCACGGTGGCGTCCACCACCGCCGGGTACTCCAGGGTGCGCTCCTGGCCGAAGCCGCCCCACGAGTCGCGGTCGTCGTTCCCGCCGATGCCACGCAGCGGCTGGTAGGTGAACGCGCCGACGCCGATCTCCACCGAGACGTTCAGGTCCACGTCGTACGGCACCAGCACGGTGATCTGCCCGGCGCCCGCCTCCACCTCGGTGGCCAGCGTCCACCCCGGCGCCAGGTCCACGCCCGTCAGGTCCAACTCGGCCTCGCCGCTGCCCAGTTCGTACCCGGTCAGCACCGCGCCCGGGCTGTCGGGCCGCCAGCGGTGACTCTCCCAGCTGGTGGTGATGTTGTCCGGCAGCACCGAAGCGCTCGCCATCACGACGCCCGTCAGCAGCACGGCCGTGATGGTGCCCAGCCCCAGCCGGCCGACGAACGCGCTCACCAGCAGCCCGACACCGAAGACCGCCAGCGCCGACGCCGAGCCGATCACCAGCACCGAACCCAACGGCTGGCTGGTCCAGGACACCGCGACCCCGACGGCGAACGCGATCAACGCCAGCAGGAACACCAGCCCGCCCAGCCGCACCTCCCTCGGCTCCGGGCGGGGCAGCGGCGCGTGACCGCCGGGGCGGCCCGGCGCCGGCGGCCCGGCCGGCGGGCCGGTCCGCGCGTAGTCGCCGGGCGC
>NZ_RFFJ01000259.1 GCF_003696235.1 Streptomyces triticirhizae
GGCGGCGCGGGGGCGCGCGAGAGAACGGGAGCGTGCGCCGGAGCGTGCCGCCGAGCGCGCGCGGGGCGGGGCGCGGGAGCGGACCCGGCCCAGGCCGCCGGAGCGCCGCCGGCCCGGCCCCTCGGCCAAGCGCCGGGCGGCGGACCAACGGCTGTTGCGCCAGCGGGTGTTCGTCTTCGTCACGGTGACGCTGCTGGTCGCGTTGGGCATCACGCTGGCGCAGGGGTGTCAGGGCCCGCTGTAGCTCGTGGCCGCCGGGCCGGGGCGGGAGAACGCCGGGGGCGCGGGCGGCCGCGGGGCCGTCCGAGGCGCGGCCGGCCGGGCCGGAGATGGCTGGTTCGGGGGCGGCCGGTTCGGGGCGGCTGGTTCCTGGGCGCTCGCTGCGGGCCGGGGCGGTGGTCAGTCGTCGTCGAGGCGGAGGGACATCACGCGTTCCGGTGGTTCGGGGAGCGCGGTGAAACCGACGCGGGCGTAGACCTCGTGGGCGTCCTCCGTGAAGAGGAGTATCCGCTTCAGGCGGTGCGGGGCGAGGTGGTCCCTGACGGTGGTGGCGAGCCAGGTGCCCAGGCCACGGCCCCGGTCCTCGGGGCGGACATAGACGTCGCAGAGCCAGGCGAAGGTGGCCAGGTCCGTCACCACCCTGGCGAAGCCGACCTGTTGGCCGTCGGGCGCGTAGAGCCCGAAGTTGAGGGAGCCGGCGATCGCCCTGGCCACCGTCTCCCGGTCGCGGCCCAGCGCCCAGTAGGCGTCGGTGGACAGCCACCGGTGCACCCGGTCGACGTCGAGCCGGTCGGGGTCGGTCGAGATCTGGTAGCCGTCGGGGCGGCGGGTGACGGTCGGGGCGGCCTCGCTGGTGGTCATGGATCGGGAGGGTAACGGCCGCGCGCCGCGCGGGAGTCGGATTTTCCGCGTGCTCAGCGGGCCGACGCGGGCGGCCCCTGGGTCAGCGCGTAGCAGGCGACGGCGGCGGCAGCCGCCACGTTCAGCGAGTCGATGCCGTGCGCCATCGGGATGCGCACCCACCGGTCGGCGGCGGCCAGGGCGCGGCGGGTGAGGCCGTCCCCCTCGGCGCCGAGCATCAGCGCCAGCCGGGCGCCGCCGGCCTCGCCGTTCGCCCCGCCGTTCGCCCCGCCGTTCGCCCCGCCGTTCGCCCCGCCGTTCGCCCCGCCGTTCGCCCCGCCGTTGGCCCCGCTCGTGGCCTCGGCGACCGCGTCGGCCAGGTCCACGGCGGCCGGGTCGGGGGTGAGCGCCAGCAGCCGGAAGCCGGCGCCGGTCACCTCGGTCAACCCGCCGGGCCAGCCGGCCAGTCGGGCGTAGGGCAGGGCGAAGACCGCGCCCATCGAGACCTTCACGGAACGCCGGTAGAGCGGGTCGGCGCAGTCGGGCGAGAGCAGCACCGCGTCCATGCCGAGGGCCGCCGCGCAGCGGAAGACGGACCCGATGTTGGTGTGGTCGTTGACCGCCTCCAGCACCACGACGCGGCGCGCGCCGGCGAGGAGGCTCGCGGCGTCGGGCAGCGGGCGCCGGCCCATCGCGGCCAGGGCGCCCCGGTGCACGTGGTAGCCGGTGACGGCCTCGGCCAGCTCCGGGCTGACCACGTGCACGGGCGCGTCGGCGCGGGCGATCAGGTCGGCCATGGCCTCGACCCAGCGCGGGGTCAGCAGCATGGAGCGCATCGGGTAACCGGCGTCCAGGGCGCGGCGGATGACCTTCTCGCCCTCGGCCATGAAGAGGCCCTCGGCGGGTTCGAGGCGACGCCTCAGGGCCACGTCGGTCAGCGAGGTGTAGTCGGCGAGCCGGGGATCGGCCGGGTCCTCGACGACGGTCAGCCGCCCGGCGGGCACGGCGGCGGGGGCCGTCGCTGGCGCCGTTCCCGGGGGCTCGGTCCTCTCGGGTGTCGCGGTCACGGGACCGCCACCACGTCACCGACCACGATCACGGCCGGCGGCCGGATGCCGGCCTCGGCGATCCGTGCCGCGACGGTGGCCAGGGTCGCGTCGACCCGGCGCTCGGCCGGGGTGGTGCCCTCCTGGATCGCGGCGGCCGGCGTCCGGGGGTCCCGGCCGTGGGCGATCAGCGTGTCGGCGATGGCGGCCATCCGTTCCACCGCCATCAGCAGCACCAGGGTGCCGCGCAGCGCGGCCAGCGCCGGCCAGTCGACCAGGGAACGCGGGTCGTCCGGGGCGAGATGGCCGCTGACCACGGTGAACTCGTGGGCCACGCCCCGGTGGGTGACCGGAACGCCGGCGGCGCCCGGAACGGAGATGGCGCTGGTGACGCCCGGCACCACGGTGACCGGAACGCCGGCCTCCGCCAGGGCCTGCGCCTCCTCCCGGCCCCGGCCGAAGACATACGGGTCGCCGCCCTTGAGCCGCACGACGGAACGGCCCGCCCTGGCGTGTTCGACGAGCGCGGCGTTGATCGCCTCCTGCGCCATGTAGCGGCCGTAGGGGATCTTGGCGGCGTCGATCACCTCGACTCCCGGCGGGAGTTCGTCGAGCAGGTCGCGCGGGCCGAGCCGGTCGGCGATCACCACGTCGGCCTCGGCCAGCAGCCGGCGGCCCCTGACCGTGATCAGGTCCGGGTCGCCGGGGCCGCCGCCGACCAGCGCGACGCCCGGCGTCCGGTCGCGGTGGCGGGGCGCGCCGATGGTGCCCTCGCGCAGCCCCTCCACGACGGCGTCCCGCACGGCGGCGGAGCGGCGCGGGTCGCGGCCGGTGAGCACGGCGACGGTGACCCCGTCACAGCGGCCGGTCGCCGGCGTCCAGGCGCTGGCCGCCTCGGCGTCGTCGCTGCGCACCGACCAGACGCGGAGCCGCTCGGCCTCGGCCGACGCCGCGGCGTTGACCTCGGGGTCGTCGGTGGCGATCAGCAGGTACCAGGCGCCCTCGACGTCGCCGGAGCGGTAGCCGCGCCGCTCCCACCGCAGCTGGCCGGCGTCGGCCATGGCCTCGACGGACGGGGTGACGGCGGGGGCGACCAGGGTCACGTCGGCGCCGGCGTTCAGCAGCGCGGGCAGCCGCCGTTGGGCGACGGTGCCGCCGCCGAGCACGACGACTCGGCGGCCGGCGAGGCGCAGCCCGACGGGGTAGGCGGGGAGGTCAGACATCGACGGTACGAACTCCTTGACGCGGGGCCGCGCTCGCGGCTGGGCGTGCCGGGAGTGCGGACCGGAGAAACGACGCGGGGCGCCGGTGCTCCGCGAGCCTCAGCTTACGGGGCAGCGCCCTGGGGGCGTGGCCCCGGGAGTCCGGGGCGGCCGGCCCGTGGCGGGGCTCGGGTCCGGTCCCTCGTGCCTCGCGGCACAGGGGACGCTAGCCCACCGCTCGGCGGAGCAGACAGGCGGTGGCCGCCACCGCGAGGAGCAGATACAGGCCGGGGAACGCGATGTTGGAGAAGACGCGGGCCCTCACGTGGGCGACGACCGCACCAACGAAGAACAGCGTCAGGCCGACGCCGGCGGCGACGCCAAGCCAGGGCGCGACGATCAGCCCGACGACGAGTCCGGCCGCCCCGGCCAGCTTCAACGAGCCCAGCCAGGGCACAGCGGTGGCGGGAACGCGCACCGCCGTGGCGTTCCGCACCACGAACCCCGCCCTGACGAGATCGGCGACGGCGATGAACGCGTTCGCCACGATGCACACCAGCGTGGCGACGAACAGGACGGCCGTCATGCGCCGCTCCCGCCGCGCGGCGGGCGGGGGCGCGGGGCCCGTCTCGAAGTGGCGGCCAGGGGGCCACGGCTATGCTCATCGGTGGGTGTCTCCTCGGTAGGGGGCTTCGTGGGCGAGATCGGCGGTCTCGTGCGTCCGACGTCTCCCGCCCCGGAAAAGTGACACCTGGTGGTACCCCTTGAGGAGTTCGAAGCGGCCCGGCCGCAGCTGACGGCGATCGCGTTCCGCCTGCTCGACTCCGTCGACGACGCGGAAGACGCCGTGCAGAGCACCTGGATCAGGGCGAGGGCCGTCGACGCCGACACCCTTCGCAACACGGCGGCCTGGCTGACGACCGTTCTCACTCGCGTCTGCCTCGACCAGCTGCGGGCTCGTCAGCGGCGCCGGGAGGAGCCCCTGTTCGCGGACCTGATTCCGGACGAGGCCCTCGCGGCGGACGAGCAGTACCTTCGGCGCGAGAACATCTCCCGCGCGTTGATGGTGGTCCTCGCCCGGCTGACGCCATCCCAGCGCGTCGCGTACGTCCTGCATGACCTGTTCGACGTCCCGTTCCTTGAGGTCGCGGGGCATCTCGGTACCAGCCGGGACAGCGCGAAGAAGCACGCCAGCCGGGCACGCGAACGGATCGCGCACTGCGCGCCAACGTCCGCGTCCCCGCCCGCGACGAGCGTCGACAGCACCGTCGTGGATGCCTTCCTCGCGGCGGCCGCCGGCGGTGACATCGGCCGGGTCCTCGCCCTGCTGGCCGACGACTGCGTGCGCGTCGTCGACGAGGCGCTGGTGCCTCCCGGCGCGCCGACCGTGGTCAGCGGCGCCTCCGCCGTCGCCGAGGAGACCGGGCGGTTCGCCGACCGCATTCGCGCCAGCGCGCCGATGCGCCTCGCGGGCGAACGGGTCCATGTCATCGCCCCCGGCGGCCACCCCCTCGCGGTCGTCGCCGTCACCACCTGGGACGGTCGGGTCGCCCGGATCGACATCGCGCGCGCCTCCACCCACCCGGCGTGGGCACGGCGGTCGGCAACGACCTGACGCCGGCGGGCGGTTCGGCGCCTCCGCGCCGCGCGGGGACCGGGGGTGCCGCTGCGCGGGGCGTTCGGGCGCCGTGCCGCCGCCTCCGCCGGTGCGCCGGCGGGGGCGGGCGTTCGTTGCGGGACGGGCGCGCTCGCTTGCGGAGTGGAGCGTCGTGGTCGGCTGCGCGGGCCGCCGGGTCCTGGTGGCGGGGCGATCGGGCGCGCGTCGGGACGGATGGGGCGGGTGGGTGGTTGGGGTGGTTGAGCGGGTGGCCGGGTAGGTGCCGCCCCTGGCGAGCGGCTGGCCCCGGCGTGGGCCGGAGGCGGCGCCTCCGACCACCGGCACGCCACCTCGCCGAGCCGGGCGGCGATGTGCCGGGCTCGGCGTTCCGGCAACCGGCAGGCCGGGCCGGTGACGTGCCCCGTCGCGCGACGGAAAGCCGGACCCGGCGAGGGATTGCGACACGCATGGTCGGTGGTCACACCCGGTCCGAGTCGGCCCACAGCCATCACGCCAGATGAGCCGAAGGCGACAGACGCCGCCGTCAGCCGAACGCCCCCGGCGCCTCGGCGCCCGCTGGGCGCCGGGCGCCTCCCGGGCCCGGCCGGCAGGTCAGTTCTTGTCGGTGACACCCGCCGAGTCGAACGTGGCGACCTCGCGCATCGCGCGCGCCGCGCTCTGCACCAGCGGCAGCGCCAGCAGCGCGCCGGTGCCCTCGCCGAGGCGAAGGTCGAGGTCGACCATGGGCCGCAGGCCCAGCGCCGTGAGCGCCGCCTGGTGGCCGGGCTCCGCGCTGCGGTGCCCGGCGACACAGACGGAGACCGCCTCCGGCGCGATCGCCCGCGCCGCCAGTGCGGCGGCGCCCGCGCTGACGCCGTCGAGCAGCACCGGCACCCGCTGCGCCGCGCCGCCCAGGATCAGGCCGGTGAGCGCGGCGTGTTCCAGGCCGCCGACGGCGGCCAGCACGCCCAACGGGTCGCTGGGGTCGGGCTGGTGGAGTTGCAGCGCGCGGCGGACGACGTCCACCTTCCGCGCGTGCGTCTCGTCGTCGATGCCGCAGCCGCGCCCGGTGACCTCGGCGGCCTCGGCGCCGGTGAACGCGGCGACCAGCGCGGCGGCCGGGGTGGTGTTGGCGATGCCCATCTCGCCGGTGAGCAGCGCCCGGTTCCCCGCCGCGACGAGGTCCCTGGCGATCTCGATGCCGACCTCGACGGCGCGCAGCGCCTCCTCGCGGCTCATCGCCGGACCGACGCTGAGGTCGGCCGTGCCGGACCTGACCCGGCGCGGGATCAGGCCGGGCATCCCGGGCAGTTCGTCCCTGACGCCGACGTCGATCACGCAGACCTCGGCGCCGACCTGGGCGGCGAACGCGTTGCAGACCGCTCCCCCGCCGAGGAAGTTGGCCACCATCTGGCCGGTGACCTCCTGCGGCCAGGGCGTGACGCCCTGGGCGTGGACGCCGTGGTCGGCGGCGAAGACGGCGACGGCGGCCGGCTCGGGCACCGGCGGAGGGCAGCTGCGGGACAGCCCGCAGAGCTGGGCGGAGATGACTTCGAGGGCGCCGAGCGAGCCGGCCGGCTTGGTCATGCGCTTCTGGCGTTCCCACGCCTCGCCGAGCGCCTGCGCGTCCAACGGCCTGATCTCGGCGAGCGTCTGGCTCAGCAGGTCGTGCGGCTCGGCGCCGGGCAGGGCGCGGCGGCCGTAGGACTCCTCGTGGACCACCCAGGAGAGCGGCCTGCGGTGGGTCCAGCCGCCCGGGCCCTGTTCGGCCTCGTCGGGGAACGAGTCGACATAGCCGACGCAGAGGTAGGCGACGACCTCCAGGTGCTCGGGCAGGCCGAGGGCGTGGACGAGTTCGCGTTCGTCGAAGAAGCCGATCCAGCCGACGCCGAGGCCCTCGGCCCGGGCCGCGAGCCAGAGGTTCTCGACGGCGAGGGCGGAGGAGTAGGGGGTGGTCTGCGGCTGGAGGTGCCAGCCGTAGGTGTTGCGGCCGCCCCGGGTGGGGTCGGCGGTCACCACGATGTTGACGGGGGTGTCCCGGATGGCGTCCACGCTGAGTTGGCGGAACTGCCGGGCCCTGGCCTTGGACAGGGACCTGGCGTAGGTCTCGCGCTGGCGGCGGGCGAGTTCGTGGATCGCGTTGCGGGTCTCGGGCGCCTTGATGATCACGAAGTCCCAGGGCTGGGCCGGGCCGACGCTGGGCGCGTTGTGGGCAGCCTCCAGCACCCGGAGCAGCACCTCGGGCGGCACCGGGTCGGAGCGGAAGCCGTGGTGGACGTCGCGGCGGTCGCGCATCAGGCGGTGCACGGCCGCCCGTTCGGTCTCGGGGTAGCCGGGCGCGGGCGCGGCGGCGGCGGGCTCGGCCGCCGCCGGCTCGGCGGGAGGCGCGGTCGGTGG
>NZ_RFFJ01000026.1 GCF_003696235.1 Streptomyces triticirhizae
CGCAGCGCGGGCGTCGCCGGCTCCGGCGAGGCGCCGGCCCGCTCGGGCGCCCGGTGGCCGCCGGCCGCCAGCCAGCGGCGTTCCACCGCCGCCGCGTCCCGCCCGTCGAGGGCGGCCTGCGCCAGCTCGTGCCCGACCAGGTCCTCCGGCTGCACCCAGGTCAGCCGCAGCGCCGAACGTTCAGGCGCCGTAGGGGAGTTGGGGCCCGTCATCAGGCCGCCTCGATCGCGCGGAAGTACGCCTCGTGCGCGCGGCGCCGCTCCAGGTCCCGCGCGAACACCTCGCGGGCCACCTCGGTCAGCGCCGCCGCCGGCGCGTGCAGGTCGAGCCGGCTGGCCCGCGCCACCTCCGCGCTCCACTCCTTGGGCACCGCCCGCTCGCCGCGCAGCGCGCCCACGATGGCGCCGCCCATGGTGGCGATCGAGTCGCAGTCCCGGCCGTAGTTCACCGCGCCCAGCACCGTGCGCCGGTAGTCGCCGTCGCCGATCAGCACCATGCCCAGGGCGATGGGGAGTTCCTCGATCGCGTGCAGCCGGGAGGGCCGCCGCGCGCCCAGCGACGGCTTGCGGTACTCCGGCCCCACCGTGTCGAACGGGGCGACCGCCGCGCGCAGCGGGCCCAGCGCCGCCTCCCAGTCGTCGAGCCCCGAGGCCACCTCGCAGACCGCCTCGATCGCCGAGCGGGTGCCGTCCTTGGCCAGCGCCAGGGCCGCCTCCACGACCGAGGCGGGGGTGGCGCCCGGCCGGTAGGCGGCGGCGACGGCGGCCGCGAACACCCCGGCCGCCTCCCGCCCGTAGCTCGACTGGTGGGCGCCGGCCACGTCCAGCGCCTCCGCGTAGGCGGCGGCCGGGTTGGCCGCGTTGACCACCCCGACCGGTGCCATATACATCGCGGCGCCGCAGTTGACGATGTTCCCCACGCCGGCCTCGCGCGGGTCCACATGGCCGTAGTGCAGCCGCGCCACGATCCACTTCTCGGCGAGGAAGATCCGCTGCAACGGCAGGGCCTCCGCCTCCAGTTCGGGAATCCAGCGGGGCGTGCCGATCAGGTCGGGCACCAGGTGGTCGGCGACCGCGTAGGCGTCCAGGTGGTCGCGGACCCGCTCGTAGACCCGCACCAGCGCATGGGTCATCAGGGTGTCGTCGGTGACGTGCCCGTCGCCCTTGTGGTACGGCGCGATCGGGCGGGCGGTGCGCCAGTCGTCCCGGTGGAACGGCTCGACGATGCCCCGCACCCGGCCCCCGTGCCGTTCGACGATCGCCTCCGGCGTCCAGCCCTCGACGGGCCCGCCCAGCGCGTCGCCCACGGCGGCGCCCACCAGCACCCCCGCCGTGCGCTCGGCCAGGGAGGGGAGCGGAGTGACCGGCTCGTTCTCGTTCATGCTCGGAGTCCTTCCGAAGGTGGTGCGACGTGCTCGTTCGTGACCGGATCGTGGGTGGTTGTCGCGTGGTCGGTTGCGGGTTCGGTTGCCGGGTCGGTGTCGTGGCGGGCCGTCTCGGGGGAGGCCGGCGTCGGGGGCGGCGGCAGGGCGCCGAGCGACTGGGCGTTCTCCAACTGCTCGGCCAGCTCGACCAGATCGGTGCCGGCCAGCCGGGGCAGCGCGCAGCCCGCCAGCGAACGGCAGGCGTCCCGCCAGCTGGCCGGCAGCGCCTCGGCGCCGCCCACCACCCCGGTCAGCGCGCCGGCCAGCGCGGGCGCCGAGTCCGCGACCCGGGAGAGACAGGCCGCGCTGGGCACCGCCTCGGTCACCGCCCCGGCGGCGGCCGTCGCCACCGCGAGCGCCACCGGAACGGTCTCCGCCGCCGCGATGCCATAGCTGTAGACATGGTCGACGATCTCGTGCTCCAGGACCGGGACCAGCGCGAACGCGTTCCCCGGAAGACCCGGCCGGGCGGCCGCGGCCGACTGGCCCAACTCCACGGCGCGCAGCGCGTTCCGCCGGATCTCGGTCTCCTCCGGCAGCTGGCGCAGCGCCGCCGCCACGCACGCGTCCATCGACCCGCCGCCCAGCGCGACCGCGACGGCCGCCGCCACCGCCCGCGCCCCGTGCACCCCGTCGCCGTCCTGGGTGTAACGGGCGTCGAACTCGGCGAGGTCGGCCGCAGCCTCCGGACGGCCCGGGTGGACGACGGCCAGCACGGCGGCCCGCACACAGGCCGCGTCGTCGAAGTAGTGCGGGTTGTCGTGGCCGGTGGCCGGCGGGCGCAGGCCGGCCGCGAGGTTGCCGAGCCCGGCGCGGACCGAGATCCTGGCGCGCAGCGGAATGTGCGCCGACTCGATCTCGTCCGCCTGCTCGGCGGCCGCCGCCACCTCGTCGGCCAGCGCGTTCCACGCCAACGCCAGCGCGGAGCGCACCCGTTGGTCGACCGACAGGTCGCTGCCGCCGGCCGCCGTGGCCGACAGCACCGCCCGCGCGGTGAACGCCGCCCACTCCGCGTCGTCCGAGGGGCCCAGCCGCAGTGGGTCGGGCGGCTGGTTGAGCGCGATCGGCACCGGCAGCGTCGTCGTCGCGTTCTGCTCCGCGAAGGTGTCCAACTCCCTGGTCAGCCTGCGGGTCCAGTCCGGCAGCCGGGTCGCCCGGTGCCGGCCCGACGGCCAGCCGGCGGCGTCGCCCGCCGCGATGCCCAGCAGCAGGCCCTCGATCCGGCGCGGCCCGCCCGCCGGGGTGCGCGCGGTCATGCGACCGCCCCCGCCCTGCCGCCGGGCGGTGGGGTCAACCGCTCGGCCACGTCCAGCACATGGCGCCCCGCCATCGACGGCAGGCAGCTGCCGCGCGCCGGGCCGATCGCGCCGGCCCACTCGGCGGGGATCGCGGACTCGCCGCCCAGCGCCCCGGCCAGCGCGCCGGCCACGGCCGCCGTGGTGTCCGCGTCCCGGCCCATGTTGACGGCCGTGATCACCGCGTCCCGGAAGTCGCCCCTGGCCGCCGCGAACGCGCCGAACGCCAGCCCGACCGCCTCCGGCGCCAGATCCGTCCACGGATAGCCGCCGATCACGGTCGCCGAACGGACCGCGCGTTCCACCGACAGCTGGGTGGCCAACGGGTCGCGCCGGGCGCGCAGCGCCGCCGCCACCGCCCGGTGCAGCGAACGCGCCGTCCACGAGTCCTCCGGCACCACCGACAGCGCGGCCTGCACCACCACCTCGGGGCGGTGCCCGACCATCGCCGCCGCCACGCCGGCCGCGACCGCGCGCCCGCCGTAGATGCCCTCGCCGTCGTGCGAGACGGTGCCGTCGATGGCGACCAGCCGGGCCGCCTCCGCCGGCCGCCCTGCCGCGAACACCCCGAACGGAGCCGCCCGCATCGCCAGCCCGTCGCTCCAGGCGTGCCGGTGCTGCGCCGAGATCGGCGCGGCCAGGCCGCGCCGCAGGTTCTCCAGGGTGCCGCGCTCGCTGAACCCGGCGCCCCGGAACGGGCCCTCGTCCCGGTCCGCGATCCACTCGTGCCAGGCCGACTCGACCTGGGCCACGGTCAGCCCCGAGCCGTGCTCGGCGAGCAACAGCCCGGAGAAGATGGCGTACTCGGTGTCGTCGGTGCCGGCCGGCTCGTCGCGGACGAAGCCGTCGATGCGGCCCCACCGCTCCCTGATCTGGGACGGGGTCAGGTTCTCGGCCGGCGCGCCCAGCGCGTCGCCGACGGCCAGGCCAAGCATCGCGCCCCTGGCCCGGTCCCTGGGCACGACGGGGGCGGGCGGCTGGCGTCGGGGAACGGTCCTGAGCCTGCGCGGCCCGTCCTGGTCCCCGGCGGCCTGCGCCGCCGGGGTCGGCTCGGGAACGGGGTCGAGGCTGACGCTCATGTGTGTCGTGCTCATTTCTTCGGTCGTGCGGGTGCCGCCGGACGAGGGGCCTGCCGGCCCGACGCGTCCGTGGCGGCGCGTGGGTCAGCGCTGGTAGCGGTCGAGAATTCGCTGGCCGTCGTCGGTGAGCTTCTCGCGTAGCGTGTCCAGATCGATGCCGCCGCTGTAGTACTCCTGGAGGGCGGGGGTGGCGATCTTGTCCTTCCACTCGGGGTAGCCGCGCACCCCGAGCACCGGGGAGGGGCGCAGCTCGTCGGCTATTCGGGCCCCGGTGCGCCAGCCGTACTCCTCGGTGTCCAACGCCGGCTCGGCCAGCGCCCGCTGGCTGGTCGGCAGCATCCAGTCGCCCAGCGCCAGGTCCACCTGGTGCTCGGGCTGGGTGAGGAAGGCGATGAAGTCGGCGGCGGCCTGCTGGTGGTCGCTGTCCTCGGCGACCGACAGCGTCTGCGGCACCACGCCCTGGGCCAGCCCGTGCTCGGGCCCGCCGCTCGGCATCGGCAGCACCGTCCAGTCGAAGCCGTCGGGCGCCTGCTGGGCGACCTGCTGCCGGAACGAGAAGTTCAGCGGCAGCATCGCGTACCGGCCGTCGTAGAAGCCGGGCAGGGTGTCCGAGCCCGACATGCCCAGGCTGCTGGCGGCGGCCGTGCCGTCCTCGTGGACCTGGCGGTTGATCAGCTCGGCGACGGAGGAGTCGGCCGCGTCGTAGCGGATCACGTTCTTGCCGTCCTCGCGGGTGAAGACCTCGCCGCCCGTGGAGAGCGCCAGGTTCACCGTCTGGGTGACCGGCTCCTTCAGCGACCAGGCCACGCCGTAGGTGTCGGTGTCCCCGTCGCCGTCGGTGTCCTCGGTCATCGCGGCGCTGGCCGCCTCGAACTCCGCCCAGCTCCACGGCTCGTCGGGCGTCGGCACCCGGGCCCCCGACCGTTCCAGCAGCTCCGCGTTGACCACCAGGACCCGGGGCTCCTGGAGGAACGGCACCCCGTAGATCCCGGGGCCGTCCCCTCCGTCGTACTCGGTCGTCGACCAGGCCGCCTCGGGGATGTCGTCGCGTAGCTCCCGCGGGAGCAGCCCGGTCAGGTCGGCGAGATAGCCGCCGTTGGCGAAGTCGGTCAGGTCGGAGGCGTCGTTGTGGATGATGTCGGGGGCCTCGCCGCCCTCGAACGAGGTCAGCAGGTGGTCGTGGATGTTGTCCCAGGAGCCCTGGACATAGCGGACCCGCACGTCGGGGTTGGCCGCGTTCCACTCCTCGACCAGCGCCTTGTTGGCCTCAACCGACTCGGCCTGCCAGGCCAGGCTCAGGAACTCCAGGGTGACCTTGCCGTCCCCTTCGTCCGACCCGCCGCCGCAGCCGGCGACCGCCAGCAGGGTCAACGCGAGCGCCGCGCCCGTCGCGCGGACGCGTCCGGCGGCCCTCACGCCTTCACCGCCCCGGCGAGCATCCCGCTGACCAGGCGCCGCTGGAGCAGCGCGAAGAACAGCAGGCTGGGCAGCGTCGCCACCAGCGCGGCGGCGGCCAGCGGGCCCAGGTCGGCGACGCCCTCGGCGCCGATGAAGTGGGTCAGGATCACGGACATCGTCTGCTTCTCCGGAGACTTGAGCAGGACCAGGGCGAAGAAGAACTCGTTCCACGCGGTGACGAAGGAGAACATCAAGGTCGCTACCAGACCGGGCGTCAGCAGCGGCAGCACCACGCTGGTCAGGGTCCGCAACCGGCTCGCGCCGTCCATCGCCGCCGCCTCCTCCAGGGAGATCGGCACCGCCTGCACATAGCCGCGCAGCATCCACAGCGAGAACGGCAGGTTCCACACCACATAGACGACGACCAGGCCAGGCAGCGCGTTGATCAGGTGCAGGTTCCGCAGCACCAGGAAGAGCGGGATGATCACCAGGACGAACGGGAACATCTGGCTGACCAGCACCCACACCGTGCCGGCCTGGCCGATCCGGGAGCGGTAGCGCACCATCACATAGGCGGCCGGCACCGCGATGGCGACGGCGATCACCGCCGAACTGGTCGCCACCAGCGCGCTGTTGAGCGCGGAGCGGAGCAGCGGCTGGGTGTCGAAGGCGGCCCGGAAGTTCTCCAGGGTCGGGTGCTCGGGTATCCAGGTCGGGTTGATGGAGCCCAGCTCCTGCGGGGACTTCAGCGCCGTGGACAGCAGCCACACCAGCGGGAAGCCGAGGAAGACCAGATAGCAGGCCAGCGCCAGGTACTGCCCGGCGCGGCCGGCGCCGCGCGTCAGCCGACGGCGGGTCGGCGGCCGGGAGACGGCGGGGGGCGTGGGGGTGCGGGTCGTGCTCATTGGGCGTCCTCCTTGAGCCTGCGGCGCAGGAACAGCACCAGCAGCACCGCGATCAGGGCGACCATCGCCAGCCCCATCGCCGCCGCGTAGCCGTACTGCCCGTACTTGAACGCCTCCTCGTAGGCGAAGAGCATCGGCAACCTGGTCCTGCCGCCCGGCCCGCCCTGGGTCAGCACGTAGACCAGGCCGAACGAGTTGAAGTTCCAGATGAAGTTGAGCGCGGTGATGGCCAGCACCACCGGACGGATCGCCGGCCAGGTCACCGTGGCGAACCGCCGCCACGCGCCGGCCCCGTCCAGCGCGGCCGCCTCCCGCAGCTCGACGGGCACGTTCTGGAGGCCGGCCAGCAGCACCACCGTGGTCTGCGGCATCCCGGCCCACACGCCCACCGCGATCACCGAGGGCAGCGCCAGCGAGAGGCTGGTCAGCCAGTCCACGTTGGAGTCGATGATCCCCAACTGGCCCAGGGTCTGGTTCAGGATGCCGGCGTCCTGGTGGTAGACCAGCCGCCACATGACGCCGACGACCACCTCGGGCATCGCCCAGGGCACCAGCGCCAGCGTCCTCGCCAGCCAGCGCAGCCGCAGGTTCTGGTTGAGCAGCAGCGCCAGGCCCAGGGCCAGCAGGAACTGGAGCGTGGTCACGCACAGCGCCCACACCATGCCGATCCGGAAGGAGTCCCAGAAGAGGGTGTCGTGGCGCAGGTCGGTGAAGTTGAGCAGGCCGACGAACTGGGTCGGCTCGGTGCGCCCCGCCTGGGCGTCGGTGAACGCCAGCGAGACCGCGTAGAGCAGCGGCCCCACGCTCAGCACCAGGATGGGTATCAGGGCGGGCAGCAGCAGGAACCAGGCGCCCCGGTCCAGGCCCAGGGCGCGTCTGCGCTGCGCCGGGGTCCTGGGGGGCGGGGTGCCCCGGTTTCCCTGTCCCGGGACGGCCTTGGCCCGGGAGGGCAACAGAGTCATGCGAACCTCATCGCGTCGGGGTGTCGGTCGCCGGCGCGGTGGAGGCGCGCACGACGAGGCGGGGGTGGGCGGTGCTGGTGCGGGGCGGAGCGGGGGCGGGGGAGCGGGAGCCGGCGTGGGCCGCCTCGCCGCCCGTCCGGTCGGCGGGTGCGGCGACCGAGGAACGGGGCTCGCCGACCGGGGAGCCTCCCGGCCCGGCGCCAGGGCCGGCGGCGCCCCACGCACCCGGCCCGGCGGCCGGGCCCGAGCCCGGGCCTTCGAGCCGGTCGAGAAGCAACTCGGCGGCGCGCCGGCCGCGTTCGGACGAGCCCAGGTCGACGCTGGTCAACGGCGGCCAGCCGACCTGGGCCAACTCGCTGTCGTCCATGCCGGCGACCGCGAGGTCATCCGGAATCCGCAGGCCACGGGCGAGCAGCGCGTGCGAGGCGCCCAGCGCCAACTGGTCGTTGGCGCAGAACACCGCGTCCGGGCGGGCCGGCAGCAGCCGTTCGACGGCACGCGCGCCCGCGTCCACGCCGAACTCGGTGTGGGCCACCAGCTCCGGGTCGTAGGGCAGCCCGCACTCGGCGAGCGCCCTGCGGTATCCCAGCTCGCGGTTGCGCCCGGGGACGGTGTCCGAGGGGCCGTTGACGAACGCGATCCTGCGTCGCCCGATGGCGTGCAGATGGCGCACCGCCAGGGCGGCGCCGGCCACCGAGTCGGCCCGCACGCTGTCCACCGGCACGCCGTCGGGCAGCGAGCCGATGACCACCACGGGCCCGGCGGCCTCGCCGAGCGCCGCGATATGGGCCTCGGTGATCCGGATCGGGACCAGGATCAGCCCGTCGCTGGTGCGGTCCTGAAGGCTGCGCAGCACGGCCAGTTCGTCCTCGGCCACCGCGTCCGTCGAGTGCAGCAGGAGTCGGTAGCCGGCGGCCTTGGTCACCTCCTGGATGGCCCGGACCATCGCCACATAGACCGGGTTGCCGATGTCGGGTATCGCGAAGGTGAGTTGACGCGTGCGTCCGCCCTTCAGGGAACGCGCCACCGCGTTGGGAACGTAGCCCAGCTCGGCCGCCGCCCGGCGCACGCGCTCGGTGGTGTCCCGGCGCGCGCCCTGTCCGTTGAGGACGCGGGAGACGGAGGCTATGGACACGCCGGCGCGTTCGGCTATGGACACGATGGTCGGCTGGCCGCCGTTGGGCATGTCCCGTCCCCTTGTGGTGTGTTCATCCGTGTTCGGTGTCGCTCCTGCCCGCTGTCTCCCGTCTGCCGGCTTTCTGGTGTTCTCCCACCTCTTGTGGCGTCTCGCGCCGCTATCGGTGGGCTCCGGTAAACGTTTCCAGGCGCTGGAATCGTTTACAGATGCTCGTGGTGGGGCCGCATCCCGTCAAGGGGGTGTCGACTGTGATCCATTTCTCAGGGGGTGCCGCCCTCGATTATGGCGGTTCTGTGGGTGAGTTGTCGCCCTTCTGTGGAGGCGCTCATGAGTGAGCGCCGGCGCGCGTCGTCCACGAGTGCGGACGGCGCGCGCCGGCGCGAGAAGGTCGCGAGATGGTGGTGTTACAGCCAGCGCGGAAGCGCCGGTGGTGCGTCGCCCGGGTGCGTCAGGCGCCGTGCGCCCCGGCCGGTGAGCCAGCGCACCAGATCCGCCTGGGCGCCCACGACCTCGGGGCCCGAGCCGTCGCCCACCACCAGCGGCTCGTTCCGGTCGGTCGGTACCAGGGTCAACGCGACCCGTTCGCCCCGCCGTCGCCAGCCGGCGAGCACATCGGCGGCCAGCCGGTCCAGCAGCTCCGGCGGCAGCTCGCCGAAGCCCACGCCGTTCGCCAGGTCCACGGCGTGCACCCAGACCTCCCTGGCCCGCATCCAGGCCGTCTCGCTGACCGGCACGGTGCGGCCCTGCGCGGTGACCACCTCGGCGCTCCAGGCGGCCGACGGCAGATCGCGCCAGGCCACGTTGAGATGGACCTCGCTGTGCGCGAAGAGCGCGCGCAGCGCCCTCGGCGGCAGGCTCGCCCCGCGTTCGATCTCCCGCGCCCGCTGCTCGGGCGAGGCGTACATCGGGGTCTCGACGCCGGTCTCGGCCCAGGCGACCAGCCGGGTCAACGCCCGTGCGTTGTACCCGACATGGGCCACCAGCGCCGCCCGGCTCCAGCCGGGCAGCAAGCTCGGGCCGGCCAGCTCGGCGTCCTCCAGCCGCGTCAGCCGCCGGGCGAAGAACGCGGTGCCCAGCCGGGCCAGCGCCAGCTCCGCGTGCGGCGCCGCCGCCGCGTCCTCGCGCAGCCCGGCGCCCTGCCGGAGCCGCAACGCGGCCCTGGCCTCGGCGAGTTCACCGCCGGCACCGGTGCCAGCACCGCCGGCGGCGCCGTCGAGACGGGCCGCCGCCGTGTCGCCGCTCATGCCGTCGCGGCGCCGGCCGGCGCCGCGTCCCCGGCCCCGGCGGCCCCCGGGTCGGCCACCGTCACGTTGCGCAGCGTGCCCAGGCCCTCGACCGTGGTGGTCAACGTCTGACCCGGCGTCAGATAGCGCGCCGGCCTCCTCGCGTGCCCGACCCCGCCCGGGGTGCCGGTGGCGATCACGTCGCCCGGCCGCAGCGTCAACACGGTGGACAGATAGGCGATCAACTCGGCCGGCCCGAAGACCAGATCGTCCGTCGCCGCCCGCTGCACCTCCTCGCCGTCCACCGACGTCACCAGCGCGGCGCCCGGGCTGAACTCGTCGGGGGTGACCAGCTCGGGCCCGAACGGCGTGGTCGCCTCGAAGGACTTGCCCGGCAGCCACTGGAGCGTGCGGTACTGCCAGTCCCGCATGGTCACGTCGTTGAGCACCGCGTAGCCGGCGATCGCCGCCTCGGCCGTCGCCCAGTCGGCGCGCCGCACCGTCGCCCCGACGATCACGGCCAACTCGCCCTCCCAGTCCGCCTGTTCGGACTCGGGCGGCAGCAACACCGGGTCGTTCGGGCCCACCAGGGCCTCCGGGTACTTGGTGAACACCGTGGGCGCGGTCGGCAGTTCGCGGCCCATCTCCAGGATGTGGCTGCGGTAGTTCAGCCCCACGCACAGGATCTTCCCGGGTCGGGGTATCACCGGCGCCAACTCCACCTCGGCGAGCGGCCGTCGCGGTCCCTCCGCAGTCCGCGCCCGCTCCAGGGCGCCGGCCGCCAGCAGCGCGCCCACGTCCTCGAAGTCCAGCTCCGTGACGGTCTCGCCCGTCACCCGCGCCGCCGAGGTGCCGCCCTCGGGCAGCCGGATCGTCGCCAGCCTCATCGTTCGTCTCCCTCGTTCCCCTGCGGGCCGCCAGGGCCCTCCGGGCCCTCGAGACCCTCAACATGCGTGCGCGCGAAGCCGAGTCGTTCCATCACCGGCGCGTCGGAGAAGCGGAACAGGTCCAGGGGCGTGCCGCCCTCGGCGCCCACCCACCACGGCACCCAGGAGGGCACCACGAACAGGTCGCCCTTCTCGACGGTGTGTTCGACGCCGTCCAGCACGACCAGGCCGCGTCCATCGAAGACCTGGAAGACGCTGGAGCCCACCTCCCTGCGGGTGGCGGTCCGCGCGCCGGGGCGCAGCCGGTGGAACTCGGCCCTGATGGTGGGCATCACGTCGCCGCCCGTGGTCGGGTTGACGTAGCGGACCGCCGCGTGCCCCTGTTCGACGGTCGCCGGCTGCCCCTCCTCCTCCAACAGCAGCTGCTCGGTCAGCGCCCGGTCGGTGTGCTCCCAGCGGTAGGCCGCGATGGGGGAGGAGACGGTGTCGGCGAGCCCGGTCAGCGGGCGCAGCCCCGGGTGGCACCAGAGGCGTTCGCCGCGCGAGTAGTTGGGCGTGGCGTAGTCGGTGACCCGGTCGGAGCCGAACTCGAAGAAGCCGACGTCGGTGTGGTGCGAGAACGGGATGTCCAACCCGTCGAGCCAGGCCATCGGCCGGTCGGTCTCGTTGTGGTGGCCGTGGAAGTGCCAGCCGGGGGTGAGCAGGAAGTCGCCCCGGCTCATCCGCACCGGGTCGCCGTTGACCACCGTCCACACGCCCTCGCCCTCCACCACGAAGCGGAAGGCGTTCTGCGAATGCCGGTGCTCGGGGGCGGTCTCCCTCGGGCCCAGGTACTGGATCGCCGCCCAGAGCGTCGGGGTGGCGTAGGCGTGCCCGGCCAGCCCGGGGTTGGCCAGCGCGATGGCCCGCCGCTCCCCGCCCCGGCCCACCGGGACCAGCTCGCCGGCCCGGGCGGCCAGCGGGTGGAGCGTGGACCAGCGCCACACGTGGGGCCTGGCCCGGGGCGCCGGGCTCATCGGCATCAGGTCGCCGAGCTGGGTCCACAGCGGGATCAGGTGCTCGGCCTCGAAGTCCTCGTGGAGTCGCCGCAGTTCGGGCGAGTCCTCGCCGGTCATGGTGTTGGCGACCGAAGCGTGGTCGGTGGGTCGCTCCTCCACGGTCATGAGCCGCTCCTTGTCTGCGCGCGCGTCTCGCGTCTCGCGCCTTCGGCGTCGCGACGCCGCCGCCCCGTGGCGTCGGCGCCCTGCGGGCCGCCCGCCGGTCGGCCCGTTCCGCCCGCCACGCTAGGAGCGGCACCGGCGCGGCCGAGGCGGAGCCGTCCCGGATTCTGTTATGGCGAACCGTGGAGGGCCACGGGCGCGCAGGGAGGGTTCAACGAGGTCGTGATCAGGTCGTCTCTTGTCGGGACGCGTCCCGTATAGCAGAATCGCCGAACGGAAGCCGCCCACCCCGCCGGGCGGAGTTCCTAGGGTGCGAGGCCGTAGGCAGGCCCGTCAGCGGCCGAGGAGACGGCCGTCGGGGCGGCCGGAAGGAAGGGCACGGCACATGAACGTTCTCGTCGTCGGCGCGGGGATCGGCGGGCTCACCCTCGCCCTGGAGCTGCACCAGGCCGGAATCCCCTGCCGGGTGCTGGAGGCCGTGCCCCGGCTCGCGCCCATCGGCGCCGGGGTGAACCTGCTGCCGCACGCCGTCCGGGTGCTGGACCGCCTCGGGGTGGCCGACCGGCTCGCCGCCGTCGGCGTGGAGACCGCCGAGTCCGTGTTCTTCAACCGCTTCGGCCAGCTCTGCTACCGCGAGCCGCTGGGCCGCCGCGCCGGCTACGACCACCCGCAGCTGTCCCTGCACCGGGGCGACGTCCAACGCGGCCTGCTCGCCGCCGTCCAGGAGCGGCTCGGCCCCGACGCGGTCCAACTCGGCCGCCGCGTCGTCTCGTTCGCCGACGACGGCGAACGGGTCACCGTCACCGTCGAGGACGCCGCGACGGGCGCGCGCGGCACCGATTCCGCCACCGTGGTCATCGCCTGCGACGGCATCCACTCAGCCGTCCGCGCCCAGCTCTACCCCGAGGAGGGCGAGCCCAGGTACTCCGGGGTCACCATGTGGCGCGGCGTGACGCCCTGGCGCCCGTTCCTCAGCGGCGCCAGCATGGTCCGCGCCGGCTGGCTCGCCTCCGGGAAGATGGTGATCTACCCGGTGCGCAACGACGTCAACGAGGCCGGCGAGCAGCTCGTCAACTGGGTCGCCGAGGTGGAACGTCCCCGCGACACCACCCGGGACTGGACCCGCGCCGGCCGGTTGGACGACTTTCTGGACGTCTTCGCCGACTGGCACTTCGACTGGCTGGACGTTCCGGCGCTGATCCGGGGCGCCGAGTCCGTGCTGGAGTACCCCATGGTCGACCAGGACCCGCTGCCCCGCTGGACCTTCGGCGGGGTCACCCTGCTCGGCGACGCCGCGCACCCCATGGTGCCGCGCGGCTCCAACGGCGCCGGGCAGGCCATCCTCGACGCCCACGCGCTGCGCGCCGCCCTGGCCGGAACGCCGGGCGACCCGCGCCGGGCGCTGCTCGCCTACGAGGCCGAACGCCTCCCGGCCACCACCCGGGTCGTGATGACCAACCGCGTCCAACCGCCGGACACCATCCTCAAGGAGGTCCACGACCGCACCGGGGACCGCCCCTTCGAGCGGATCGAGGACGTCATCAGCCGGGAGGAGATGGCCGCGATCTCCGACCACTACAAGAGAGTCGCCGCATATGACAAGGATCTCGTCAACCGCCAGTGACGCCGCCCCCGCCGCCCCCGCCGGCTCCGTCACGTCCGCGGGCCGCCCGTCCGTCAGGGAGCGGGAGACCGCGACCCGGGGCGCGGCGGCCGGCTGGTCCGCCACGCCCCCGCCCTACAGCCTCGCCTCGGTTGACAACGCGCTGCGGCTGATCCACGCGCTGGACGAGCGCGGCGAGCTACGGGTCTGTGAGGCGGCCGAACTACTCGGCGTGGCCCGTTCCACCGCGCACCGCCTGCTGTCGACGCTCTGCTTCCGGGGCTTCGCGACCCAGCGCGGCGACAGCCCCGTCTACCGTCCGGGCCCCGCCCTGGTGGACGCCGGGCTGCGCGCCCTGTCCCGCCTCGACCTGCGGCAGATCGCGCGGCCCCAACTCCGCGCGCTGGCCGACGAGACCGGGGAGACCGTGCACCTGGTGGTGCTGGAGGGCAACGGCGCGCGCTTCGTGGACGGCGTCGAGTCCACCCAGCCGCTGCGCGTCGGGCTGCGGGTCGGCATGGTGCTGCCGGCGCACGCCACCGCCGCCGGCAAGGCGATCCTCGCGGCGCTGCCGCCGGAGCGGGTCACCGACCTCTACCCGCGCGGCGTGCAGACCCTCACCGACCGCACCCTGGCCAGCCTCGCGGAGATCCAACGCCACCTGGCGACCGTGGCCCAGGCCGGGCACGCCACCAACCACGGCGAGAGCGCCGACGACGTGGCGGCCGTGGGCGTGGTCATCCGCGACCAGGCGCGCCACCCGGTGGGCGCTGTCGCGCTGGCGGCGCCGGCGGAACGGCTGCTGCCGCCCCGGATTCCGCTGATCGCGCAGCGGATGCACCGCGCGGCCGGCATCATCAGCGGGCACCTCCTGCCGGGGGCCACGGCCGGCTGAGCGCGGGCGGCCGAGCCTGGCCGGCCGAGCGTGGGCCCGCGCGGGCGCCCGCGCTCCGCGTTCCGCACGCCCCGGGCTCGGCTTGACCTGAAGCGGACTTGAGGTTGTCTGCTGGGGCGCGACGGGAACGACCCGCCACCGCCACGCCCGAGGAGCACCGCCATGAACGCCACGCCCGCCGCCGTCCCCACGCCCGAGGACGAGGCCGCCATCCGGCAGCTGGTCGCCGACGCCTCCGCCCACCAGAGCGATGTCGAGCGCTTCCTCGCGCTGCACACGGCCGACGCGACCGTGGTCAACTTCGGCGGCCGCCGGGTCGCCGGCCGGGACGCGCTGGAGGCGGCGATGCGCGCGGCGTTGGCCTCGCCGCTCGCCGACGTGACCACCACGGTGGAGATCGAGGCGGTCCGGCTGATCCGGCCCGATGTGGCGATCGTCGCCTCGATCAAGAACGTCTACGACGGGCGCGGCCCCGGCGCGGAGGGCGAGGAGGCCGCCCCCCTGCCGGCCAGCTCAGGCCGGCTGACCTATGTGCTGGTCAGGGAGGACAACGGGGGCCGGGCCGGCGGCGGTTGGCGGATCACCTCGGCCCAGACCACGCCCATCCCGAGCTGACCCCGGCGCCCCCCGACGGGAGCCCGAAGCCTGGTCCCGCCCGCCGAAAACCGTTGGGCGGCGCGGGGCCCGGCGCCGTATCGTTCCCGCCCATGATCTCGACCGCCGACCCCGCCGCCCAACTCCCCGCGCTGCGCGCCTTCCTGGCCGCCTTCGCCCGCCGCCAGGCGCCCCGCGTGGACGAACTGCCCTGCGGCTTCGCGGTGGTGAACGAGGAGCTGCCGCACTCCCGCGCCGACAACCAGCTCTTCGTGGACCGCGCGGTCGTCGACCCCACGGCCCTGCCCGCGCTCGTCGACCGGGCCCTGGCCGGTCTCGCGCACCGGCTGGTCACCGTGCTGGACGACGAGACCGGCCAGGCCCTGGCCGCGCCCCTGACCGAGGCCGGCTACGACCACACCGTCCAACTGCTGATGGTCCATCAGGGACCGGTTCCGCAGGCCGAGTCGGGGCGGCCGCGCGCCGAGGTGGTCGATCTGGACGCGCTGCGCGCGCCCCTGACCCGCCGCTGGCGCGGCTTCCTGCCGGGCGCGGACGAGGAGACGCTCCGGCAGCTGGTCGAACGCCGCGCGGTCCGCCATCGGGGCGCCCCCGTCGTGCGGTTCGTCGGCTCCCGCGCCTCCGGCGGCGAGGTCGCCTCGTGGGCCGACCTCTATCTCGACCCGGCCGCCGGGCTCGCCCAGATCGAGGACGTGCTCACCGCCGAGGAACACCTGCGCGGGGGCCACGGCAACGCCGTGCTGGGCGAGGCGCTGCGCCTGGCCGACGCCGAAGGCTGCGCCACCCGGTTCCTGATCGCGGAGGCCGACGACTGGCCGCGCCACTGGTACCGCAGGCTGGGCTTCGTCCCCGTCGGCCGCGTCCACTGCTTCGAACGCGGCTGACGGGGACCCGCTGGCCCAAGCGCGGCCCGCCGGCTCAGGCCGAGCCGCTCAACGCGCCCTCGCCGGCGCGGCGTTCGCCCCGTTCCTCCGGCTCGGCGTGTTCGCCGTCCGCGCCGCCCCCGGCGGCCTCCGGCCGCTCGGCCCCGATCGGCCGGAGCCCGCGCAGTCCACGCAGCGCCAGCCAGGCGACGGCCAGCATCAGCCCGGAGCTGAGCAGCGTGGTCAGCCCGGCACCCGAACTGAACGCGTCCCGAGCCGAGTTGAGCAGCGTCTCGCCGGCCGCCCCGGGCATCTCCTCGACGACGGCCACCGCGCCCGGCAGGCTGTCCTCGGCGAACTCGGCCGCCTCCGCCGGCAGTCGCTCCGGGCTCTCGCCGTCCATCCGGTTCCGGTAGACCGCCGCGCCGACGCTCCCCAGCACCGCGATGCCCAGCGCCATGCCCAACTCGGTGGCCGTCTCGGAGAGCGAGGACGCGGCCCCCGCCTTCTCCGGCGGCGCCGTGCCCAGCACCAGGTCCGTGCCCAACACCATCGCTGGCGACAGTCCGACCGAGCCGACCAGCAGCCCGGTCACCGTCCACGCCAGCGAGCCGGGGTCCACCGACATCAGCGCATAGCCCACCGCCGCCAGCACGAACCCGGCCGCGACCACCCGCCCGGGCGGAACGCGGCGGGCCAGGGCGGGCGCCAGGACGGAGCCCACGATCATGCCCGCCGTCATCGGCAGCATCCACAGCCCGGCCCGCAGCGTCGACATGCCCTGCACCATCTGGAGGCCCTGGACGAAGAAGAGCAACACCCCGCCCGAGGTGAAGGTGGCGAGCAGCAGCAGCGTCAGCGCGCTCGTGAACGCACCGTTCCGGAAGAGCCTGATATCCATGAGCGGCGCCGGCAACGTCCGCTGCCGCCGCACGAACAGCAGTCCCATCAGCGCGCCGAAGACCAGCGAGGCCAGCGGCAGCGTCGCCAGGCCGTCCTTCGCCAGCTCCTTGATCCCGTAGATCAGCGGGATCATGGTGGCCAACGACTGACCGACGCTGATCGGGTCGAGCCGCCCCGGCTTGTCGTCCCGGTACTCCGGCAGCAGCAGCGGCCCGGACACCAGCAGCACCGCCATCACCGGCACGCCCAGCAGAAAAACCGAGCCCCACCAGTAGCGTTCCAGCATCACCCCGCCCAGCACCGGGCCCACGGCCGCGCCGGCGGAGAAGCAGACAATCCACACGCCGACCGCCATCGATCGTTGCCGGACGTCCTTGAACATGTTGCTGATCAGAGCCAGCGTGCTGGGCATCAACGTCGCTCCCGCGACGCCCAACAGCGCTCGCGACACGATCAACATCAGCGGCGAGGTGGCGTAGGCCGCCGCCACCGAGGCCGCGCCGAACGCCGTCGCGCCCAGCAACAGCAGCTTCCGTCGCCCGATCCGGTCACCGAGCGTGCCCATCGTCACCAGGAAGCCCGCGATCATGAAGCCGTACACATCGAGAATCCACAGCAGCTCGCTGCTGCTGGCCCCGAGATCAGCGCTCAGCTGCGGCGCGGCCAGGTGCAGCACGCTGATGTCCAACGCCAGCAGCAGCGTGGGCAGCGCCAGCACGCCCAGCCCGACCCACTCACGCGCCCCGGCTCTCTCGGTGGCCTCGTCGACCGTCATCACACGGCCCTCCCCTCACATCGTTCTCACCCTCTCAGGCGCGAGACGCGACCTCGCGACCGGCAGATCCGGTCTAGCGGCGGCCGGCGGCGGGCCCGGCCGGCGCGTTCCGGGCCCGGCGGGAGACGAGGCGGAACCGGCCGCTCCGCGCCGTCGCACCGTGCGGGGAGCGGCCGGCCCGGGGATGGGCGCGGACCCGGGGCTACTCGCCCGCCGGCCCGGGGAGTTCGACGCCCTCGGCGACGGGGGTGCCGAGGTTCGGCGTGCCGTCCGCGTTCCAGCGCACCGGCTGGGCGCGGCTGGTGCGGGTGCCGCTACAGCCGTCGGACGGCGAGGAGTTGGCGTGGTAGACGATCCAGGTCTCACTGCCGTCCGGCGAGGTGAAGAACCCGTTGTGTCCCGGGCCGTAGACGCCGGCGGCGTCGTCACGCTGGAGGATCGGCTCGGGGTGCTTGACCCAGCCAGCCGGGTCCATCGGGTCGCCGACCAGCTCCAACATGCCCAGCTTGTAGTCCGGGGTGTCGCAGTGCGAGGCCGAGTAGACCAGGAACGTCCGCCCGTCGTGGCGCAGGATCACCGGGCCCTCGTTGACGCTGCCGCCCTGCTGCTCCCACGCGTGGGTCGGCGTGGAGATCCGCACCCCGGGCGCCGCCGGGGTCCAGGGGTTGGTCAGCGGGGCGACATAGAGGTTCTGCGTGCCGCCCTCCCAGAACGAGTACAGGAGGTAGAGCCGGCCGTCGGGCATCGTGAGATAACTGCTGTCGATCATCCAGCGGTTGTCGCCATGGGGGTCGATCTGGCCCCGGTGGGTGTACGGGCCCAGCGGGTCGTCGCCGGCGCTCTCCAGCACGTGGACGTGCTGGTGGTCGATGTTCTCGGCGACGCCGGCCGAGTACGTCAGATACCAGCGCGGCCCGTCGGGGCCCTGGAGGCGGTGCAGCTCGGGCGCCCAGAAGTTGCAGCAGCGGCTGGGGTCGTTCTCGGTGTAGACGGTCACCGGCTCGGCGTTCCCCAGCCCGCCGAGGGTGTCGGCGACCCGCATCTCCCAGTGCGAGGCCCAGGTGGTACCCAGGTGGTAGTAGCGGCCCTCGTGTTGGACGATCCAGGGATCGGCGCCGTTCTCGGCGACGATCGGGTTGCTGAACGCGGCGGTCGGCGCCGGGTCGTCCGGCGCCTCCTGCGACGCGCCGGCGGGGCCGCCGGCCTGGAAGACCAGCAGCAGGCAGCCGAGCAGGGCGGCGGTCAGAGCGCCCAGCCGCCGCTTGCGGCGGAGGGGGTGAGGGGATCTCATCGCGGCTCCAGTGAGGGGACGTGTGTGGGGGCCATGCGGGCAACGGGCGCGGGAACGACCGGAGCGGTCGACCCGCCTGTTCGGCATATCGAACACATGCCGATATCCCGGAAACGCGAGGGTAGGGCGGAGCCGGGGCCCGGTCCAGGGACAAAACCGGCCCCATCCCCGGGGCAAACGTTCACCACGCGCGCGGCCGGCCGGCCCCAACTCCCGTGGCCGGCCCGCCGAACGAAAACCGGGTGTGGCGCGGTACGTTCCCGCCTACCCTCACGCGCATGACGCCGAGGGTGGAACGGCGGGCCGACCGGTGGCTCGCCACCGTGGCGGGGCGGCCGGCGGGCGAGTTGAGCTGGCTGGACCGGCCGGACGGGCGGCGGTTCCTGGTGGCGCGGGACTGCGCCGGCGAGGCCGTCGGGCCGCTGCTCGACGCCGCCCTCGCCGGGCTGCCGCCGGGGGAGTTGGCCATCGAGTGTGACGAGGCGGCCGACCAGGGACCGTTCCTGGAACGGGGGTTCACCGTACGGCGGCGCGAGCACGAACTCCGGCTGCCGGCCCGGGTGGCTCTCCGGCCGCTGCCGGCCGGCCTCGCCGTGATCACGGCCGCGACCGCCGACCCCGTGCGGCTGGCGGCGCTGGATGAGGCGTTGCGCCGTGACGTTCCGGGCGTGGGGAAGTGGCGCAACGACCCTCTGCGCTTCGCCGAACGGCTGCGGGCCGACCCGCAGTTCGACCCGGCCACCTGGCTGGTCGCCGTGGACGAGGCCACCGGCGACTACCGGGCCCTGGCCCGGATCTGGATCAGGGCGGGTGGCGAGCCGCGCCTGGGGCTGATCGGCGTGCTGCCGGCCGCCCGCCGGCGCGGCCTCGCCGGAGCCCTGCTGACCAGGGCGTTGACGGTGGTGGCCGAACGCGGCGCCGCCCGGGTGGTCGCCGGGGTGGACGACACCAACGCCGGCTCGCTCCGGCTGCTGCGCTCGCTGGGCGCCCAACGGGTAGGCGGCGCCGTCGAGTTGGTGCGCCCGGCCGTCGCGTGACGGCCGGGCCGGCACCGTCGGGAGACCGGGCGCCACCGCGCGGTCACTCGTACCCGGTGCCCGTCAACCCCAGGGCCAGGTACCGCTGGTACTCGTGGCCGTCCAGCGGGTTGCCCGTGTGCCGTGGCCGGCTCGGCGGGGTGCCGCGCATCCGGCGGTCGCCCTCGGGGCGCGACAGCGCGATCCCCTCGCCACGGGTCAACTCGGGTAGCGCGGCCAGCAGTTGGGGCGCCAGCCGGCTCGGCACCTCGGCGGTCAGGAGCCAGGCGTCCCCACGCTCCTCGGAGTTGAGCACCCGGCCCTCGGCCGTGGCCAGGTGGGCGGTCACCGCGCCGAGGGTGTCCGGCGGGATCTCGATCTCCAACGTCAGGCACGGCTCGAAGACATGGGTCCCGGCCGCCTGAAGGGCCCGCATCAGCACGACCGGGGTCAGGCCCCGGAAGTCGGCGGCGACGCTGTTGGGCGAGTGGTGGCCCACCCGGAACAGCGTGACCCGACAGTCCGTCACCTCCCAGTTGTGCAGGCCCTGACGCAGGGTGTGGAACACGGCCTCCTCCACGGCCTGGTGGAACGCGCGCGGCATCGCGCCCCACTCCACGTTCCGCTCGAACCGCACCCCGCCGCCCGGCGGCAGCGGCTCCACCCGCAGGCCCACGGTGGCCCAGAACTCGTTGGGTCCCCGCTTCCTCAGCTCCGTCAACGACTCCCCGACGCCCGCAGGGCGCTCGAAGTAGACCGGGGTGACCGGCGCGAAGACCGCCTCCACGCCGAAGTCGCGGCGCAGCCGCTCGCCGATCACCTCGCGCTGCACCGCCCCGTAGAGCAGCACGCTGAGCGTCCCGTCGAACGCGGTGCGCGTCCTGATCAGCGGGTCCTCGTCGGCCAGCGCCGTCAGCGCCGCGTGCAGGGCCACCCTCTGCTCGGGGCGGGTCGGCGCCACCACGGTCTCCAGGCTGGGCGGGGCGAAGTGCGTCGGCTCCGCCGCGCGCGGCGGCGACCCGATCCGGTCCCCGATGCGCACCCCGGGCAGCCCGTGCAGCCGCCCGATCTCCCCGGCGCGCAACGGCCGTTCACCGTACCCGGGCCCGACGGCGTCCGGTCCGTCGCCCGGCGCGACGACCTCGATCCGGCCGATCCGGCCGCCGAACTCGCCCTCGGCGCCCCCGGGTTCGCGCCGCCGGAAGGTAACCCGCCGCCGGGCGCGCAACTGCCCGTCGAAGAGCCGCAGATACGCCACCTTCGCGCCGTCCCCGCCGCGTTCGACGGCGAAGACCGTGCCGCTGGGCGCGGCCTCCTCGCGCGGCTCCCGGGGCGGCGACAGCGCGGCCAGCGCCCTCGCGAGCGCGGGCACGCCCTCCCCGGTGAGCGCCGAGCCGGCCAGCACCGGGTGCGCCTGTCCGGCCGAGGTCCGGGCCGCCAGCAGCGCGCCCAGCTCGCCGCCGGACGGCGGCCGGTCCTCGACCAGCCGGGCCAGCAGCGTCTCGTCCCGCTCGGCCAGCGCCTCCGCGACCTCGGCCGCCACCGCCGGGTCGTCCAGCGGGCGCGCCCGGGCCGCCGCCCGGCGGCTGCCGGCGTCGAGCACCGTGGTCAACGGGACGGCGGCCGGCGTCAGCCGCGCCCGGATGTCGGCGAGCAGGGCCGCGGGGCGGGCCCCCGGCCGGTCGATCTTGTTGACGAAGAGCAGGGTGGGCAGCCCCGTTCGGCGCAGCGAGCGCATCAGCACCCGGGTCTGCGCCTGGACGCCCTCCACGGCGGAGAGCACCAGCACGGCCGCGTCCAGCACCGAGAGGGCGCGTTCCACCTCGGCGATGAAGTCGGGGTGTCCCGGGGTGTCCACGAGGTTGATCTGGCGGTCGCCGAGCGCGAAGGGGGCGACGGCGGTGCGGATGGTGATGCCGCGTTCGCGCTCCAGCTCGCCGGCGTCGGTGCGGGTGCTGCCGGTGTCGACGCTGCCCAGCCGGGCGATGGCGCCGTTGTCGAAGAGGAGGCGTTCGGTCAGGCTGGTCTTACCCGCGTCGACGTGGGCGAGCACGCCGATGTTCAGAGTGGGCAAAGGCACGGAGGTCCTCGGAGATCAGGAAGGAACGGGTGGACGCTTCGACTGCTCCGAAGTGACGCCGCATCTGCCTCTCCTGTCCGTTTCCGTTCACACATCCGTATCCGTGCGCGCGGTCGGTGCCCCGGTCGAGGGGATCCCGCCCGGGCAGCGTACTCGCGCCACGGCGCGACGCCAGCCATTAAACGCCGGCGGCGCGACCCGGAGGCCCGACCGACCGAAACTGGCCTGAACAGGGCGGAAACGGACCGGTGTTCGCTGGTTCCCTTAGCTCCGGTGCACCTAGAGTGAGCAGACGCTCCACGGGGGGCGTCGCCCGGCGGCGGCCGATGCCGGCGTGGGCGTGCAGCGGACATGCGGAGTCGGCCCGGAATGGTGTACCAGGTTCCACCGGAGACAGCACACTTCGTCGATCGGGAGGAAGAGCAGGCCCGGGCGTTCCGCGCCGTCTCGGAGTGGAAGGGCGCCTCGCGGCCGCTGTGCCTTGCCCTCAGCGGGCTGGGCGGCACGGGCAAGACCGAGCTGGCCTACCGGCTGGCCCGCACCCTGCGCGACCGCTACCCGGACGGGGTGCTGCACGTCGACCTGGACGACCTGCGCCGGGACGGCGCCGTCGAAGTCACCGACGCCCTGGGCCAGTTGCTCGCCGCGCTGGACGTCGAGGGCCGCTGGCTCGACCGGACCCTGCGCGACCGCAGCCGGCAGTACTGGGACCGCACCGACGGACGCCGGCTGATCGTGCTGATCGACAACGCCCGCACCGCCGCCGAGGTGGTGCCGCTGCTGCCCGCCTCCGGCGACAGCCTCGTCATCGTCGCCAGCCACGGCCCGCTCTACGACCTGGAGAGCGGCTCCGCCGTCGAGCTGCCGCTCGCCCCGCTCGCCGACCGGGACGCCACCGAGCTGCTGCGGCTGATCGTGGACGACCCCCGGCTGGTCGAGGAGCCGGAGGCGGTCGGCGGGCTGCTGCGGCTGTGCTCGGGGCTGCCGGCGGCGCTGCTGGTCGCCGGGCGGTGGATGCGCCGCCACCGCAGGCGGCCGCTGGCCCGGCTGCTGGCCGAGCTGGACGCCCAACTCACCGACAGGGGACTGCCGATGATCGAAGCCGTGTGGGACGCCGCCTACCGTTCCCTCGACGAGAACGCCGCCCTGCTCTACCGACTGGTCCCGCTCTTCCCCGGCGGATCGTTCACCGCCGAGGGCGCGGCGGCGCTGCTGGGCCGGGGCCGCGAGGCGGCGGACGACGCGCTGGACGCGCTGGAGACGGCCGGGCTGCTCGACCCGAGGGGCCAACGGACGCGGCTGCCCGACCTGTTGCGCGCGCACGCCGAGCGCAGGTCGCGGGAGGACGGCGACGAGGAGGAACGGCGGGCGGCGGCGACCCGCGCCGTCCGCTGGTATCTGCGGCAGGCGCAGCGCGCCGACCTGCTGGCCGCCGGGCCCCGCCTGACCCTGGCCGCGCCGGCCGGGCCCGTGCCGGGAGCGCCCGACGTCGAGTTCGGCGAGGGCCGGCCCTCGGACGCCCACCGCTGGCTGGAGGCCGAACGCCACGCGCTGCACGGCTCGGTGGCCCTCGCGCTGCGGCTCGGCCTGCACGCGGAGTGCTGGGCGCTGGGCGAGCCGCTGTGGACCCACTTCCTCGACCACCCGCACCACGCGGAGACCGCCGAGTCCTTCGGCCTGGCCATCGAGGCCGCGCAGCGCGACGAGAACCCGCCGGCCCTGGTGCGGATGCGCAGCCAGCTGGCCCGAGTCCACTGGGAGCGGGGCGAGTTCGATGAGGCGTCCGAGCAGCTGACGCAGGCTCAGGCCACGGCCGCGCTGCTCGGCGACGGGGAACGGGACCGCAAACTCGCCGCCTCCGTCGTGGAGTTCAGGGGCACCCTGCACGGCAGGCGCGGCGACTGGCAGTCGGCCGCCGCCGACTTCGCCGAGGCCCGGCGGGCCCACCGGGCCATCGACAACGCCTACGGCGTGCTGCTCGGCACCTACCGCCTGGGCGAGGCGTTGGCCGCGCTCGGCGAACTGGACCGCGCCGAGGAGCTGTTGGCGCAGGCTCGCGCCGGCGCCGAGGAGCGGGGACGCGAACGCATCGCGGCCCGCGCGGCGTTCGCCCTGGCCGGCGTGCTGCGCCGCCAGGGGCGTGCCGCCGAGGCCCGCCCGCTCTATGAGGCGGCCCTGGCCGCCGCCCGCGCACGCGGCGCCGACTGGGACGAGGCCCGGGTGCTGCGCGCCTACGCCGACCTCGCCGAGGAGCAGGGCGAGCGCGCGGAGGCGGCCCAACTCCGCGCCGCCGCCCAGGCGATCGAGGAACGGCGCGGGGCCGCCGCCGGCTGAACCGTCCGAGGCCGAACGGGCCTCCCCGTCCCCCCGCCACGGGAAGGCCCGTTCGGCGTTCGACCGCTCTGCCCGTCAGCACTCGCCACCCCAGCGCGCCCACTCGAAGGTGACCGGGCCCGAGACAGTCCTGTAGTTCGGCGTGTCCGGCGGGTAGTGCGGGCAGCCCTCCACCACCTCGCCGTCCCCTTTCGTCACGCGATACCAGATGTGGTCGGCGTTCTGGTGGTGCACGCCGTTGTTGTAGATGCGGATGCCCGTGTTGGATGTGAGGTTGGTCTCGATGTCCCCCTGCGACATGCGCGTCGGCTCGCCCTCGAAGCTCGGGGTGTCCCAGACACACACATAGCCGCGCGGACAGTCGGCCTTGGCGGCCGACGCCGAGGGCGCCAGGGTCAGGGTGGTGGCGGCGACGGCGAGCGCGGCCCCCGCCGCGCCGACGGTCCTGCGAAAACGCATGAGGTCCCCCTCCGTTCACGACCCCGCCGGGATCGGCGGGGGATCTCAGCTTGCCGCCGGGGGAGGGGGATTGGGCGGCGCTTCAGTCCCGCGTGAAGGGACCCCGAGATCGCGCCGCCGATGCTATGCGGCCTGACGTCCCGTCACACCGCCCGCCCGGCCTCCTCCGCCGTGGCCCGACGCAGCACGACGGGGAACGGCCGGCCGCCGACCACGGCCGTGAACGCGCCCACACCGTCCGGGCGTTGGAGCAGCCGGGCGTGCGCGGCGCACAGCGCGGCCACCGGGTCGGTGTGGATCAGCCGCCCGCCCGTCGCCAGCGGCCCCAGTTCCAGCGCGAGCGACGGGCCGCCCCTGGCCCGCAGCACCACCCGGTCCGGGGAGAGCACCACGCCGGCCGTGGCGCACCCCGGATGGTCGTCAAGCGCCGTGTCGATCCAGCCGGCAGCCGTCCACGCGACCCGGTGCGCGGCGCCGGAACGCTCGACGTGCCGATAGAGCAACCCGGCGCTCTGGGCGTGCCGTTCACCCGCCACGCCCTGCTCGGCGGCGAGGAAACGGGCCGGCGCCTCACGCCACGGCGGGTGCCGTTCCACGGTGACCCGCTCGCCCGCCACGGTGGCGTTCACCGCGAACGCCGCCGGCACGCGCGGCGGTTCGGCCAGCACCGGCAGCGGCTCCGGCTCGGGCGGCGGGCCGACGGGTGCCAACTCCAGTAGCCCGTAAAGCTCTTCGCGTAGCAGCGCCAACGCCCGCCCGCGCCGGGCGAACGCCGCGTCGGCGGCGGCCCCGACACCGGGCGGCACCGGCGCCGACAGCAGCGCTGGCAGCTCCTCGGCGGCGGTCAACCGGGGGCTGGCGGCCAGTAGGTGGGCCATCGGGCTGCCCGGGATCAGCTCCCGACCGCCGTCATACGCCGCGATCACCCGCCGGCCCAGCGCTGCGGCGTAGAGCGCGGTCGAACCGTGGTCGGTGACCACGGCGTCCGCCGCCACCAGCAGCGTCGCCCACTCGGCGTGCGGCCCCGGCGCCAGCAGCCCCGCCCGCAACGCCGGCCCCAGCCACTGCTCCAGGTCGAACGAGCCCAGCTTGCTGCGCTCGTTGGGGTGGGCGACCAGCGCCAGCTGATAGCCGTCGCACGGCAGCGACCCCAGCAACTCCGTGGCCAGCCTCGGGCGTTGGGCCAGCAGCGACTCCGTGCCCCAGGTCGAGGCCAGCACCACCAGGCGCCGCGCCCCGGTGCCCAACGCCGCCCGGTACCGGTCCCGGTGCCCCACCGAGGCCAGCAGCCGCTCCAGCGTCGGGTCCCCGACCACCACGGCGCGGGCGGCGGCCTGCGGGCTGGCCTCGGCGAGCCGGGTCACCTGCTCGGGATGCGCCAACAGATGCCGGGCGGCCACGGTCGCGCCGCCGGCCAGCAGGAACGCCGGATCGAGCCCGGAGGGCGCGCCCTCGGTGCCCTCGTCCGGCAGGGTCTTGCCGAAGCCCGCGCCGTGCGGGAGCAGGGCCAGCGTTCCCTTCAAGGAACTCAGCTCGCCCTTGGGGCTGGCCGCCACGATCAGGTCAAACCTGTCGGCGTTCGCCCGCCCCCACGGCACCGTCCTGCCCCCGGCGCGCTCCACCGCCACCAGCGCCTCGGCGTCGAACTCCGAACCGGGAACCAGCGTGAACCTGCGGGCGATCCTGTCGTCCCCCGCGAAGACCGGCAGCACGTCCAACAGGCGGTGGAGCGCGGTCGCCGAGCGGGCCGCGAAGAGCACCGTCCGGGCCGTGCGCCGGTTGTCCGCCGTCGCCGCGCCGGCGGCGGACCTGGGGCTGTCGCCGCTGGTCACCGGCGGTTGCATGGGTTGTCCGACGGCATGGCTCGATCGTACTCGTCGGGGGTGGGAGGGCCAGCCGCCCTGGGAAGAATGCCGGCATGACGGAGTGGGGAGTGGCGTTGATCGCGGCCGGCTCGGCGTTGCTGGCCAGCCTGATCAGCGGGATCTTCGCCCGGTCGGCCGGCCGGCGGCAGGCGGCGGCGATGCTGGAGACGGTGCGCATCACCGTCGAGCAGCAGCGGCAGGAACGCGCGCTGGCCGCGCGCCGGGCCACCTACCTCCGCTTCCTCGACGCCGCCGAGACGGTGCTGCTGGCCCGCAGGGTCGGCGGCTCCACCGCCGAGGACCGCGCCGCGCTCCAACGCGCCATGGGCGCCGTGCAGTTGGAGGGCCCGGCGGCGAACGAGGCGAGCGCCCTGCTGGAGGCGCTGCGCCGCGAGCGCGGCCTGGACGAGCTGGAACGCGCGCGGTTCGCGTTCATCGCCGCCGCGCGGGAGGCCCTCCGGGCGGCGGACGCGCCGCGGGTGTGAGGGGGCGGTGCCGCCTGGCCCGGGAGGCCCGGGGGCCTCCCGGGGTGGCCGGATCAGCGCGACCGGTCGTAGACCAGGGCGATCTCGCCCAACTCGCCGGTCTCCTGGTGCGCGAGGTGCCAGCGCGAGCCCGGCAGGCCGTCTTCGAACAGCCGCTGCCCACCCCCGACGATCTCCGGAACGATCAGGAGATACAGCCGGTCCACCAGGTCCGCCGTGAGAAGCGGCTTGATGACGCTGGCGCTGCTGTTGACGAGGATGTCGCCCTCGCCGGTGGCCCTGAGGTCGGCGACGACGTCCGAGGCCGGCGCGTTCACCACGCGGGTGTGCTCCCACGGCGCCTCGGTCAGGGTGGTCGAGAGGATCACCTTCTCCACGTCGACCAGCCACTTCGCGTAGCCACGGTCACGTGGGTCGGCACTCTCGTCCTCGGCGACCGACGGCCAGTACCCCAAGAACCCCTCGGCGTTGACCCTGCCGAGCAGCGCCGTCGTCGCGCACTCCCAGATGCGGGTCAGGTGGTCGCGCGCGACCTCGGAGGTCACATAGGGGGCGAACGCGGCGAAGTCGTGCGCCCCGCCGGGGCCGTTGTACCGCCCGTCGAGGCTGAGGGCCAGGTTCGCGGTCACCTTGCGGCTGGTCGGGTGAGTCATGTGGTGCTCCTGGTGTTGGTGCTGGTGGTGTCTTGCGGGTCCCCGGCGAGGGTCGCCGCGAGTTTGTCGAGGCTCTGGCCGAAGCCGATCTCGATGCCGGCGACGAAGTCCGCCGCGTCGACGGTGCTGTCGCTGATCCGCCAGTGGGCGTCGAGGCCGGTGCCGGTGCCGGTGGGCGTGAGCCGGAGGTCGATGTGGGCGGTGAAGGCGACGCCACCGCCGGGCAGCGTGGGGGAGAGTCGGTAGACGAGGCGCTCGCCCGGGAGGAGGACCTCGACGGCTCCCTCCGCGCGGCCGACGACCTGGTCGGAGCCGCCTGAGTCCTCGGCGTCGCGATACTCCTGGATGATCCGCCCGCCCGGCCGTGCCTCGAAGACCAGCTCCGAGACGCGCAGGTCGTCCGGCGTCCACCAGTGGGCGAGCAGGGGCACCTCGGTGAGGTGGCGCCAGACCAGCTCGGGTGGCCCCGCCAGCGAACGGTGGAACTCGAACGAGCGGCCGTCGGCCCACCCCGGCTCCGCGGCGGCGAGCCGTTCCTCGCGGAGGCGGAGTCCGTAGCGGTCGTAGGTCGCGTGCGAGCTGCCGTCCTGGTCGGCGGTGTCGGCGAGTTGGTTGAGCGCGGCCGCCAGCTCCCGCAGCGGGGCGGACCTGAGGGCGTAGACGCGGCGCTGGCCGCTCCGCTGGGAGGAGACGATCCCGGCGCGCTCAAGGGTCTGGAGATGCTTGGTCGTCTGCGGCTGGCGCGCCTCGGCGAGCTGGCTGAGAACGCCGACCGAGCGGGGTCGCTCGGCCAGCAGTCCCACGAGCCGCCAACGGGCTGGATCGGCCAGCGCGATCAGGAGTGCGTGCATGGCCACGAATATTCCCCATCGAGAATATTCGTGTCAAGGAATAAATTGAAACCTCGCGCCTGCCGTCTTCGCCGCCCGCCCCCGCCGGGGGCGGGCGGCGCCGCCGCGCGCTCCCCGAAACCCCCGGAGGGAACCCGCCGGATGGGCCCGCCGGAGGGAAAGCGTCAGACCTCCACCAGCACCTTCCCCCGGCTGGCCGCCCGCAGGGCATACAGGTTCTGGTACGCCGTCGGGAACGCGTCGAAGCCCCGGTGGATCGTCTCGTCGAAGGCGATCTCGCCGCGTCGGACCGGTTCGCCCACCTCGCGGCGGAGCGTGGCCAGGTTCTCCTCCGTGAACCACTCCTCGGCGAAGATCCCGCGAATCGTCGTGCGCGGGAACATGATGTACGGCAGCAGCCTCGGGCCCATCCAGTCGCCGTTGACCGTCGTGGACCACTGCCAGCACACGGCGACCCGGCTGTAGGGCCGCAGCATCCGGAACGCCGCGTCGGTGACGCTGCCGCCGAGGTTGTCGAAGTAGCGGTCGATGCCGTCGGTCGCGGTCAGCAGCGCCTGGTGGGTGGCGTCCACGTCGTCGCCCTGCCGGTAGCGCACCACCCGGTCGAAGCCGAAGCGTTCCAGGTAGGGGATCTTCTCCTCGCTGCTGGTGGTGCCGATCACCCGCGCCGCACCGGCGCGCTTGGCGAGCTGCGCGGCGAGCGTGCCGATCGCGCCGCTGGCCCCGCTGATCAGCACCGTGTTCCCCGGCTGGACGTCGAGGAACTTCGTCACGGTGCCCCAGGCCGTGATCCCCGGCGTGCCCATGATGCCCAACGCCGTGGTGAGCGGGAGCCGTTCGTCGTGGTCGGCCGGGTCCAGGCGGCGCATCGCCGGCAGCCGGAGCGGGAAGCCGCCGTACCGCCAGACCCAGGCGCGGCCGTCGCTGACCAGGTGGGTGCGCCAGCCGCCGAAGCCCTGCACCAGGTCGCCGACGGCGAACGACGCCTCGGGGCCGGCCTGGATCACCTCCATGATGGAGTCGCCGCCGACGTGGTGTCCCAGCGGCGTCTCCAGCGACAGCCCCACCAGGTACGGGTCGACGGAGACATAGCGGGTCCGCAGCAGCATCTCGTCCTCGCGCAGCGAGACGTTCAGCTCCTCGGTGACCTTCTCGTAGATGCGGCTCGCCTCGGGGATGCCGGGAACGTGCTCGCGGACGACCCACTTCTCGCTCTTCAACGTGAGTGCTCCTCGGTGAGGTTGGGGACGGTGACCGGCCGCCGGGTCGGTGCGGGGGCCGGCTGTTCGGCCAACGGGCCGACGGGAATGACGAGTTGGCGGGGTGGCGGGAGGTGCCGGTCGATCTCGGCGGTGAACTCCCGCCCGTCGTCACGGCAGATGAACTGCATGACCTGCCGCCCGGCGGCCGCCGCGCGGATCAGCCCGCCGACGGTGACCCAGACGCCCGACATGTAGAAGTTGGCCAGCCCCGGCAGGACCGGGCCCAGGCGGTTGATCTCGCGTTCCAGGGTCTCGCCGCCGTCCTCCATGAACGGCTGCCAGCCGGGGAACGCCCCGTTGTGCGCGGCGGTGTAGCGGATCTGGGTCAGCGGGGTGGCGACGTCCCGCACCGCCACCGCGTCCCGCAGCCCGGGGAAGCGCTCGTCGAGAAACGCCTCAAGGGTTGTGCGCACGCGGCGCTTCGCCGCCAGGTACGCCTTGCCGTGCCGCACGGGCAGGGTGTGCAGGACCTGGCCGCGCCGCACCCGGCTGGCCTGTTCGGGGCCCTCGCGCAGCGCGCGCCAGGGCGCGGCCTCGGAGAAGTACGTCGCGTACACCACGCTGGTTCCGGCGGGGGACAGCTCGGGGTAGTGGCGGTCGCGGAACTGGACGTTGACGCTCGGGTGCCGCATCCCCGGGAGCCGGTCGGCGAGTTCGGGGTCGAGGAGGTAGGTGGTGCAGGGGTCGGCCTCGGGGAAGTCGCGGCGCAGCCCGAGGAAGAGGGAGACATAGCCGGGCGAGAGCATCCCCGGCTCGTCGATGGTGCGGGTGTAGAGCCTGCGGTAGGTGTCGTTGAGGTAGCGCCCGCCGAGCATCCCGAGCACGGCGGTGCGCATGTCGCAGGCGGCGACGACGATGTCGGCGCGGAACTCCCGGCCGTCGCTCAGCCGCACGCCCACGGCCCGGTCGTCCTCCACCAGGATCTCCTCGACCCTGGCGTTGTAGGTGATCTCGCCGCCCAGCCGCCGGTACCGCTCCTCGATGGAACGGGCCAGCCCCAGCGAGCCGCCCTCGGGCACGCCGGCCGAGCCGTTGGCGTGCGAGGCGAGCTGGAAGTAGAACGGCAGGACGGGGAAGTCGGGGTGCTTCTCGTAGAGCACGAAGTTGAACGCCTCGCGCAGCAACGGGTGTTGGAAGCGCCGCGCGTAGTCGGTCATCAGCTCGGTGATGGACCGTCGGATGGCGTTGAGGTAGGGGAGGAAGGAGGCCATCATCCGCCACCGCTCCAGGCGGCCCATCATCGCGACGGGTTTGAGGAACGGGTAGACGTCCAGGGCGCGTTGGAAGGTGCGCAGGTTCCGGCAGAAGTGCCGGATCTGGCGGGCGTCGGCGGGGGAGATGGCGGTCAGGTGGCGGCGCAGCCGCTCGGGGTCCGAGTAGAAGTAGACGGCCCGCCCGTCGCGGGCCCGGACGACGTTGAAGACGTCGAACTGCCGGATCGTCTTGCCCTGGAGGGCGCCCAGCTCCAGCCAGATCTGGTGCATCTCGTTGCCCGGGCCGCTGCCCAGCAGCCAGGAGACGCACCAGTCGAAGGTGAAGTCGCCCCTGGCCCAGGAGGTGCAGGAGCCGCCGGGGATCTCGTGCATCTCCAGGATGTGGGTGCGGTAGCCGTTCATCCTGGCGTAGGCGCCGGTGGCGAGGCCGCCCAGGCCGCCGCCGATGATGATCATGGTCTCTCGGGTCCCTCGTGGATCTGCCATCCTCCTGCGCTCTCCCTCTGTTCTCGCTCCTGGTGCTGTCTCGCGCCCCGCCGTTGCACGGGCCGGCGTCCTGTCCGGCGTCCTGGCCGGTCAGCAGCGACCGCACCAGTGCGGCGGTGTGCTCCACCCCGTCGGCGTCGAGCAGTTCGGCGTGACCGCTCCCGCCGCGCAGCACGACCGTTCCGGCCGTGCCCGCGCCGTGCCAGCTGCCGGCGCCGCCCGGCGCGTACAGCTCGGCGTTGCCCCGCTCGGTGATCACGCCCAACGCGGCGCGCAGCGTGCCGGAGTTGGGCGTGCGGCTGGCGAACTCCAGGTAGTCCCTGGCCTGTTGGCGGGTCTCCTCGGCCACGACGCGGGAGCCGGTGTGGCGGCGCAGATGGTCGTGGAGTTCCTCGTCGAACGCGTCGAGCACCCGCTCGGTGAGCTGGAACGTCGCGGTCTGCCGGGGCGAGTCCACGACCACCACGCGTCGCACCGAACGGCCGCGCGCCTCAAGCGCCTTGGCGACCTCGAAGGCGAGGTTGCCGCCCAGCGAGTAGCCCAGCAGGTCGAGCGGCCCCTCGGGGGCGATCCCGGCGACCTGGTCGGCGTAGCGGGCGACCTTGTCGTCCCCGGCCAGGTAGTTGAACGCGACCAGCCGCCACTCGGGCAGCCGCTCGGCGAGCCGCCGGTAGACCAGGCCGTGGCCGCCGGCCGGCGGGAAGCAGAACAGCGTCGGCTCCCGGTCGGCGTTGAACGTCAGCCAGGGGCGGGCCCCGGCCAGCCGTCCGGTGACGACGGCCTCCACCGTGCCGGCCATCCCGTGCAGCGTGGTCACCCGGAACAGCTCGCTGACCGGGATCGTCACCTGGAACTCGACCTGGAGCGCGTGGATCAGCTCGATCAGCCGCACCGAGCTGCCGCCCACCGCGAAGAAGTCGTGGTGCAGCCCGGCGCGTTCGACGCCCAGCAGCCGCCGCCAGTGCGCCGCCATCCGCTGCTCGTAGAGGGTGACCGGCGCCTCGTAGGGAACGGCGTCGCCGCCGGCGGCCGGGGCCGGCAGCGCGGCCAGGTCGACCTTGCCGTTGGGGGTGAGCGGCAGCCGTTCCACGGCCACCAGGTGCGCGGGGATCAGCTGGGTCGGCAGCGCGGCGGCCAGGTGGCGGCGCAGCTCGGCCTCCTCGGGCGCGTCCCCGGGGACGCCCGGCACCCAGTAGCCGCAGAGCGCCGGCTCGCCGGCCGCGTCGGCCCGCACGGTCACCACGGCCTGGGCCACGCCGGGGACGGTCAGCAACTCGGCCTCGACCTCGCCGGGTTCGATCCGGTGGCCGCGCACCTTCAGCTGTGTGTCGGCGCGGCCCAGCAGCCACACCAGCCCGTCGGCGTCCCAGGTGGCCAGGTCCCCGGTGCGGTAGCGCCGCCGGCCGTCGCCCAGCAGGTCGGTGCGGAACCGTTCGGCGGTCAGCTCGGGCTCGCCCACATAGCCGAGCGCGACCCCGCCGCCGCCGATCCACAGCTCCCCGGTCACCCCGGGCGGCACCGGCTCGCCCCGCTCGTCCAGCACCCACAGCGTGGCGCCGGGGAACGGCCGGCCGATCGGCACCATCCGGTGCTCGTCCATGCCCTCGGTCGGGCCATCGAAGAAGCAGCTGTCCACGGCCGCCTCGGTCAGGCCGTAGGAGTTGACCACCCGGGTCTCGGGCCCGGCCAGGGCGACCAGCCGCCGGTACTCGCCGACCTTCCAGGAGTCGGAGCCGACCACCAACAGCCGCAGGAAGTCCAGCCGTTGGCCGGTGGACTCGCAGTAGGCGGCGAGGGTGCGCACCACGGCCGGCACGAACTCCGCGCAGTCCACCTTCTCCTGACGCATCGTCCGGTAGAGGGCTTCGGTCTGGAAGAGCAGCTCGCGCTCCACCAGCACCAGCCGGCCGCCGGAGCCCAGGGCGCGGGCGGTGTCGCCGAAGAACACGTCGAAGGACGGCGAGGCCAGTTGGAGATGCACCCCGACCTCGCTCTCCAGCAGGTAGGCGGCCCGCCAACCGGCGTAGGAGTGGGCCAGGTTGCGGTGGCTGACGGCCACCGCGCGCGGCCGGCCCGTCGATCCCGAGGTGAAGACCAGATAGGCCGGGTCGTCCAGGCCGGCGGGCCCGCCCCCGGCGCCGCCCGGTGTCTCCTCGTCCGCCGCGCCCTCCAGGTCGGCCAGCGCGGCCGTGGCGCCGGGCAGCCCCTCGGGCGCCGGCCCGTCGACCAGGGTCAGCGCGACGCCGGCCGTGGCCGCCATGGTCGCCAGCCGCGCCGCCGGATAGCCGGGGTCCAGCGGAACGCACGCGCCCCCGGCCTTCCACACCGCCAGCAACGCCACCAGCAGCGCGGGCGACTTGGGTAGGCACAGGCCCACCGCGGCGCCGGGCCGCACGCCCCGGGCGCGCAGCCGCCGCGCCAGCGCGCCGGCCCGCCGCTCCAACTCGCCGTAGGTGAGCCGGATCGCCTCGCCCGAACCGTCGGGCAGCACCACCGCCACCCGTTCCGGCGCGCGCCGCGCCCAGCCCGAGACCAGCTCGTGCACCGGCCGGGTCACCGTGACGGTCTCGCGCGCGCCGCTGAACTCGTCCAGCAGCCGGGCGCGTTCGTCCGCCGCCAGCATCGGCAGCGCGGTAGCCGAACGTTCGGCCTCGGCAAGGGTCAACGCGTCGAGCAGCCGGGTGTAGTGGCCGGCCATCCGCGCCACGGTCTCGGGCAGGAACAGGTCCGAGTTGTACTTGAGCACGCAGTGGAACCGGCCGTCGGCCGCCTCCTCGTACGCCGAGAGCGTCAGGTCGAACTGCCCCTCCTCCTCGGGGAGTTCGATGTACTCCAGCCGGTAGCCGTACTTCTCGGTGGCGACCCGGTGGTGCAGCAGGATGAACATCGCCTGGAAGACCGCCGAGCGGCTCGGGTCGTGGGCGAGGCCCAGCCGCTCCACCAGCAGCACGAACGGGTACTCCTGGTGGTCGAGGCCGCCCAGCACCACCGTCCGCACCCGGCGCAGGAGTTCGGCGACGGTCGGCTCCCCGGACAGGTCCAGGGCGAGCGGCAGCGGGTTGACGAAGTAGCCGTAGACCGAGCCGAACTCCTCCCTGGTCCGCCCGGTCACCGGGCTGCCCACCACGATCCGCTCCTGGCCCGCGTAGCGGTGCAGCAGCAGGTAGTAGGCCGCCAACAGCACCATGAACACGGTGGTGTGGTGCTCCCGGGCCAGCGCGTGCACCCGGGCGCTCAGCTCCTCGTCCAGCGCGAAGAACTCCGAGCCGCCGTTGTGGGTCCGCACCGCCGGCCGGGGCCGGTCCGTCGGGAGCGTCAACACCGGTGTGGTGTCGGGCAGTTGGTCCCGCCAGTAGCGGAACATCCGCTCGGCCTCAGGGCTGGCCAGGAACGTGTTCTGCCAGTTGAGGAAGTCCAGGTAGTGGGTGGTGGGCGCGGGCAGTTCGCCGGTGCCGCCGCGCCGCAGGTCCTCGTGGACCGCGAGGAGTTCCTCGATGAAGGTGAACGTGGAGATGGCGTCCGAGATGATGTGGTGGACGCCCTTGGTGATGATCCAGCGGTCGTCGGCCCGCCGCAGCAGCCGGAACCGCACCAGCGGGTCGCGTTCCAGGTCGTAGGGCCTGCGGTACTCGCGGATGATCAGCTGGTGGATCGCCTCCCACGGCTGGTCGGCGACGTCGAAGACCGCGCTGTCCTCGCGCGGCTCCGGCGCGATCCGCTGCACCGGACTCCCGTTCTCCAGAAGGAAGTTGGCGCGCAGCTGCGGATGGCGGGCCAGCAGCCGGCGGAACGCCTCCAGCATCAGCTCCGGGTCGAGGGCGGCCCGCACCTCGACCGCGCCGCCGATGTTGTAGGCGAAGCCGTCCGGGTCGAGCTGCTTGAGGAACCACAGCGCCTTCTGGTTCTGCGTCAGCGGGTAGCGGGTCGGGTCGGTGAGAACCGGAACGGCCGCCCCCTCCGAGCCCTCATCGCCCTCCGCCAGCCGCGCCAGCAGCTCCTGGCGCAGCTGGCCCCGCAGCTCGCCGACCGTCGCGCCGCTCAGCAGCGCCACCACCGGCAGCGTCACCCCCAGCTCGGCACCCAGCCGCGCCCGCAGCTCCATCGCCAACAGCGAGTCCAGGCCGAGGGGCTGGAGTCCCGTCTCCGCGTCGAGCCGCTCGGCCGGCACCCGCAGCACCGCGCCCACCACGGCGGCGAACCGCTCGCCCAGCAGCCGGTCCCGCCCGGCCTCGTCGGCCGCGGCGAACGCGGCCGCGAACTCCTCGGCGCCGGCCGCCCCTTGACCACCCGCCCCGTCCGTGCCGCCGGCGGCGGCGCCAGCGGCCAGCTCGGCGACCAGCGGCGGCGGAGTCGTGTACCAGGACAGGAACGTCGGCCAGTCCGCCACCGTGGCCACCAGCAGCTGTGGAACGTCCTGCCCGACGATCCGCTCCAGCACCGCCATTCCGGCGGCCGGCGCCAGCGAGGTCATGCCCCTGGCCTGCCGGTAGTGCTCGACCAGCCCCAGCTCCTCGATCATCCCGGTCGCCCACGGGCCCCAGTCCACGCTCAGCGCCGGCAGCCCCAGCGCCCTGCGGTGGTGGGCCAGCGCGTCCAGGAACGCGTTGCCCGCCGCGTAGTTGGTCTGTCCCGCCGTCGGCAGCCAGGCCGCGACCGAGGCGAAGAGCACGAAGTGCTCCAGCGGCTCCCCGGCCAGCCGCCGGTGCAGCGCCCAGGCGCCCAGCACCTTCGGGTCGTGCACGGCGGCGAACGTCTCCCGGTCCATCCCCGCCAGCAGCGTGTCCCGCACCTCGCCCGCCAGGTGGAAGACGCCCCGCACCGGCGGCAGCGCGGCCGCCCGGTGCCCGTCGAGCCACGCGCCGAGCGCCGCCTCGTCGGTCACGTCCACCGTCACGGGCGTGACCTGTGCCCCCAGCGCCTCCAACTCGCTGACGAACCGGACCCGTTCGGCGGTCCGCTCGTCCAGCCCGGCGACCTCACGCCAGCGGGAGCGCTCCGGCAGCGCGGTGCGCCCCAGCAGCACCAGCCGCCGGGCCCCGCGCGCCGCCAGCGTCCGGCACAGCAGCCGGCCCAGCGCGCCGAAGGCGCCCGTCACCACATAGCAGCCGTCGGCGCGCAGCCGCAGCGGCAGCGGCCGGGTCAGCCCCGACGGCGGCCGCAGCCGGCAGCCGAACCGCCGCCCGCCGCGCAGCGCCACCTCGTCCTCGCCGGCCCCGCCGACTCCGTCAGCCCCGGCGCCGCCCGCCCACAGCTCGGCCAGCAGCGCCTCGGCCTCCTCGCGCGGCCCGGCCGCGCCCGCGCCGTCCAGGTCGACCAGCACCCCGGGCCAGCCCGTCAGCTCCTGGTAGCGCAGCACCCGCACCACGCCCCAGGCGCGCGCCCCGAACGGCGCCACCGGCTCCCCGGCGCGCACCGCCTGGCTGCCCCTGGTGACCACATGCAGCCGCCCGGAACGCCCCGAGGCCAGCAGCGTCCGGGCCAGCGCCACCAGCCCATACGGGCCCAACGCGGCGTCTGCGGGGGACAGTTGGGCATCGGCGGCCGGCTGGTCGAGCGCCCTCAGGTCCACCACCGCGTCGCACGCCCCGAGCCCGTCCAGCGAGCGCGCCACCTCCTCGGCGACGTCCGCCCCCAACGGGCCGTCGGCCCGCACCAGGTGGCAGTGGCCGCCCCGCTCGGCGACCAGCGCGGCCAGCGCGTCGGCCACCCCGCCGGGCGGGTCGGCGAGGACCAGCAGACGCCCGGGCGGCGGCGCCGACTCCCGCTCCAGCGGCGGCAGTTCGTCCCAGGCGGGCGCGCTGAGCCAGCCGTCGACGGTGGCCGTCGAGACCGCGCCGGCCGCCCGTTCCACGTCGGCGGCGCGGAAGCCGGCCACCGCGCCCAGCGGCGCCCCGTCGTCCCCGTACACCGTCAGGTCGCCGACCAGCAGCTCGGCCGTCCGCTCGGTGACCCTCGCCCGCACCCACACCGGGCGCTCGCCCACCGGGCCCAGCCGCACCTCGTCGATCGCCACCGGCAGCCGCACCGCGCCGCCCTCCCGCGCCGGCTCGCCGGCGAGCGCCCCGGCCAGCAGCGCCTGGAAGCAGGAGTCCAGCAGCACCGGGTGCAACTGGTGGTCCCCGCCGTCGTGTTGATGCGCCGCAGCCGGCAGCCGCAGCCGGGCCAGCGCGCCGTCGGGCCCCAGCCACAGCTCCTCGATCCCCTGGAACGCCGGCCCGTAGTGGTAGCCGTGCTCCGCCAGCAGCCCGTACACCTCGGGCCCCGAGCGTCGTTCCGCCGCCCGTCTCCGCTCCGCCGCCAGGTCCAACGGGGCACCCAGGGAACGGGGTTGGCCGCTGCGCACGGTGCCACAGGCGTGCGTGACCGGCTCGGGCCCGCCCGTGGCCACCACATGGAACGCGGCCGACTCCGGGGCGAACGTCAGCCGCACCGGCACCGCCCGGTCCTCCGGCAGGAACAGCGCCCGGCGCAGCTCCACCTCCGCGACGGCCGTGTGCTCCCCGCCGGTCAGCGCGCGCACCGCCTGCGCCGCCATCTCCAGATAGCCGGCCGCCGGGAAGAGCGCCCGCCCCTCGACCCGGTGGTCGCGGAGATAGGGCGCGCGTTCCAGGTCGAGGGCGGTCTCCCAGGCGGGCGCGGCGCCCGGCAGCCTGCGGCCGAGCAGCGGGTGGTCCCGCTCCCCGAGCCGCACCCCGGCCACCGCCGGCGGCTCCGTCCAGTACCGCTCGTGCCGCCACGGATAGGTCGGCAGGGCGACGGGCCGGCCGGCGGGGTGCAGCGCGTGCCAGTCCGGCTCAACGCCCAGCGTGAACAGCGCGCCCAGCGTGCGGGCGAACCGTTCCGGCTCGTTCTCGCCCCGCCGGATCGACGGCAGCGCCAGCCCGGCGACCTCGCGGCGCGCCAGGCACTCCCCGATGGAGTGCCCCAACACCGGGTGCGGGCCTATCTCCAGGAACAGTTCGAAGCCGTCGTCGACGAGGCGGTCAACCGCCGCCTGGAACCAGACGGTGTCCCGCACATTGCGCCACCAGTAGTCGGCGTCCAGCTCCTCGCCGCGCGCCACCGCGCCCGGCAGCGCGGTCAGATAGAGCGGCACCTGGGCGCGGCGCGGCTTGAGGTCGGCCAGCGCCTCGCGCAACTCGCCCTCGATCAGGCGCATTCCGGCGCTGTGGTAGGGCACGTCCACGTCGAGGAAGCGGGCGAAGACCCGCTCGCCGCCCAGCTCCTCGGCGAGTTCGGCCAGCGCGGCCGACTCGCCGGCGAGCGTCACCGAGCCGGGCCCGTTGACCGCCGCCAGGTCGATCCGCCCGCCGTACCGCCGCGCCCTGCGGGCGGCCTCCGCCTGCGGCAGGCCCACCGCCAGCATTCCGCCGGTGCCCACCAGCCGGTGCTGGAGGCGGCTGCGGTGCACCGCCACCGCGACGGCGTCCGCCAGGTCGTACACCCCGGCCTCGTGGAACGCGGCGATCTCCCCGGTGCTGTGCCCCACGATCGCGTCCGGGGTCACGCCCCGGGACCGCCAGAGCGCCGAAAGCGCCGTCTGGAGCGCGAAGTTGGCCGGCTGCGCCAGCCAGGTCTCCGCCATCAGGGAGCGCTCCTCGTCGGCCAGCAGCTCCTCGCGCAGCGACCAGTCCACCAGCCGCGAGAACTCCCGGTCGCAGCGGTCGATCGCCTCCCGGTAGACCGGCTCTTCGGCGTAGAGCCGCCGGCCCATCGCCCACCACTGCGGGCCCATCCCGGTGAACACCCACACCAGCCGCCGGCGCAGCCCCTCCCGGCGCTGCCCGGTGACGACCAGGGGGTGCGGCTCGCCGCGCTCGGCCGCCGCCAGCGCCTCGTCCAACTCCTCGGCGGAGGAGTAGGCGACGGCCATCCGCCGCCCCAGGTGCTCCCTGCGGTGCGCCAACGTCCAGGCCACGTCGGCGAGCTGACCCTCGTTCAGCTCGCGCCGCACCGCGCCGGCCAGCTCGGGTAGCGCCTCCTCGGCGCGGGCGGTCAACGGCAGGACGGTGTAGGCGGGTTGGGGCGACTCGGGCGCGTCGGGCGGGGCCTGGGGCGGCGGCTCCTCCAGCAGCACATGGGCGTTGGTGCCGCCGAAGCCGAACGCGTTGACCCCGGCCCTGGCCGGCCCCTCGTGCTCGGGCCAGGGCGTCGCCTCCCGGGGGATGCGGAACGGGAGCGCCGCCTCGTCGATCGCCGGGTTGAGCCGCTCAATGTTGAGCTGCGGCGGGATCGTGCGGTGCTTCAGCGCCAGCGCGGCCTTGATCAGCCCGGCGACGCCCGCGGCCGACTCGGTGTGCCCGATGTTGGCCTTGACCGAGCCAACGTAGGGCAGGTTCCCGGGAGTTCGGCCGACGGGCAGGGCGCGGGCCAGGGCGGCGGCCTCGATCGGGTCGCCGACGGCCGTCGAGGTGGCGTGCGCCTCCACGTACTGGAGGTCGCCCGGGGTGATCCCGGCCTCGGCGCAGACCCGTTCGATCAGCCGGACCTGGGCGTCGGCGCTGGGCACGGTGATCCCGGCCGTGTGGCCGTCCTGGTTGACCCCGCTGCCGGTGATCACCGCGTGGATGGGGTCCCCGTCGGCCAGCGCGTCCGCCAGGCGCCGGATCGCGACCAACGCCACGCCCTCCGCCCGCACATAGCCGTCGGCCGAGGCGTCCCAGGGGCGGGAGCGGCCGGCGGGGGAGAGGAAGCCGCCCTTGGTCTCGGCGATGGTGTACTGAGGCGCGGAGTGCAGCAGCGTGCCGCCGGCCAGCGCCAGGCCGGTCTCGCCCCGCCGCAGGGACTCGCAGGCCAGGTGGACGGCGACCAGCGAGGAGCTGCACGCGGTGTCCAGGGAGAGGCTGGGGCCCCGGAAGTCGAAGCAGTACGAGATCCGGTTGGAGACCATCGTCATCATGGTCCCGGTCGCGGTGTGGGCGGCCAGTGTCTCGAAGTCCAGGTCGGCGAACTGGAGGATCTTGTAGTCGAGGGTGAACGCCCCGACGAACACGCCGACATCGGTGCCGGCCAGCCGCCCGGGGAGCTGGCCGCCGTCCTCCAGCGCCTCCCAGGCCACTTCGAGCAACTTCCGCTGCTGCGGGTCGAGATGGGCCGCCTCGCGGGGGCTGATGCCGAAGAAGGCGGGGTCGAAGGCGTCGAAGCCGTCGATATAGCCGCCGCGTCCGCCGACCAGGCGGCCGGGCTTGTCGCGGTCGGCGCTGCCCAGGGTGGCCACGTCGTAGCGGTCGCGTGGCGTGGGGGTCAGGCAGTCCCGGCCCTCGACGAGGTTGCGCCAGTAGGAGCGGTGGTCGTTGGCGCCGCCGGGGAAGCGGCAGCCGATGCCGACAATGGCGAATCCGCCGGAGCCGGGGCCGAATTCGGACGCGGATTCGGACCTGGAGTCGGCCCCGGATTCGGGGGAGGCGGGGGCACCGGGGCAGGAGGGGACGGGGACGGAGTTCTTCATGGTGATCCTTCGGGGATGACGCGGGGATGGGTCAGCCGGAGGAGGGGGGACCGTTTGCCCGTCCCGCCGTTTCGCGGGAGAGGACAACACGCCAAGAGAACCGGAATATCCCGAGGGGCATTCCTGTGGTCGTGCGGTGATGTGATCGTGTGCCCTCATGGTAAAGGCGGTGTGTTTCCGTGGGTGACGCTCGGTGGCGTCAACGCGCGCCGGCGCACGGGGAGTTCACCGGCGGAGCGAACGGCGTGAACGGCCCTGACGTGCGACGTTGCCGGCGGAGGTGGCGTCGGGGGGAGGGCGCCTGGCCGCGCGCCGATTCACGAAGAGGCGATCAGGGGAAAGCATTTCTGATTTCCCGGTTCGAAGGTGTGAACGGGCGGGTTCGGGGCGTGCTTTGGAAACACGCGCCCCGGGATGCGGCGTTTCCCGGGCCCGCTTCGGGCCTTCGTGGAAACCGTTCCGTCGAACCCGGTCGGTCGCCATCGCCAAACGACAGAACCGTTCCCCGGGCGCCTCTCCCGGCGCGGGGCCTTCGGGCGGTCTGTTCCGTCCGCCGGCCGCTCCATAACCTGGAGGGCCGCGGCGCACACCGATCCGAGGAGCGTTCCGTGTCTCTCCCCCAGGTGCCCGACATCCTCTCACCCGAGTTCGCGGCCGACCCCTACCCGGCCTACCGCGTGATGCGCGAGAGCGCGCCGCTCATCTGGCACGAGGCCACGCGGAGCTACCTCGTCTCGCGCTACGAGGACGTCCAGCGGATCTTCCGGGACAGGAACGGCGAGTTCACGACCGACAACTACGCCTGGCAGATCGAGCCGGTGCACGGCAGGACCATCCTCCAGCTCGACGGCCGGGAGCACGCCGTGCGCCGCGCCCTGGTCGCGCCCGCGTTCCGGGGCGCCGAGCTGCGGGAGAGGTTCCTCCCCGTGATCGAGCGCGACTCGCGTGAACTGATCGACGCCTTCCGGCACGCCGGCTCCGCCGACCTCGTCGCCGACTACGCCACCCGCTTCCCGGTCAATGTGATCGCCGACATGCTGGGCCTCGACAAGGCCGACCACCCCCGCTTCCACCGTTGGTACACGTCCGTCGTCGCCTTCCTCGGCAACCTCTCGGGCGACCCGGAGGTGAGGGCGGCGGGGGAGCGGACCCGCGTCGAGTTCGCCGCGTACATGCTGCCGATCATCCGCGCACGCCGCGAGAACCCGGGTGACGACCTGCTGTCCACGCTGTGCGCCGCCGAGATCGACGGCGTGCGGATGAGCGACGAGGACATCAGGGCGTTCTGTAGCCTGCTGCTCGCCGCCGGCGGCGAGACCACCGACAGGGCGATCGCCAGCCTCTTCGCCAACCTGCTGCGCCACCCCGACCAGTTCGCCGCCGTCCGCGCCGACCGTGGTCTGATCCCCCGGGCCTTCGCCGAGACCCTGCGCCACACCCCGCCGGTCCACATGATCATGCGGCAGTCGGCGGCCGAGGTGACGCTCAGCGGCGGCACCGTGCCTCCCGGGGCCACCGTCACCTGTCTGATCGGCGCCGCGAACCGGGACGAGACCCGCTACCGCGACCCCGACCGCTTCGACATCCGCCGCGACGACCTCACCACCACGACCGCCTTCTCCGCCGCCGCCGACCACCTGGCCTTCGCGCTCGGCCGGCACTTCTGCGTCGGCGCGCTGCTCGCCAAAGCCGAGGTGGAGACGGGCGTCAACCAACTCCTCGACGCCCTGCCCGACCTCCGCCTCGCCGACGGCTTCGAGCCGGTGGAGCGGGGCGTCTTCACCCGTGGCCCACGGTCCCTCCCGGTGCGGTTCACCCCCGCCGGCTTCTGAGGGGCCACCTGCCCAACTCGACGGTCTGGCGGGCCGGTTGCCCATAAACGGGACTAGACTGGCTGGTCGGTCGGCTGTTACTGTGGTCGCGACCAGGACCGAAGCAGGGGGAAGAGACGTGGGGAAGCAGACGGGATCGGACGGCCCGCGGAGAACGCCGCGCCGCGTCCTCGGGCATCATGCCCACGCGAGGCCAGAAACTAATCTCGCTCGTTCACCGATCTGTGCCCGTTGGCTCCCTTCCCGTGGAGCCCACCGTGCCTGACGGGACGTCAGGCTGAGCCTCCGGGCCGCCACGCCCGTTCGCGGTGCTCACCCGCACCGTCCGTCCACCCCGCCGGGGCCGCTCGTGCCCGCCTCGGCGGCGGCACAGCCCAACTCACCGCGCCTCGACCCGACCGGTCGACGCCGCGCTCACTCGGGAGTCGCTTCGTGACCGGGACCATGCTCCGCGCGCGTGCCCTGTGCGCGCTGCTGATCGGCATCATGGTCTGGCAGGGACTCTTCATCCACACCCCCACCCAGGGCGTCGACCGCCTGACCTTCACGCCCAGGGGCCTGACGCTCGACCACCAGCACAGCGTGGTGCCCGGGCACTTCCTGGCCAGCGAGCTGTTGCAGCGCCCGGTGCCGCAGCACACGCACACCCAGTCCGACCGCGAGGACGCCCGCGCGATGGGCGGCTGCCGGGGGAGGGCGATCCCGGTGGCGGCGCCCGGTCCGGGCGGCCCTGGCCTGCCGACGATGGCGGTCTGCTCCCACCCCGGACTCATCCCGGCCAACCAGCGCCGAGGGCCGCCGCTCTCCGGCTTCCATTTCGCCTGGGTGCTCGTTGACTCCCCGCCGGGGGTCGCCCGAGCCGTCCTCCAGAGCTGGCGGACCTGACCGCGACGCGCTCCCGACCCGGCACCGCCGGCCGTGAGCGCACGTCGCCACGATCCGTTCGCCACCCAGAGAAGGGGAAGCACGCGCAATGCCTTCACGCCTGGACCAGCCACGCCCCATCGCCGTTCGCACCGACGAACCCCTGGGCCGTCGCGCCCACTTCACCCGCCACCAGCAGGCGCTGTTCATCAGCTGCACGGACGCCCGGCTGGTGGCCACCCGGCTGACCGGGATCGCCCCCGAGCGGCTGTTCGAGCTGCGCAACATGGGCAACATCGTGCCCCGTTACCGCACCGACGTGATCTCCAGCGAGATCGCGGCCATCCAACACGTGCTGCGCGAGCCCAGCGTGCGGGACGTCGTGCTCTGCGGGCACTCCCGCTGCACGGCGGTCGCCTGCCTGCTCAACCGTCACACCGCCTCCGTGCGGCCGGCGATGCGCCGTTGGCTGGCGATAGGCCGCTCCAAGGTGGCCTGCGACACGGCGGCCGGCCGGCTCGCGGCCGGCCCCCTGAACGAGGTGGCCTGGGACCGGGCCTCCCGGGCCCATCTGGTCACCCAGCTGACCCATCTGTCCGAGTACCCGGAGGTGCGCCACCGCCGCGCCGCCGGCGAACTGCGGCTGCACGCCTGGTTCTACACCGCGAAGGGAACCGTCGAGGTGTACCGCTTGCGGGAGGAGATGGAGGCGCAGGCCCTGGTGTGAACGCGCGGGCGGGCGGG
>NZ_RFFJ01000260.1 GCF_003696235.1 Streptomyces triticirhizae
TGCCGCTGGTGCCCGGCGGCGACGGCGGCCCGGACGGCGACGACCGGGCGGGCGGCGGCCCGGAGCACTCGACGGACGGCGGGCCCGGCTCGATCGGCGCCCCGCGCACCGCCGACCTGTGCGCGCTGGCCGACGCGGCGGCGCTGGGCCGGTTCGGGAGCGTGCGGGTGGACGCGGACTTCGGGAACTTCGACCAGTGCGACGTGCTGATCACCCCCGAGGAGGAGGACCGGCTCGCGCCCGGCTCGCGCATCGACGTCTCCCTCGCCCTGCGCCCCGGCGCGCCGCCCGAGGCGGGCGAGTTCTCCCGCACCCTGGGCGGGGTGGGGGTGCTGGAGGAGGAGCCGGAGGACGACGAGTGCGCGTTGACGCTGGTGCCGCCGGCCGCCGAGGCGGAGGAGCTGGTGGTGGGGCTGCGGGTCACCGAGGAGCACGGCCCGGTCGCCGGCGGCCAGGCGACGCTCTGTCTGCTGGCCGAGGCGGTCGCCGACAACGCGGCCGAGGTGCTCAACGAGGGCCGGGTGCCGCGCCTGGCCACCCCGCACGCGGCGAACTCGCTGGCCTGGACGAGCGCCTGCGCCTTGCTGGACGCCGAGTCCCTGGCGGGGCTGCCGGGGCTGGCCGAGGACGAGCCGGAGGTCGGCGTGCGGGAGTGGTCCTGCGAGTGGGCGAACGAGGAGAAGACCCTGGGCGCCGAGGTGGCCTTCCACCGCGACCAGCCCAGGACGGCGCCCGAGGGCGAGCCGTTCCGGCCGCACGGCTTCGACACGGTCGTCGAGGAGGAGGGCAACGGCGAGGGGACGTGCACGGCGTTCGTCGAGTACCGCACCTACGGCGGCCGGGACGCGGACACCTATGCGGAGATGGTCCGCGTCCATGTGCGCGCCGACCCGGCCGCCGACCGGGGCATGGACGAACTGTGCGCGGTGGTCCGGGGGTTGGCGGAGGCGGCCGCCGCCGAGCTGCCGGCGGCCTGACCGGGCGGCCGGCTGGCGGCCGCTGGGAGGGGTCACGGGCGGGCGGCGGGACGATGGCCCCCGCTCCCCCGACACCCACCGCGCGCGACGCGTCCGCACCCGGCCGACGAAGCGAGAGGAACGCCCCGATGAACCCCGACCCTCCCGAGAGCCTGGCCCGCCTGGCCGTCGAGCGGAAGCCCGCCGCGCCCGGCACGCTGCACGCCCGCACGGTCTCCGGCAGCGTGCGGGCCGATCCCCGCTCGGTGCGCACCGTGCGCTTCGGGCGGGCCGGGGAGCCGGTCAACGAGCTGAAGGTCGGCGGCGACGACACCGGCGTCAGCCGCCGCCACGGCGAGGTGACCTTCCACGACCACGGCTGGTGGCTGCGGAACACCGGGCAACGGCTGTTGCGGCTGCCGCGCGGCCAGTTGGTGCACAGCTCCACCGACCCTGTTCCGCTGGCGCCCGGGTACACGCCGGTCTTCGTGCGGGGCTTCGGCTTCCGGGAGCACCTCGTCGAGCTGTATGTCGCCGACCACGACGACGCCGGGCCCGGCGCGCGCGAGTCCGCCGACACCATCCCGCCCCAGCGGTGGCCGCTGGACGACGCGGAGCGGCTGGCGCTGATCGTGCTGGGCCAGGAGTACCTGCGCTACGACCTGGAGCCCAGGCCCCTGGTGTACCGCAGGGCCGTGGCCCAACTCGAAGCGCTCCAGCCGGAGTACGGCTGGACCAAGCGGCGGGTCGAGGAGCGGGTGGGCGCGGTGCGCCGGCGGCTGCACCGCAGCGGGCGGGTGGCGGCCAAGCTGGTGCGGGAGGCCGACGACGACGCCAGCGACGCGACGCTGATGCACAACCTGCTGCGGGAGCTGGTGGACTCCACGACGCTGGTGCCGCCGGACCTCACCGAGCTGGAGCTGGCGCTGGACGCCCTCGACGAGGAGTTCTGAACGTCCGAGGTCCGAGCGGTCATCGGGCGGCGACCACCGCCTCCTCGCGCAGGGCGACCACCGCCTTGTCGCGCATCAGGAACGCGCCGAGGTAGCCCTCGTGGGGCAGGTGGGGGCCGCCGTGGCTGGTCGGGGCGCCCAGGTGGACGTTGCCGACCGTTGGCTCGTGGAGCAGCGCCTCGATCAGCGCCTCGTCCTCGGTGTGGGCGGTGACGACCAGCGAGCCGCGCAGCGGGGCGATGCCGTCCGCCGGCGCCCAGGGCGCCACCGTGACGCAGGGGAAGGGGAGTTCGCCGCCGACCAGGGGGTGGTGGGCGTCGCCGACGGTGAGCACGGCGGGGCCCAGCACCACACCGCCCTCGGGGTGCGGGGTGGCGATCCGGTCGAGGGGGATCTCCGGATGGGCGCCGGCGCGCCGCAGCTGGCTCAGGAGCGCCTCGGCGGTCGCCTCGTTCACCCGGGGCCCGAGGTGGCGGTCGGTGGTCTGGCGCCCGGCGGCCTCCTCGGTGAGGGCGGCGGCCAAGGCGGCGGCCAACGCGGCGTGGTCGCCCTCGACGAGCACCGCCGAGGTGTTCACGCAGGCCGCGCCGGAGAGCGCGGTGACGGCCTCGGCGATCGAGGCGACGGTGCGGCGGGTGTGGTGGCCGCGCGTCACCAGCGTCTTGGCACGCCCCGGGCCGCCCACCTTGATCGTCGGCTCGGCGCCGTAGCGCGCCCTGACGTCGTCGCCGCCCCAGACCAGGCCGAGGTCGGCGCGGCGCAGCAGGGTCTCCGCGCCGGCGTGGCCGGTCGGGAGGCACACCGCGTCGGTGGTCCGGAAGCCGGCGGCGCGCAGCGCGGCGACGACGCGGTGCGCGGTGAACGGCTCGCGGCGCGAGGGGCGCACCGCGACGCGGTAGCCGAGGGCCAGAGCCTGGAGCCAACCGTTCTGGATGGTGGGCGTGTTGCCGGAGAGCACGGCGGCGAGGGTCTCGCCGCGCCGCGTCCACACCCCGCTGCCCGGCCCGGCGGCGGCCTCGCGCCAGGAGCCGAGCGAGCCGACCGGCCGGGCGCGGTCGGCGCGGGCCGGCGCCTCGGCGACGGCGGTGGCGACGGCGCGGCTCAACTCCTCGGACAGCGGCGCGTTGTGGCCGGTCACCCGGCGCACCAGCGCCAGGTGTTGGGGGAACGTCAGCCCGCCGAGGGTGTCGTTCAGGAAGCGGTCGGCGGCCTCGGCGAGGCGGGCGGCCCGCTCGGGCGCCGGCAGCGGGGCGGCGCGCCGCTGGGCGGCCAGGGCCTGCCCGAGCAGCAGGTCGGGGGCGAGGGAGAGGCTGGCCAGGGGCGCGCCGTCCACGGCGTGCACGGTCTCGTGGGCGCGGGTGGTGTGGGTGCCCCGGTGGGTGAGCAGCGGCAGTTCGACGAGGGTGCCGGTGGTGGTCATCAGTAGACCCCCTGGATGACGGGCTCGCCGTCGAACGCGGCGAGCGGCTGTGGGGAGTTGAGGGCGTCGCCGACGCCGCCCTCGGGCGCGGGGGCCCGGATCGCGGAGTCGCGTTCCAGGTTGTTGGGGATGAACAGGCCGCTGCTGACATGGGTCATGCGGACCTGGCCGCGCTGCCCGTAGGGCACGGGCCGGTGGGTGTCGGGGTCGACGACGGCGAAGACGACGAACGGCGGGTAGCCGTCGTAGAGGGCGGCGGGCGGCGGCGCGGTGGGGGTGCGCAGCCGGGCGGTGGTCAGCACCATGGTGCTGCCGTAGATGTTCTGGATCACGGTGTCGGGCAGGGTGCCGGCGATGAGGTCGTAGGTGTCGTCGTCGAGGTGGGCGCCGGCGAGCGCGAGATAGCGCAGCGAGGCGCGCAGCCGGTCCACCAGGGCGTCGTGCAGCAGGAGTTCGGTGAGGATCGGCGGCGTGGTGGTGAGGGCGGCGATCCGCTGGGTGCGGATGACGTGCCCGAGCTGGTCGACCAGGTGCGTCAGATAGGCGTCGGGCCGGCGGCCGGCCGCTGTCTCCTTCTTCACCCAGCGCGGGTCGAGGTCGACGGTGTGCAGGACCGAGCCGAGCGCCCTGGCCTGGAGGCGGCTGGTGTGGCCGTAGGCGTGCGGGCCCGAGGGCATGGCGACCAGCCAGGGCTCGCCCTCGGGGAAGCCTGCGGCGCGCAACTCCGCCGTCTTCCACTCCAGGGCGCGGCGCACCCAACGGTCCGTGTAGATCAGGCGCTTGGGCGAGCCGGTGGTGCCGCCCGTCTCGAAGACGGCGGGCACCGGCTCGTCGACCAGCCCGGCGGGGACGAGGTCCTCGACGGGCCGGTCCCGCAGGTGCTCGGCGATGTCGGGGAAGCGGCCCAGGTCGGCGTAGCCACGGATGTCGCGGACGGGGTCGAAGTCGAGCCGCCGGGCGAGGTCGAGCCACAGCCGGGAGCCGGTCTCGGGCGAGAAGTGCCAGCGCAGGGCGGCCTGGAGGTACTCCTCGGGGTCGGGGTTGGCGGTGTCCTCAAGGGCGAGAAGGGGGTGCTGCGCCATGGGGATCTCTCCTGTGCGGGCTTGCGTGTGCGCGGGCGCGCCGGGGCGGGAACGGGCGGGCGTCGCGGGGCGGGGGTCAGGCGTGCCAGTGGCCGAGGACCGTGGCGGTCTGCTCCGGGTTGAGCCGGGGGTCGAGCAGGGTGCGGTAGCGGGCGGGGTCGTGGGGCTCGACGCCGTGCTCCGCGCACTCGTGGACGTCGTCGCCTGTGGCCTCCAGGTGGAGCCCCGCGGGCCGGCGGCCGGCCCCGGTGACGATCCGCTGGAAGGCGGTCAACTCGGCGACGATGTGCTCGACATGGCGGGTCTTGAAGCCGTGGACGCCCCTGACGGTGTTGCCGTGCATCGGGTCGCTGACCCAGTGGACGTGCTCGACGCGGCGGTGGACGGCGCGCACCAGCGGGCCCAGGCGGTCGATCTCGCGGTGGCCCATCCGGGCGATGAACGTCAGCCGGCCCGGCTCGTCCTCGGGGTTGAGGGCGGCGGCGAGCGCCGCGGCCTCCTCGGGCGCGGTGTCGGGGCCGATCTTGACGCTGACCGGGTTGTGCAGGGTGGCGGCCAACGCGATGTGGGCGCCGTCGCGTTGCCGGGTGCGGGCCCCGACCCACGGCCAGTGGGTGGTGGCCAGCAGGTGCCGGCCGGCCGGCTCGCCGGCGCGCAGGAAGCGCAGCTCGTAGTCGAGGAGCAGCATCTCGTGGCTGGTTCAGATCGGGTCGCGGCGCGCGGTCGCCCGGTGGTGGTCGGCGAGCGTGGCGTGGGCGGAGCGGGCGGCGGCGTGGGCCAGGGCGAGGCGGGCGGGCGAGGGGCGGCGGGCCTCGGGGGTCGGCTCGGGCGCGTTGACGATGGGGCCCCGGTAGGCGGGCAGCCGCTGCCCGTCGACCACCTCGAACTCGGCGGAGCGCGGCTTGGCGTACTGGCCGGCGAGCCGGCCGACGGCGACGATGTCGCGGCCGGTGCGGGTCCTCAGATGGGAGCGGACCTGGGTGAGGAACGCGACCTTGGCGCGGGTGGCGGCCGGCACGTCGGTGTCGATGTCCTCGACGCAGTCGCCGAGTTGGAGGACGAGCCCGCCGGCGGCGTCGAGCCGGGCCAGCTCGTGGCGGAGTTCGTCGACGTCCTCGCGGGTCACCAGGTCGCCGGGCGGCAGCGAGCGGAGCGCGGCGCGCAGCGCCGACCGGTCGGGCCAGTCGGGCTGTTGGCGGGCGGGCAGGGCGCGCAGCCGCGCGATGTCGTCCTCGACGCGCGGGGCCGGGCGGGGCGGCGCGGTGGGCAGCGTGGTCGTTCCGGGGTGGCGGGTCGTCATGGTGGTCAACCTTCGCGTCCGTTGCGGGTGCCGTTCACCGGGGCGTCCGTGGCTTCGGGCGCGTCCGGAGCCTCGGGTGCGGCCGGGGTGCGGGAGGCGGTCCAGACGCACCCGTGGCCTCGGGCGTCCTCGGTCAGTTGGTGGCGGGCGTTCAGTCCCTTGATGGTCACCATGGCGGTGGTCGCCGGCACGCAGTACTCGCAGGGCGCGCCCAGGGTGATGGGGACGCCGCGCCGTCGGGCGCGTTCCCGGTACTCCCAGATGGCGCAGCGGCGGATGCGGAGGGTGGCGCGCTCGGGGTCGTGGGCGAGCCACTCGGTGTCGGAGCCGTAGAGGTCGGCCTGGGCGGCGAGGCGGTCCAGGGGCACCCTGGCGTCGTGTTTCGCGGCGGGGTCGACGGCCGCGTAGATGATCCCGTTGGACCTGGCCCAGGCGGCCAGCTCCGGGAGGCCGAAGTGGTGGACGACGAACCGTTCCATCAGGGCCTGGCCCCGGAAGAACGCGGCCTTCCACTCCTGTTCGTCGTTGTTGTCGGGGAGTGACTCGAAGATCGCCTGCTTGACTTCGAGGAGCGCCCGCATGTGGGCGCCGGCGCGGGTCTCGACGACGAAGCGGGTCAGCCCGGCCTCGCCCTCGAAGAGGCGCCGCCGCCATAACGCGCCACGGGCGGCGGAGGCGTCGGCGGGTGGCTCGTCGGCGGGCGGGTGGACGGCGGGTTCGGGGGGCGCGGCGTGCGGGGTCTCGGTCATATGTGGTCACCTGTTCTGCTGGGGGTACGGCGGGGGTGCGGGTGCCGGCCGCGGGGCGTCTCGCCGCGCAGCAGGGGGACGACGCGGGAACAGAGCGCGTCGAAGTCGTTGCCGAGGATGAACTGGAAGCCGTCCACGCCGTCCTCGTCGAACCAGCGGCGCAGCTCGGCGCCCAGCTGCTCGGGCGTGCCGACGAACCGGGCGTGCTCGCCGAGGAGCGCCGCCTCGGCGGCGAACCGGCCGACGGTCAGGCCGGGTTGGCGGGCGAGGTCCCACAGCGGGAGGTAGTGGGAGCCGAGGGTGGCGAAGACCTCGTCTGGCGTCTCGGGCAGCAGGTCGGCGGGGAGCGGGTCGGCGGGTCCTGCGTCGCCCAGCGGCAGCCGGGGGAAGCGGGCGCGCAGCGCGTCCAGCGCGGGCCGGCCGCCGCCGGCGTGGGCGCGCCGCCGCTGGGCGTCGAGGAGGCCGGCGGCCTCCTCGGGGGTGGCGGTGATCCGCGGGA
>NZ_RFFJ01000261.1 GCF_003696235.1 Streptomyces triticirhizae
CGTGCACCATGCGCGCCGTGCGCGTCACCCGCCCGCCGCGCAGCGGCCCCCGCGCGGCGCGCGCAGCGCGCTCGCGCCTCCGCCGGAACGCCAGCGCGCGGCGTCCCGCTACAGGCGGGACATCGACGCGGCGGCCGCCAGGACGTCGTGGACGATGTCGGGGTCGCCCTCCGCGCCGGCGGCCGCCTCGTCGGGGGTGATGCGTCCCGCCGCGAGGCGGCAGAACTCCACGTCGTCCAGCGCGACATGGGCCACCGCCCCGCGCGCCGCCGTGCGGCTGACGGCGGCGACGGGGGAGTCCAGCGGGATGAACCAGTCCCCGCCGCCCGCGCCCTCCACCTCCAGGTGGAGGGTTCGGCCGGGCGAGCCGGCCGTGGTGAGGCGGGCGGGGGAGCGGGCCAGGCCCGCTCTTCGGCGGCCGGCGATGCTGCCGGGCAGCCGCCGCGCCGCCAGGTCGACCAGCAGCCGCAGGTGCGGCGGCAACGGCGGCCCGTACGGGTACTCGACGGCCCCGGCGATGTCGCCCGCGTGCACCCAGCAGGCGAACGCCCGGTCCAGATAGAGGTCGGAGAGCGAGGGCGCGCCCCCGACCGCCGGCAGGCGCCCCGCGTCGTAGGCCGGTCCCGGCACCCGCCGTTCGCCGGTTCGGCCGCCGGTGCGGGAGGCCGCCCAGACCAGCGCCCTGGTCTGGGCGCGCCAGGGTTCCCAACCCGCCCTGGCGTCACGGCCGTTGTCGTCGGATGAGGCGGCGGTCGCCGCCCAGGCGGCCAGGGTGCGGGCGACCGGGTCGTCCGGGGCGTCCGGGTCGTCGAGCCCGGGCAGCCCGGAGAGTGGGTCGGGCAGGCTCATGATCCGCGCCAACAGCCCGTCCGAGGCGCGCAGATGGTCCAGCACCCCGGCGACGGTGGTGGTGTGGCCGCGCTCGGTGTCCCCGTCGAACCAGCGCAGCCGCACCTCGGTCAGCCACTCGTCGTCGGCCATGTCCAGCAGCAGGGCGTCCAGGCGGGCCGCCTCGGCGTCCAACGGGGCGGCCCAGGACGGCACGGGCAGTCGGGCCGGGCGGCGGGCCAGGCAGCCGTCGAGCACCTCGGCCCGCAGCTCGGGGTCGAGGTCGAGGCTGCGGCGCGGCTCCAGCAGCATCGCCGCGTCCCGCAGCCGCAGCGACTCGCCGGCGCAGGCTTCGCAGGCGTCGAGGTGCTCATCGACCAGCCTCGTCTCCTCGGCCGAGCAGGCCGCCAGCGCCCAGGCGCCGAGCAGCGCCGTGACGCGTTCGTGCTCCTCCGGTCTGTGCCGCACGTCCTCCGGGTCCTCGGGATGCTCGGCCACCTCGGCCTCTCCTCGACGAGGTCGCGGCACCCGGGGGGCGCCCTCCAACTCGTGCACGCCGTCGCGCGCGCCGGCGCCCTCCGCGCCGGCCCCGCCCGAAGGCGGTCCGCTCGCGCCCGAACGCGCGCCACTGCCGCCGGAACGCGGGTCGCTCACCGCGCCTCCCGCTCCCTCGGTCGCGCCGGCTCCTCGCCCGGCGGGAGCGGCTCCCCGCCGGGCGCCGCGCTCTCGGCCCCGTACTGGGCGGCGGAGGACAGCAGTTGGAGCCCGAGCCGCAGCCGGCGCCTGGCCTCGTCCTCCCTGATGCCGAGCCGCCGCGCCATCTGCCGGTAGTCCTGCCGCTGGAATCGGGTCAGCTCCAGCGCCTCCCGCAGCGGCGCCGGCATCGCGGTCACGATGTAGTCGGCCCTGGCGGCCGTCGCGGCGGCCCGCACCTGTTCGTGAACGGCCGGCCCGGCGGCGCGTTCCCGCAGCCTGGCCACCGCCAACCGGTGCGCCTGGGCCGCGATCCAGGCCCGCATCGTGGACTGGCGCGGGTCGAAGCTCTCCGGCGTCTCCCAGATGGTGGCGAAGACCTCGCGGGTGACCTGGCCGGTGGCGGTCTCGTCGTCGAGCACCCGCTGGGCGATGCCGTAGGCGAGGGAGGCGAACCGGTCGTACAGCTCGGCCAGCGCCGCCGCCTCGCCCCGGCGGAGCCGCTCCCGCATGTTCCGGTCCCAGTGTGGCGGCGTCTCGTGCGCCATTCGGCCCCCATTCCCGTCCGCCCGCCGACAACCTCCGGCACCTCGATCACGTCAAATGTAGTGTGCGGTGCTGTCCCGGCGCTCCCCCACGCGTCGACCTCGCGCGGGGCTGGCCGGAGCGCATCCACGATTCCGCCGCCGACGCCGTGCGTACGGTGGCCGGATGACCGACGCGGCCCGACCCGGACACGGATGGTGACGCGTGCCGAACGGGAAAGTGGGCAGGTCGCGTAGGAGGACATGCGATGCGGATCGGTCGACGAGCAGGGAAGGACGCGTGATGACGGCGCTCACGGTGCGTGCGGAGCAGCGGGGGGAGTGGACCGTGCTGCGCGTCGTCGGCGAGCTGGACCTGGCGACCTCGCCGACCGTGCGCCAGCGCGTCCACGACGCGGTGGCCGACGGCAGGAGACGGCTGGTGCTCGACCTGTCCGAGGTCCTGTTCTGCGACTCCAGCGGGGTGGGCGTGCTGGTGGGCGCGCGGCGGCTGATGCGGTCGTGCGCGGGGGAGTTGCGGCTGATCCTGCCGGCCAGGGGCGCGGAGGACGGCTCCCATGTGAACCGTGTGCTGGCCGCGTTGGGCGTGCGCCGGCTCTTCGACTGCCACCCCGACCTGGCCTCGGCCGTCGGCGGGACCGACGCGCAGCTGAGCGCCTGAGCGCCCTGGACAACGGGTGGGCCGCGCGCCCGAACTCGCTCCCGTGAGCCTTGCCTTACTCCTGTTCGAGCGAACGTTTCCCGGCTCGCACAGCGCCTCGCGCGCTTACTCCTTTGCGCCGGATTATTCCGGAAGCGCTTGTTGTCCGACTCGCCCGTCAATCATGCTGTCCTGAGCTGGGGTTGTGCCTCGGTGTGAGGTGTTTTGTCCGGCGGTTCGGATGGTGTGAACGGTGCAGGAGCTGGAAAGACAGTTGGAGGTGGCCCCCGAGCCCTCGGAGGTGGCCCGCGCGCGCCGCTGGGTGCGGGCGCAGATCGGCGGTGGCCGGCCGTGCCCGGCCTGCCCCGACGCGGCGCCGGGCGACACGTTGGTGCTGTTGGTCTCGGAGTTGGTGACCAACGCGGTGGTCCACACCGGCCGCCCGGCGGTGCTGCGGTTGGCGGTGCGGCGCCCGGAGGCGTCCCGGGCCGAGCGTGGCTGCGCCGGGGTGCCGGTGCGACTTGAGGTGGTGGACGGCAGTGGCGTCGCGCCCATGCCCCGGCAGGCGACGCGGTGCGACACGGGCGGTCGGGGGCTGGAGTTGGTCGAGGTGCTGGCGGCCCGCTGGGGTTGGCAGCGGGAGGGCGAGGGAAAGCGCGTCTGGTGCGAGTTGGACTGCTCGCCCCCGGGCCAACCCCCGGACGAGGCGCCCCGCCAGGGGCGCAGGGTTCCGGCCAGCTATTGACGTCCCGTATTGGCTTGATGACCCTGTGAAGGGTTCCCGTTCGGCCGTGGAGGCCGGTTCGAACGGGCGGGGTGGAGCGCCGCGAGGGGACGCCGAGGCCGGCCGGCGGCCGGAGACCTCGGCGAGTGCGGACCACCCGGCGAGCCCCCTCCTCCTCGCGGGGAGGGGCCGCTCGCCTCGATCAACGGCGCCCGCCCGGCGGCCAACGGCGCCCGCCCGGCCGGTTCGCGGGCGAACCGGCCGGCTCAGCGGCGTCGTTCGAGCGCGGCGATCCGGTCCGCGACGGCGGCGGCGATCCTCGGGGCGTCGCGGCCCAGTTCGCGCAGCGTCCCGCTGATCGGGTTGGAGTATCCGGTGAAGTACAGCCCGGGGGCGGCCGGATGGGTCTGGCGGCCGTGCACCAGCGGCCGGCCCTGGCCGTCCAGCAGCCCCAGGTGCCCGACGAGCGGCTCCAGGCCGCGCCGGTAGCCGGTGGCGGCGATCACCACCTCGGGCCGCAGCTCCGCGCCGTCCGCCAGCAGCACCCGTTCCCCCTCGAACGAGGCGACGGCGGCGACCGGCCGCACCCGGCCCCGCTTCACCGCGCGGACCAGCCCACGGTCCAACACCGGGATGGCGCCCTGCTGGACCCGGGTGTAGAGGCCCACCTCGGGCCGGGGCAGCCCCTGTTCGGTCAGGTCGGGCAGCAGCCTGGCCAGCGGGCGGGCGGCCCGGTCCACCAGGCCGACGGGCAGCCGGCGGGCGAGGATCGCGCTGGCCTGCGATGGCCAGCCCAACGTGGAGCGGCGCAGGATGTGCGGCGGGGTGCGGACCGAGAGCCAGACGTTGCCAGCGCCGGCCTCGGAGAGTTCGGCGGCGATCTCGGCGCCGGTGTTGCCCGCGCCCACCACCAGCACGTCCCGGCCACGGAAGTGCGCCGGCGCGCGGTAGGAGCGCGCGTGCGACAGTTCGCCGGCGAAGTCGGCGGCGCCGGGCCAGTCCGGCACATGGGGCGTGTGGTTGAAGCCGGTGGCCACCACGACGGCGGAGGCGCGCAGCCGGCGCCCGCCAGTCGCGCTCAGCAGCCAGTCCCCGGCGTCGGCGCCCGGGCCGTCGGGGCGCTCGACGCGGAACACCTCGACGCCGGCCGCCAGGTCGAGCCGGTGGTGGCGGGCGTACTCCTCCAGGTACGCGACGAAGTCGTCCCGCCTGACCCAACGGCCGGCCGAGCGGGGTATGGGCAGCCCCGGCAGCGCCGACCAGCGGCGGGTGGTGTGCAGGCGCAGCCGCTCGTAGTGGCCGCGCCAACTGGCGCCCACATCGGGCGACTTCTCCACGACCACGGCGCGGATGCCGCGTTCGGCGAGGGCGGCTGCGGTGGCGAGCCCCCCGGGACCAGCCCCGATGACATGCACGGGGGCTATGGACTCCGAGGGCGTGGGCGGGTTCGGCATGGGCAGGAGCATACGCAGCCGGCCCGTTCCCCAGCAGGGGGCTTGAAACGGGGAGCCATCGGCTGGTCGCGCGCTGGTTCAACGCGCCGGCGTGCGAGGGGCGGGACGCGCCGTCCCGGAGACAGGGGCCGGGCGGCGCCGCCCGTTCCCCCTACTTCGCCGGCTTGCGGCCGGTGACGCCCAGGTGCACCAACAGGGAGAGCGCGGGCTTGAGTTCGGACTGCTTGGCGCCCAACGACTGAAGGCTCTTGGGCTGGGCCGAGACCGCGCCCAGCATGGTGACCAGCGAACCGGCCAACGCGGCCGGCGACGCCGGGGGCTTGGCGCGGCCCCGGCCCAACTGGCTCTCGATGGACTCGGTCAACGGCTTGACCACCGCGCCCTGCACCCGGGTCCTGATCCGGACGAATCGGCGGTCGCCCTCGGCGGCGCCCAGGTCGATCACCCGGAGAATAGCGTCGTGTTTGCGCCAGAAGGAGAGAAGCCCGTCGACGAGCTTGTCCGCCGTCTCCTTGCCGGCCTTGCCGGTCCAGGAGCGCCCGACGACCAACTCCGAGAGGGCGGCGGAGTCCTTCACCGTCTCCTCGGCGATCTCCAGGACGGCGGCCTCGACATCCGGGAAGTACTGGTAGAAAGTGGCCGGCGAGGTGCCCGCTTTGCGAGCTACGTCGATCACCTTGACGTCTCGGTAGGGGGAACTGGAGAGCATTTTCGCCAGGCAGTCGAGGAGCTTCTGCCGCGTCGCCTGACCGCGTCGGCCGGCGACCCGGCCATCGACGGTCGTTACCTTTCCTGTCATGCCAGTCAGCTTATCGACGCGTGATCTAGGCGCGATTTGATCGCATCCGAATGGGGAATGGGCCCGTTGGTCGGGGCTGAGCGGGGCCGAACCGCAGGACGTCGGAGGGGACATCGCACGACAGGTGCGGGCATACCAGCAGATCCATGCCCCGCGTTCGTCTCTGTCGGTCCCGGGGGGAAGAATCGTCTCGGAAGACCACCCCTGTCCGACGGCAATGAGATGCTGCGATGGGGGCGGGACACGCAAGCGCCCAGACGGGGAGGTGGCAAGCACATGGTGGGGCAGCTGACGCAGCACGATCCCCGGCGGATCGGGCCGTTCGAGGTGCTCGGACGGCTGGGCGCCGGCGGTATGGGTCTGGTGTATCTGGCCCGTTCGGCCTCGGGCCGGCGGGTGGCGATCAAGACCGTGCGCAGCGAGCTTGCCGAGGACCAGCTGTTCCGCGTGCGGTTCACCAGGGAGGTGGAGGCGGCCCGCGCCGTCAGCGGCTTCTACACGGCCGCCGTGGTGGACGCCGACCCCCGCGCCGCCGTCCCCTGGCTGGCCACCGCCTATGTGCCCGCGCCCTCGCTGGAGGAGATCGTCACCGAGTGCGGGCCGCTGCCCGCGCAGGCGGTGCGCTGGCTGGCCGCCGGCATCGCCGAGGCGCTCCAGTCGATCCACGGCGCCGGCCTGGTCCACCGCGACCTCAAGCCCTCCAACGTGCTGGTCGTCGAGGACGGCCCCCGGGTGATCGACTTCGGCATCGCGTCCGGCGTCTCCAACACCCGCCTCACCATGACCAACGTCGCCGTGGGCACCCCGGCGTACATGTCTCCCGAGCAGGCCAAGGACTCCCGCTCCGTCAACGGGGCGAGCGACGTCTTCTCCCTCGCCTCCACCCTCGTCTTCGCCGCCACCGGGCATCCGCCCTACCACGGCGGGAACCCGGTGGAGACGGTCTTCATGCTGCTGCGCGAGCGGCCCGACCTGTCCGGACTCCCCGACGAGCTACGCCCGTTGATCGAGTCGCTGATGGAGCACAAGCCGGAGGACCGGCCCTCGCCGGCCGACCTCCAGGCCCAGCTCGCGCCCTATCTCTTCGCCGCGGGGGACGACGGCGGCAGCGCCTCGGCCTGGCTGCCGCCCGGCGCCGTCGCCATGATCGAGGCCCGCAGGGGCCGGCCCAACAGCGGCGGCGCGCCCCGGCCCAACGCGCCCTGGGGCGGCACGGACGCCCCGCCGCCCCCGCC
>NZ_RFFJ01000262.1 GCF_003696235.1 Streptomyces triticirhizae
ATGAGGGCCTTCTCAAGGTCGGTGCAGATGTCGCAATCCACACCGAACCCAGAAGGCCCTCCCCCATTCAAGACCCCTAACCGAGACCTACATCACCGTCCACAACCTCCCCGGACAGAACACCTAGTCAGCGCCAGTCGCCGATCAGGGTGAAGGCGCCCCGGTCCCGGTACGCCGGGTGGACGACACGCGTGGCCAGTTGGGCGTGCCGGAACGCGTCCCGCTTGGTGTCGCCGGCCGCGAGCCGCGTGTACAGGTCGTCGAAGAACAGCGTCGCGACGGGAGCTGTCACCGGCCACAGGACGCCGACCACGGTCCTCGCGCCGGCCAGCAGGAACGCCGCCGGCAGGCCACGCGGATTGTCGTTGAGGTCGTAACGGCCCATCGCCGACTCGCAGGCGCTCAACGTCACCAGGTCCACGCCCCGCAGGTCGAGAGCGAGGATCTGGTGCGCGAACAGCCGACCGTCGTTCTCACCCGGGTCGGGCGAGAGATACAAGCACTGGCACCAAGGCGCTTCCACGTCCTGCGAGCCATGTGCGGCGATGTGCAGGTAGTCGGTCTTCCTCGTGGCCGCCAGAACGGTGCGCGGCGTGGCGTCGTCCCCGACCAGCAGTCGAGCGCGCGGGACCCTGCGGGCCAGTTCTCGGGCATGGTCAACGATCTGTGGCTGGTCGGGGAGTTGGAACCGAACGTCGGCCGAGGGCGCGCCGACAACGAGCAGGCGTCGGCGGCGCCGGTGTCCGGTTGACCCGGGCAGGAGTTGGGCGCTGCTCGCCACCGTGGTGACGGTCCACTCGTCTGCCAGCGGGCGGCCATCCACGTGCGACAGGTGGAAGGGGATGTAGGGCAGCGGGCCGTGGGGCCAGAAGACCACAGCGGCACGGGCAGCAGCGTGGCCAACCGGTGGTTCTCCCTCAGCCCGCCGTACCGGGCTGACGGAGCAAGGGCCCGGAAACACTCGTCGAGTGGCATGTGCTGGTCGACATCGCGCCACACCTCGCGCGCGGCATCGGCCGCGGCGGACCAGTGCGCCTGGGCCTGTTCCGGATCGAGGGACTAGGCATGGTCCTCGTTGTGCTCGGCGAGATCGACGAGGAGCGGATGGCAGACCTCCAGTCGCTCCCTCGTGATGTCGTGCCCCGCCATCGTCCGGGCCCTGGCGAGCGCCGACTCCTCCGTCACGCTCCGTTCCATGACCCGGGCCGCCAGAATGTACAGGTCCCCCAGCGGCGGCCCGATGAGCACGATCGGCTGCCCCCTTCCCTTTCAGCATCGTCCCCGGATGGAACGCCCGGGCCCAGCCGGGCGGTTCCCTCGGTGCCACAGGGCCAACTGCGGCCTTCCGGACGGTGGTGTCGCGCGCCGGGGGCGGAACGGGTACGGACGCCGGGGGAAGAGAGCCCTCTGGTCCAGACCTACCGGCCAGCCTGACACTGTGCGGGCTACGGAGCGGCCTTGTCCAGAGGCGTCACAAGTTGAGTAAAGGTTCAGTAATCCCGCAGGTGAACGGCCTGAAATCGGGCCCGAATCGACTGGACCGGGCTATGGACGGCGGCCGGGAAACGCGTCTACGTTAAGCGCCACCCCCACCGGAGGGCGGCCCGGGCCGCCCGGTTCGACTCCCCCGCACCACCCCCACGACCGCGACAAGGAGCTGGCGGCCATGACCGGTTCACGCGAGGAGCACGGGTCCGCCCGGCTGACGATCAGGGACGTCGCCGCGCGGGCCGGCGTCTCGCGCGCGGCGGTCTCCCTGGCGTTCAACGACAAGCCCGGCGTCTCCGCGCGCACCCGCGCCCATATCCTCGCCGTCGCAAAGGAGATGGGCTGGGAGCCGAACCGTTCGGCGAAGGCCCTGGGCGAACGGGGCACCGGCACCGTCGGGTTGGCCATCTGCCGGCCCGCGCGCCAACTCGGCCTGGAACCCTTCTACATGGAGTTCATCTCCGGCATCGAGAGCGTGCTGACCCAGCGTTCCAGCGCCCTGCTGCTGCGCCTGGTGCGGGACATCGACGAGGAGTTGGACCTCCAGCGGCACTGGTGGCGCTCCGGCCAGATCGCCGGATCGGTGCTGGTGGACTTCCGGCGCGAGGACCCCAGGGTGCCGGTGCTCGCCCGGTTGGGGATGCCGGCGGTCGCCGTCGGACACCCGTCGCTGACCGGTTCGTTCGCCGCGCTGTGGACGGACGACGGGACCGCCGTCACCGAGTGCGTGCGCTATCTCGCGGCGCTGGGCCATCGGCGGCTGGCGCGGGTCGGCGGCTCGGCGGAGCTGGGCCACAGCGCCATCCGGGCGACCGCCTTCACCGCCGCCGTGAGGGAGTTGCGGCTGGACGAGGGCCGGCAGCTGGCCACCGACTTCTCCGGCGAACAGGGCGCGCGGGCGACGCGTGCCCTGCTGGCGTCCGCCGACCGCCCCACCGCGATCCTGTACGACAACGATCTGATGGCCGTCGCCGCCCTGTCCGTCGCCGCCGAGATGGGGCTTCGGGTGCCGGAGGACGTGTCGCTGCTGGCGTGGGACGACTCGCAGCTCTGCCAGTTGACCCGGCCGACCCTGTCGGCGATGAGCCACGACGTTCATCACTTTGGCGCGGAGGTCGCCCGCGCCCTCTACGACGTGCTGGGCGGGGAACGGATCACCGCCCGGCAGATGCCGACCCCCGTCTTCACCCCGCGCGGCTCCACCGGACCGCCACCCCGCTGAGCGGCGCGGCCACAGAGAGAAGCCGCACCACCGCACCACCCCCGCACCGCACCACCCGATCGACCGTCAACCCCCGCACAGAGAGGTCTGCTCGTCATGCACACATCCATTATCCCGCTTGCCAGAAAACGATTGCTGATCCTGCTGACCGCCCTGGTCGCGGTCGGCGCGCTCGCCCTCAACGGGGCCGGCAGCGCGCCGGCGTTCCCGCCCACCCCGAAGCAGGAGGTCGTCAACTACCTGAACTCCATCAGCGGTTCGAACATCGTCTCCGGCCAGCACAACAAGGAGCCGGCCAGCCAGCCCAGCCAGTACACCCAGCAGGTGCACGACGTCACCGGCCAGTACCCGGGGCTGTGGGGCGGCGACCTGATGTTCCGCGCCGAGGACATCGCCAACCGGCAGTCGGTGATCGACCAGGCCATCACCGAGTGGAACAACGGCTCCCTGGTGGCGCTGACCTGGCACGCCTGCCCGCCGACCGGCGGCACCTCCTGCGAGTTCGAGGGCGGCGTCAAGTCGAACATCTCCGACGCCCAGTTCAACGAACTGGTCACCGAGGGCAGCGGGTTGCACCGGGAGTGGCTCAACCGGCTCGACTCCGTGGCGCCCTACCTCCAACAGTTGAAGGACGCGGGCGTGCCGGTGCTCTTCCGGCCGTTCCACGAGATGAACGAGTCGTGGAACTGGTGGGGCAACCGGCCCGGCCAGGGCGGCAGTTCGAGGCTCTTCCAGATCACCCACGACTACCTGGTGAACAACCACGGCCTGGACAACCTGATCTGGGTCTGGAACATCCAGGACAACCCGGCCGGCGGCTGGGACGCGTACTACCCGGGCGACGCGTATGTCGAGGTGGTGTCGCTCGACGTCTGGTACAAGGGCCTGCCGAGCAGCGGCGACTACCAGCAGATCCGCTCGTTGGCCGGCGACCGGCCGTTCGCCATCGCCGAGATGGGGAAGGTGCCGAGCCCCTCGATGCTCGACGCGCAGCCGGAGTGGAGCTACTTCATGGTCTGGTCCGAGCAGCTGCGCGGCGACAACACCAACGAGGAGATCCAGGCCGCGTACTTCCACCCGCGCACGCTCAACCAGGGGGAGGTGCGACTGCCGTAGCGCGTCGCTGAGTTGTCCGCAGAGGAATCGCCCGTTCCCGGCCCCTGTCGCCCCGTCCGGCCGCGCTCTCGGCCGGGCGGGGCGGCGGCCGGGCGGGGCGGCCGGGTCTCACGCGAGCCCGGCCGGGCGGCGACCCGCCGGCCGTCAGGGCCAGGTGGTCGCGTGCTCGGCGAAGTCCTCGCTCTGCACGGGGACCACGCAGAAGACCAGGCCGGCCGGGTCGCGCAGGTGCACGCACCCGTCGTGCTCGCCGACGCGGGTGGCGCCCAGCGCCTCGACCCGGGCGACCTCGGCGGCCACGTCGTCGGACTCCAGGTCGAGGTGGATGCGGGGCTGGCCCTCATCAAGGCGCTGGTGGGCGAGGAGTTCCCCGCCGGCCAGCCGGGTGAGGGTGGCGAACGGCGTGCCCTCCTCGGGCACCGGCTGGCGGCCCAACGCGGCGCCCCAGAAGGCGAGTTCGGCTTCGGACGTCTCGGGTGGCGTGTCGATCAGGACTACGTGGAGGCGGCTGCGATGCATGGCCGGGATCATGGCACGGTGCGCGGCACGAGGCCGGGAACCACGGGGCGCGGGCCGCGCCGCCCGACGCGTCAGCCGTGGGCGCGGCGGCGGAGGGTGAACCAGAAGGTGGGAACGGGGTTGGTGCCGGGGGTGACGTCGGCCAGGTCCCAGCCGGCGAAGCGGTCGCGCAGCTCGTCGGCGGTCACCCCGGAGAACACGTCGTCGAGCGCGCCGGGACCATAGCCGAACATCAGCAACTCGGCGCCCGGTGCGGCCCGTTGACTGAGTATGTCGGCATAGGCGTCGCGGCGGTGCGGCGGGATGCCGCAGAAGCAGGACAGGTCGAAGAAGAGGGTGAACGGGCCCGGGGCGCGCCCGGCGTCGAGGCGGGTGGCGTCGCCGTGGTGGAACGCGATGTCGACGCCGGCGGAATCGGCCTTGACGCGGGCCCGCTGGACGGCGCTGGCGACCAGGTCGACGGCCGTCACCCGCCAGCCGTGGCGGGCCAGATAGACGGCGTTGGTGCCGGTGCCGCAGCCCAGTTCGAGGGCGCGTCCCGGCGGCAGGGCGGCCGGCCCCTCGACGCGGGCCACCAGCTCGGGCGGGGTCACGCCGGTGTCCCAGGGCGGCCGGCCGGCGCGGTAGTACTCCTCCAACTCCCGCCGCACCGCGACCTCCTGGGCCCGTTCGGCGGCGGTGATCCGTTCGGCGGCCGGGTCCCGTTCGGCGTGGTTCCGGTCCATCGATGATCCGCTCTGGTTCATGAGTGGGTGCCCCTCTCCATCTTTCTGTAGTCGAACTCTAGTGTCCGACTACAGAAACAGACCCTAGACCTAGACTTCCGGCATGGACAAGACCGGGACGGCCGGAAAGCGGGACGGGCGGGCCGAACGGTCGCGTCGGACGCGGGAGCGGATCACGCGCGCGGCGCGGGAGCTGTTCGTCGAACGGGGCTACGGCGCGACCAGCCTGCGGGAGGTCGCGGACCGGGCGGGCGTGGCGGTGCAGACCGTCTACTTCGTCTTCGGGAACAAGCGCGCGCTCTTCAAGGACGTGGTGGACACCTCCATCGCGGGCGACGCGGAGCCGGTCGCGACGATGGACCGGCCGTGGTTCCGCGAGGCGTGCGCGGCGGAGACGGCGGCCGGCCAGCTGCGGCTCCACGCGCGGGGCACGGGCGCGGTCCTGGCGCGCTTCGCGCCGATCATGCCGATGGTCGCGGCGGCCGCCGCGACCGATCCGGAGATCGCCGCGCAGTGGCCCAAGGGCCCCGACCCCCGCCTCACCGTGCAGCGCGCGGCGGCTGAGGCGCTGGTCGGGAAGCCGGACGCGCGCCCCGGGCTGACCGTGGAGGCGGCGGCGGACGTGCTGTTCGGGCTGCTCTCCCCTGAGCTGTATCTGCTGTTCGTCCGCGACCGGGGCTGGTCGCCGGAGCGGTGGGAGGAGTGGGCGGTCGACGCCCTGACCGCCCAGCTGGTCGCCCGGCCCGGGGCACCGTTGCTCGGAGAGCGTTGACTGAACGGTGCCCGGCGGGGTACGTGTGCGTCTGCGCGCGAAGCAGCGCGGGAGTGAGGCGAGTTGGGGATCATGCAGTTACCGACATACGACGTGCCGCACACCGCCCGGGTCTATGACTACTACCTGGGCGGCAAGAGCCACTACGCGATAGACCGCCAGGCCGGCGACACGGTGCTGGGCGTCTGGCCGGGAGCGCGGGCGGCGGCGCGGACCAACCGGCAGTTCATGCACCGTGCGGTGCGTTTTCTGAGCGAACGGGGGGTGCGCCAGTTCCTCGACATCGGAACGGGCATCCCGACCGAGCCCAATCTGCACCAGGTCGCCCAGTCCGTGGCTCCCGAGTCGCGGGTGGTGTATGTCGACAAGGACCAGCTGGTGTTGACGTACTCGGACGCGCTGATGCGCAGCACCCCGGAGGGGCGCACGGTCTATGTGGAGGCCGATGTCGCCACGGACCACGAGCGCATCCTCGACGAGGCGTTCGCGGTGCTGGACCGGGGCCGGCCGGTGGCGCTGTCGCTGGTCGCGCTGCTGCACTTCGTTCCGGACGAGCAGGGGGCGCGCGAGGTGGTGGCCGCGCTGGTGGACGCGCTCCCCTCGGGGTCGGCGCTGGTGCTCTCGCACGGCACGCACGACTTCGACGCCTCGGTGATGCTGCGGGTCGAGGAGATCTACCGGCAGGGCGGGATGGCGGCCCAGTCGCGGAACCGGGAGGAGATCCTGCGCTTCTTCGACGGGCTCGAACTGGTCGATCCCGGCATCGTTCCGCCGCATCTGTGGCGGCCGGACGAGGAGACGCAACGGGAGGCGGTGGAGGGCGACCTGGCCGCGCTGGTCTCGATGTGGGCGGCGGTGGGCCTCAAGCGGTGACGCCTGGCGGCGGGCCCGCCCCGTCCGGCGCGGACGGCGCGGACGAGGCGGACGGCGCGGACGAGGCGGGCGGCGCGGGTACGGCGGAGCCGCGCCCC
>NZ_RFFJ01000263.1 GCF_003696235.1 Streptomyces triticirhizae
GTCCGCCGCGCGCGGCGCGGGCAGCCGGCCGCTCGACGACGGCGCGGGGCGGTCGCCCCTTCCGGGACGCTCCGGCAGCTGTTGACCCGTCATGGTGCCCCCCTGGTCGGCTCCCGGCCGGCCCCCCGGCCGGTCGGCCCCCGGCCATTGTGCCCGGCCCGGACGCCCAGGGCGACCACGCCGCCGCCGGCGGGCCGTTCGGCGCCGCCCCGAGCGGGCCGGTCAGCCGGCCAGGTGGCCCAGCTTGCCCGGGTTGTTGACCAGGTAGATCCGCCGCACCAGCCCGTCCTCGAACTCCAACAGCATGGCGGCGTAGGGCCCTTCGGGCCCGTGGACGTAGACACCAGGGGCGCCGTTGAGCACGGTGAACTCGGCGACCAGGCCGGCCGGGGCGTCGGGCCCGACGGCCCCCAGGAAGCGGCTGACCTTGTCCACGCCCTCGATGGTCCGGCGCGGCGCCTTCGCGTGGCCGCCGCTGTCGGCGACCAGGGTGACGTCGGCGGCCAGCGTGTCCAGCAGCGCGGCCACGTCGCCGTTGAGGGCGGCGGCCAGGAAGCGTTCGGTGAGGGCGCGCTGGTCGCGGGCGTCCACCGGGTAACGGGGGCGGCGCTCGGCCATGTGGCGGCGTGCCCGGACGGCGAGTTGGCGGACGGCCGGCTGGTCACGGCCGAGGGCCTCGGCGATCTCCGGGTAGCCCAGGCCGAACGCCTCCCGCAGCACGAACACCGCGCGCTCCAGCGGGGAGAGCGACTCCATCAGCAGCAGCACGGCGTAGGAGACGGTGTCGGCGAGCAGCGCGCGGTCGGCGCCGTCGGGCGCGGCGGCCGCCGGGGCGACCGCGTCGGTCGGCAGCGGCTCGGGGAGCCACGGCCCGACGTATGTCTCCCGGCGGGTGGCGTGCTCCCGCAGCCGGTCGATGGCCAGCCGGGTGACGATCCGCACCAGGTAGGCGCGGGGGTCGCGCACCGCGTCGCGGTCGGCGGCCGACCAGCGCGGCCAGGCGTCCTGGACCACGTCCTCGGCGTCGGCGACCCGCCCCAGCATCCGGTAGGCCACACCGAACAGCAGCGCTCGGTGTGCCTGGTAGGTCTCCAGCAGCGCGTCGTCAGCCACGTCCCCATCCCACCAGGCCCGGCGGCCGGTCGCGCGGCCGGGTCCCCGTAGGCCGGCGGCCGGCGGAACTCCGGCAGGTGATGGTCCTTTACCCGTCGGTCACAGCTCGTTCGTGACCAGGCAATAACCAGGGACGACAGTGCGGTTATGGATAAGTGGGACACTCCGCGACCGACGCTCCACCTCGCTCGTCTGGGCCTGCCCGGGCGCGGCGACGGGTGTCCGTCGGGACGCGGTCGCGCCGCGTTGGCGCCGGATGCCGGAACCACACGGCACGGCACGGCGCTGACGGAGGCGACACTCGCCGGTGGGGAGCGCGTGTGGCTGCGCCGGGTCGGCGAGGCCGACCTGCCGGCCGCCCTCGACCTGCACGCCCGCTGTTCGCCGGGGAACCTGGCGCAGCGGTACCCGGGCGGGGCGCGGGAGGCGGACGACTATCTGCGGCACCTGTTGAACGGGCGCCACGGGGCGAGCGTCGCCGCGCATCTGGGCACCGGTCAACTGGTCGGGCTCGGGCACGTGTTGTGGGACGGACCCGAGTCGGAGGTGGCGCTGCTGGTGGCGGACGACTGGCAGCGTCGCGGGGTCGGCGGGGCGCTGCTGGGCGCGCTGGTGGCGCTGGCGGTGGCGCGGCACTCGGCCGGCCTGTACGCGGTCGCCCAGGCGGGCGACGCCGAACTGCTGGGCGCGCTGCGCGCCACCGGGCTGCCGTTGACCGAACACTCGGACGCCGACGACGCCCTGGTGGTGTCGGCGCCGCTGCCGGCGCGGGGGGTGCGGTAAGCCGACCCACGGCGTTGGGCACGGCCGGCGGCGCGGCGGGCCGCGCCTGCCGGCGGGGGGGTGGGCACGGCCGGCGGCGCGTTCAGTCCGGCACGACGACGGCGCGTTCGGGGCCGGTGAAGGCCCAGGCGTCCGCGATCCGCGACAGCGGGAACGCGCGCACCGGCGCGACGATCTCCCCGGCCGCGAGCCGGCGCATCACCTCGGGCATCGCCGCCACGATGGCATCGAGCGAGGTGGAGCCCGCACCCGAACCACGCACCAGGAGGCGGCGGCTGCGGAGCAGCCCGGCGGGGAGGGCCGCTGACTCGCCCGCGCCGGCGCCGATCTGCACATGGACGATGTCCGCCGGGTCGTCGTGGAGTCCGCGTCGTGCCAGGGCGGCCCAGGCCGCCTCGGCCGGCGGACCCCAGACGTAGTCGAGGATGATCGAGGGCGCCGTGCCGGCGAGCGCGGCGCCCAGCGCCTCGGGTCCCTCGTCGAACGACACCGGCACGCCGCCGAGGCGTTCGACCTCGCGCAGGCGGTCCGGGTCGCGGCCGACGCCGACGACGCGGTCGGCGCCGAGCAGGCGGGCGGCCTGCACCGCCGTCCGCCCCGCGACGCCGGTCGCGCCGAGGACGAGCACGGTGCCGAGCGCCGCCACCTCGCGCCGGCGCCGGGCGAGGGGCAGCCAGCCGCTCATCGCCGGGTTGAGCCCGCCGGCGATCAGCACGGGGTCCGCGCCGTCCGGCAGCGGGATTCCCATGCGCGCGGCGACGCGTTCGGCGAGCGTCCCCCAAGGCGCACGGACGAATCCGGCGTAGACCGGCGCCCCGTCCGAGCCCACGGCCACGCAGTCAACCCCGGGAACCAGCGGGTAGACGCCGGCGCTGCCGTAGTGGCCGCCCGAGGCCAGGCGGCGGACGAGCGGGTGGAGACCGGCCGCCAGCACCGTCAACGCCGACTCCGCTTCGACGGGTTCAGGGTCGGCGAAGTCCGCGAGAACGGGAGGCGCACCCGCGTCGTTGATCACCGCTGCCTTCATCGAAGCACTCTCCTTAACGTCGTTAAACACAACGCCCCGGAGTCTGCCTTAACGCTGTTAAACTGTCAATCGTGGCCAAGGGACTGACCCGCGACGCGATGGTGGACGCCGCGTTGGCGGTGCTCGACGAGACGGGAATCGAGGGGCTGACCGTGCGCGCGGTCGCGGAGCGCCTCGGGGTGAAGGCGCCCGCGCTGTACTGGCACGTGCGGGACAAGCAGGCGCTGGTCGACGAGATGGGGACGCGCGTCTGGAGCGGGATCGCGGCCGAGGCGGCGGCCGTCCCCCGCACCGGCTGGCGCGAGGTCTGCGCGGGCTACGCGTGGGCGGCACGCCGTGGGCTCCTCGCCCACCGGGACGGCGCGCGCGTCTTCAGCGGCACCTACCTCACGGACGCTGAGGTGCTCCGCCAGCAGGAGGGCACGCTGGCCTGGCTGGGCGAGCGGGGGTTCACCGCCGAGGCGGCGACCGACGCGTTCGCCGTCCTCACGGCCTTCGTCGTGGGCCACTGCATCGAGGAGCAGGCCCGCCTCCAGGCCGAGCACGACGGGTACACGCTCGCCCGCCGCGCGGAGCGGGTCGGCGCGGACGAGCACCCGCTGGTCGCCGCGTCCGGACGGCACATGTTCGCCGGTGACGGCGGGACCCGCTTCGACGCGCTCCTGAGGGTCGTCCTCGACGGCATCGCCGGGCTGCGTTCGGAGCGGCGCTGAGGCGGCCGCGGCGCTCGGCGCGGCGGGCCGCGCCTCCCGGCGGGGGCCGTGACGCGCGGGGAGATGTAGCGGAGGCGGGGAGGGTCGGCGGGGGTTCGGGGGGTGACCCGGCTGCCGCTGGGCACGATGGTGACGAACCCCGACTCCCGTACCAGGATGGCCCCATGGCTGACACGACCACCTCGCTCCCCCGTCAGCTCGCCGACGCCTATGTCGACGAGTTGATCGCCCTCGACCCCATCACCGGCACCTACCTCGGCGACCCCGCGAGCTCGGGCCTGCTGCCCGACTTCTCGCCGCAGGGGCTCGCGGCGGAGGCGGCGTTGTCGCGGCGCACCCTGGACCGGCTGGCCGTCGCCGAGAAGCTGCCCGGCGCCGAGGCGGCGGTCGAACGGCGCTGCGCCCGGCTGCTGCGGGAGCGGCTGAACGCCCAACTGGCGGTGTTCGAGGCCGGGGAGCCGCTGCGCGCGATGAGCAGCCTCTACTCCCCCGCGCACTCGGTGCGGACGGTGTTCCCCGTCATGCCGGCCGAGACCGAGGAGGACTGGTCGGCGGTGGCGGCCCGGCTGCGGGCGGTGCCCGGCGCGCTCGACGGGTACCGCGCGTCGCTGCGCGAGGGGTTGGCGCGCGACCTGCCGGCCGGGCCCCGGCAGGTGACGGAGACCCTGGAACGGCTGGACGAGTGGCTGAGCCAACCCGGCGGCTGGTTCGCGGAGTTCGTGGCGCCGGGGCCTGAGGCGCTGCGCGAGGAGCTGGACGCGTCGGCGCGGCAGGCGACGGACGCGGTCGCCGGCCTGCGGAGCTGGCTGCGCGAGGAGTACGCGCCCCGGGTGGCCGGGGCCAGCGACGTGGCCGGCCGCGAACGGTACGCGCTCTGGTCCAGGTACTGGAACGGGACGGACCTCGACCTGGACGAGGCGTACGCGTACGGCTGGTCGGAGTTCCACAGGCTACGCGCGGAGATGGTGACGGAGGCCGAGAAGATCCTGCCGGGCGCCGACCCGTGGGCCGCGCTGCGCCACCTCGACCAGCACGGCACGGTGGTCGAGGGCGTGGACGAGGTGCGCGCGTGGCTGCAACGCCTGATGGACGAGGCGATCGAGGCGCTGGACGGCACGCACTTCGAACTGGCCGACCGGATCAAGCGCGTCGAGGCCCGGATCGCTCCGCCGGGAAGCGCGGCCGCGCCCTACTACACCGGCCCCTCGATGGACTTCTCCCGGCCGGGCCGCACCTGGCTGCCGACGATGGGTCAGACGAAGTTCCCCGTCTACGACCTGGTCTCCACCTGGTACCACGAGGGGGTGCCCGGCCACCATCTCCAGCTGGCGCAGTGGGTGCACATCGCCGACCAGCTGTCGCGCTACCAGACGGCGGTGGGCGGGGTCAGCGCCAACATGGAGGGGTGGGCGCTGTACGCGGAGCGGCTGATGGACGAGTTGGGGTTCCTCACCTCGCCGGAGACCAGGCTCGGCTATCTGGACTGTCAGATGATGCGGGCGGTGCGGGTGATCATCGACATCGGGATGCACCTGGAGCTGCGCATCCCCGACGACTCGCCGTTCCGGCCGGGCGAACGCTGGACGCCGGAGCTGGGCGGGGCGTTCTTCCAGCGGCACAGCGGCCGGCCGCCGGAGTTCATCGCGAGCGAACTGGTCCGCTACCTGGGCGCGCCGGGGCAGGCCATCGGCTACAAGCTCGGCGAACGCGCCTGGCTGCGCGGACGGGAGGCCGCGCGGGCCGCGAGGGGCGCGGACTTCGACGCGAAGAAGTGGCACATGGCGGCGCTGTCGCTGGGCTCCCTGGGCCTGGACGACCTGGAGGCGGAACTGGCGGTGCTGTAAGGGATGTTGGTCGGCGCGGGCGCTCGGCGCCCGCGCCGGGCCCGGGCCGGCCGGGGTGTCCGGACGGCCCGGAGCCGTCCGGACACCGGGGCGGGGCGGCGGCGTCGAGTCACATGGCGGTGACGAGCAGGGTGACAACTGCCGCCAAGGCGGACACGACGGTCGAGAGTGCTGCCGGAGTGGTGACGCCTTGAGTGGGGCTTGCCCAGAGCCCTCGGTTCAGCGTCCTCCATCCGTGAGGGATCATGGCCATTCTCATCTTCTGCCACTTGTGTTGCCTGATGCCGCACCCCATGAGGATGCCGGTGGAGTTCTTGCGGCACAGCGTGCCGTCTCGGTTGACGGCGCAGCACCAGAACGGCGCCTGGAGGCCGCCCCGACCGGTCGAGCGTTCCGTGTCTCCACGTTCGGTGTCGGTCAACACGGCCCCGCCACCCGTGTGTTGAGCAGGCTCGGTGGTGACCCGGTGCGCCCCGCCAGAACACCACGGGAGCGGCCCGAGCGGGGCGGCGTCGCCATCGGGGCCGCCTTCCGCGATCGCCTGGTGGGAGGGCCGCAGGCGAAAGGGGCGGGTGGGTGGGCGAAAAACCAGCTCAGAGCCCCGCAGGGTGGTCGCGGTGGCGGACCGTGGAGCCTCGGCGGGTCTTGATGACCTCCAGTTGGCTGGGGACGCGGGACCTGAGGTCGGGGACGTGGCTGACGATGCCGACGTGGCGGTCGTGTTCCCGCAGGCCGTCGAGCACGTCGAGGACCTCGTCCAGGGACTGTTCGTCGAGGCTGCCGAATCCCTCGTCGATGAAGAGGGTGTCCAGGCGCCGGCCGCCGGCCTCGGCGCTCACCACGTCGGCGAGGCCCAGGGCCAGCGCCAGGGAGACGAAGAAGGACTCGCCGCCGGAGAGCGTCGCCGTGTCCCTCGCGCGGCCGGTCCAGGCGTCCAGCACGTTCAGGCCGAGCCCGGAGCGGGCGCGGTGGGCGGCGCGGGCGTCGGAGTGGACCAGCGCGTAGCGGCCGGCGGACATGTGTTGGAGGCGGACGCTCGCCGCCTCGGCGACCTGCTCCAGGCGCGCGGTGAGGACATAGGTCTCCAGCCGCATCCGGTACTCGTTCTGCGGGGAGGTGCCGGCGGCCAGGCCCGCGATGCCGGCGATGCGCCGGCTCTCCTCGCGCAACGGGGCCAACGCCCGTGCCTCGGCGGCCAGTTCGGCGCCGAGCGCGTCGAGGTCGGCGCACCGCTGGCGGGCGGCGGCCTCGGCCGCCGAGGCGGCGCGGAGCCGGGCGGTGGCCGCCTCCCAGGCGGCCTGGCTGGC
>NZ_RFFJ01000264.1 GCF_003696235.1 Streptomyces triticirhizae
GTCGAGGCCGACGCCACGGCCGAACGCGAGGTCACGTGCCGCGTCGGCGGCCGAGGGCAGCCCGCCGGGGGCGCCGTTGGGCGGCGGGTCGCGGAACAGCAGGATGTGCGGGCGCAGCGGCGCGGGCTCGTCGACGCGGTCGCGGAAGAAGTCGTCGGGGTCGGTGGCGGCCGCCAGGTCGCCGCTGAGGAGCGGCGCGTGGACGTGGAGCGCCTCGGGCAGCTCGGCGCTGAGCGCGGGGCGTCCCGCCAGGGCGGTCAGGGTGCGCTGGGCGTGCCGGGCGACGGCGCCGGCCAGCGGGCCGTCGCTCCACAGCAGCGGGAGGGTGGCGCCGAACTGGGCGGCGAGGGACTTGGCCGGGTTCTCCCGGGTGCGGGTCGCCGGGCCGCACCGCTCGGCGACGAGGTCGAGCCGGTCGGCGAGCAGCTGGAGGGTGGCGTCGGGCGCGGGGAACAGGCCGAGCCGGTCGCCGAGCAGCAGCAGCGGGGTGAGCAGCGCCCAGGCGGGGCCCGGCGCGGCCTGGGCCCCGCTGGGCTCCTGGAACGGGGCGTCGGTCAGCGGCAGCAGCAGGCCCCTGCGGTACTGGACGACCTCGGCGAGCGGGGAGCGGGCCGGGGTGACGGCGACGACCGAGCAGCCGCGTCGTTGGGCGGCCTCGACCAGCAGGCTCAGTCCCGGTTCGACGCCCTCGGGGCTGGTGATCAGCAGCAGGTCCATCGGGCCGACCCAGCGGGGCAGCGCCCAGGTGAGCGCCCCGGGGTCGGCGGCCGGGCCGCCGGGCCGCAGGGTCGCGACGCGCAGCGCGTCGCCGGCGAGGGCCTCGAACAGGTCGGCCAGCAGCGGGACCTGGGGTCCGAGGCCGGCGTGCAGCACGGTGCCGGGGCGGCCCTCGGGGGTGAGGCGGGCGAGCGGCGACTCGGCGGCGCCGCGTGCCGCGCTGCGCACCTGCGCCCCGGAGCCGGCGGCGGCGCGCAGCAGGCCGCGCGGGTCGGCGTGGACCAGCCGGTCGGGGGCGTCGAGCAGCGATTCGTCGAACATGGCGCGTTCCTGGCCTTCCTCGCCGTTCCGTTGCCCGGGCGGGCTCAGCCGGTCCGGCGGGCCTCGTCCACCAGCAGCACGGGGATGCCGTCGCGCACCGGGTAGGCCAGGGCGCAGGTGTCGCCGGTGCAGACCAGCTCGTTCTCCTGCTCGTCGGCGCGCAGCGGGGCGTGGCAGACGGGGCAGGCGAGGATGTCCAGCAGGGCGTCTTCGACGAGCGGCATGGCTTCCTCCGGCGGTGGACGAACGGTGGGACGAACGGGTACGCGACGGTCAACCCTACCCGCAGCTCAGGGCGGCCGGGCACGCGGTGTCCGGCCGCCCTGGGGCGTGCGGCGGGGTCGGGCGCGCCCGGCCGCGGGCGCGCGCCGGCCGGGTCAGGCGCGGACGATGGCGAGCACCTCGTCGCGGACCTTGTCGACGGTGGCGGCGTCCCTGGCCTCGATGTTGAGGCGGAGCAGCGGCTCGGTGTTGGAGGGGCGGAGGTTGAACCACCAGTCCTGGGCGGTCACGGTCAGCCCGTCCAGTTCGTCGAGGGTGACGCCCTCGCGGTCGGCGTAGGCGGCCTTGACGGCGGCTGCGCGGTCGGCCTGGTCGGCGACCCGGCTGTTGATCTCGCCGGAGGCGGCGTAGCGGTCGTAGGCCGCGACCAGTTCGGAGAGCGGCCCCTGCTGGTGGCCGAGCGCGGAGAGCACGTGGAGCGCGGCCAACATGCCGGTGTCCGCGTTCCAGAAGTCCCTGAAGTAGTAGTGCGCGGAGTGCTCGCCGCCGAAGATCGCGCCGGTGCGGGCCATCTCGGCCTTGATGAACGAGTGCCCGACGCGGGTGCGGACCGGGTTGCCGCCGTTCTCCCTGACCACCTCGGGGACCGACCAGGAGGTGATCAGGTTGTGGATCACCGTGGCGCCCGGGTCCTTGGCCAGCTCGCGGGCGGCGACCAGGGCGGTGATGGCGGACGGGGCGACGGGCTCGCCGCGTTCGTCCACGACGAAGCAGCGGTCGGCGTCGCCGTCGAAGGCGAGGCCGAGGTCGGCACCGGTCTCGCGGACCCGGGCCTGGAGGTCGACGATGTTGGCCGGGTCGAGCGGGTTGGCCTCGTGGTTGGGGAAGCTGCCGTCCAACTCGAAGTACATCGCGTCCAGTTGGATGGGCAGCCCGTCGAGGACGGTGGGCACGGTGTGGCCGCCCATGCCGTTGCCGGCGTCGACCACGACCTTCAGCGGGCGGATGGTCTCCAGGTCGACGAGGGACCGCAGGTGGGCGGCGTAGTCGGTGAGGACGTCGCGCTGGTCGATGGTGCCGGGCGTGGCGACGGGGGCGGGGGCGCCGGAGTCGGCCCAGCGTTCCACCAGGGCCCTGATCTCGGCGAGGCCGCTGTCCTGGCCGACCGGGGCGGCGCCGGCGCGGCACATCTTGATGCCGTTGTACTGGGCCGGGTTGTGGCTGGCGGTGAACATGGCGCCCGGCAGGTCGAGCGCGCCGCTGGCGTAGTAGAGCTGGTCCGTCGAGCACAGGCCGATCTCGGTGACGTCGGCGCCGCGTGCGGCGACGCCGCGGGCGAACGCCTCGGCCAGTCCGGGGGACGAGGGACGCATGTCGTGGCCGATGACCACGGCGGTGGCCCCGACGACCTGGGCGAAGGCCGCCCCGAACAGCTCGGCGAGCGACTCGTCCCACTGGTCGGGGACCTCACCCCGAACGTCATAGGCCTTCACGATCTGTGACAGGTCCGGCACAGCTGACCCCTTGTCTTGAGGCTGGGTGAACGGCGGTGCTGTGATGAGCGCGCCCTTCAATGTACCGGGGTGACGTTACGGCTCTGGGGACCGGAGGATACGGAGGTGTCCACGGCGGGCGACCTCGACCGGGTCGGCGGCGCCCCTGCGGGGCAGCGGCGCGCCGGGCGGCGGCTCGGGGCTCGGCGGCGTCCTGGCGGCCTCGCGGACGGCGTCGGCGAGGGCTTCGAGGTCGTCCCCGCTGGGGCGGGTGCTCGCCGGGTCCATCGCGAGGCGGACCACCTCCCAGCCGCGTGGCGCGGTCAGCCGCTCCGAGTGCTCCGCGCAGAGGTCGTAGCAGTGGGGTTCGGCATAGGTGGCGAGCGGACCGAGAACGGCCGTGGAGTCCGCGTAGACATACGTCAGCGTCGCCACGGCGGGACGGCCGCACGCGGTGCGCGAACAGCGACGTACGGGGCTCACGATGTTGGACCGTACCGCACTCCTGAGCGGGCCGCGACGACTCGGGGCGGCGTCACCCCGCCGTGTCGTCCCGGTCCGGCCCGCAGTGTACGGATTCGCCCCGGGCGTCCGGGGGTTGTGCGGGGGCGGTCGGCGGGGGCGCGGGGTGGCCCGAGGCGCTCTGACCGGGGGGCGGGTTTCTGATCTATCGTCGATGCGATGGACAAGTCCAGCGGAGTCCCCCCACCCGTGTCCGGCCCGCCCGAGCGACATCGGCATCGCGACCGGCACGGCCGTGGTATGCGCGGGCCCGTGGCGCCGCCGCAGGTGCCGCTGGCGCTGACCCGCGCGGACACCTTCGACTCGCTGGTGCACGACTCGGCGGAGCGGCTGCGGCGGCGGCTGCCGCAGCTGGACGGGGTGGACTTCGTGGTGCGCGAGGTGCCGGTGCTGCGCGGCGCCTCGGTGGACGGCGCGGTGCCGCTGGGCGGGGTGGTGCGGGCCTCGCGGGGGCGGCGGGACCGGATCGTGGTCTACCGCCGGCCGGTGGAGCTGCGCAGCCGCAACCGTGACGAGTGCGCCCAGCTGGTGCACGAGGTGGTGGTGGAGCAGGCGGCCGAGCTGCTGGGGCTGGCTCCGGAGTCGGTCGATCCGGGGTACGGGCAGGACTGAGCCGGGGCGGCCACGCGGGTGGCCGCCCCGGCCCCTGGCTCAGTCGACGAGCAGCGACAGGTCGGGCCCGGTCTCGGGAACGGAGACGGTGGAGCGGTCGTCGGGCAGCGTCTGGGTGGTGAACGTGGTCGAGCCGTCCTGGTCGATCAGCAGCGTCCTGGCGGCGTAGAGCGTGCCGCCGCCCGAGGGGCGCAGGGTGATCGCGTAGTTCCCCTGGGTGTCGGCGAGTTCGGGGGTGATCGCCAGGGTGGTGCCCGGGTCGACGGTGAAGGTCTCCGAGACGGGCTCGCCGCCGTCGGCGCCGGCCGAGTAGGCGATGTCCACCTCGACCGTCTCGTCCAGCGCGAGGAGCGCGAGCCGGGTGCCGCCGGTCGTGTTGCCGGAGACGGTGGCGCGGTCGTCGACGGGGGCGGTGGCCGGGATGAACGCGGACTCGCGGCCGTCGTCCTCGCCCGCCACCACGTGGAGGCTGGCGATCACGGGGCCGCCGCCGGAGTCCCCCTGCCGGGTCAGCACGAGGGATGACGCCTCGCCCTGGGTGATGTCGCCCAGGTCGACGGTGGTCACGGTGCCGGCGACCGCCGAGACGGTCTCGTTGCCGGCCGGGACGATGGTGCCGCCGGGGCCGGCGAGGCCGACGTCCAGCGAGAGGTCCTCGTTGCCCGGGGCGAAGACCGACAGTCGCGCGGCGTTGACGCCGGCGGGGATGCCGGGCAGGACCACGGTGTCGGCGGCGGGGGCGGTGACGGGCGGCAGCCAGTCGGTGCCCAGCGCCTCGTCGACCACCTCGACCTGGGCGCCGATCCGGCCGCTGCGGGCGGCGACATGGACGGCCAGGCCGGGCTCGGGGTCGCTGAGCAGGGTGGAGAGTCGGACGGCGACGCTGGAGTGGCCGGGAACGGTGATGCCCTGGCCGTGGTCGGCGGCCAACTCGCCCTCGGCGCCGTAGACCTCGATGTCCACGACGGTGGCGGCCTCGTCCGGGTTGGTGACGTGGACGTAGTCGTGGCGGTCCTCGGCGGCGCTGGCGCCGGCGAACCAGAACTCGGTGTCGGGGGTCTGGCAGGAGGTGCCGAGGGTGCCCCGGCCCTCGCCGGAGTCGACCACGGTGGTCTGCTGAACGGTCCAGCCCGGGGCCAGCAGCTGCTCGGCGGTGCCGGCGAGGGCGGGCGCGTCGGGGTCGTCGACCTTGACGGTGACGGGCAGGCCGGGCTCGGTCAGCTCGACCACCGGCTCGGCCGCCTCGTCGTTCTCCTCGGCGGTCTCGTCGTTCTCCTGGTCGTCCCCGTTCTCCTCGTCCTGGTCGGTCGCCTCCGGGTCGGTCGCGTCGGGGTCGGGGACGTGTTCGGGGGCCGGCGACAGGGTGGCGGCTCCCTCGTCGAAGCGGACGTTCTGGTTCGACGGGGTGAACGCCGTGTACCAGGTGCTCGCGGACTCGGCGCCGGTGGGGCGCGGGCAGGTCAGCGCGGTGCGCTCGACCGGGAGCGGCTGGGCGCGGCGGAGCGGCGTGGCCTCCTCGGCCTCGGGCCGCAGCGCCGCGATTCCCGTCAGGGCGAGCAGCGCGACCACGATGCCGAGCACGGGCAGGGGGAGGCGGTTCACCGGTGATCACTCCCGTCGCCATAGTCGGTCGGATAGTCGTAGGGCGCCACATAGCTCTGGTCGTAGCCGCCCTGTCCCGCCGGGTCGTAGGGCTGCTGCGGGTCGTAGGGCTGGCCCGACCAGTCGCCGTAGGACTGCTGCTGGGGAATCGCCCCGCCGCCGTGCGGGTCGGCCACCGGCGGATAGGGCTCGGCGGGCTCCGGGGTCCACTCCGGCGGCGCGGGCGGGGCCTGCGGCGCGGCCTCGGGAACGGGCGGCGCGGCCTCGGGAGCTGGCGCCGACTCGGCCGCGTCGTCCCGGGGTGGCGCGCCCTGCGCGGGGACGGCCGCCATCCGCCGGGCCCTGCGGCCCTGCGGCGGGGCGGCGGCCTCGGCCTCCGGCAGGTCGTCGTCCAGCTCGCGGCGGCGGTCGGGCAGCGAGAGCACGACCAGCACCAGCAGCCCGAAGCCCTGCGCCCAGACCCAGATCGTGTGCAGCCCCGAGGTCTCGTAGACCACGTCCAACCGGCCGCCGCCGGCGGGCAGTTCGAAGCCCTGCGCCCAGTCGCCCACGGTGACGGGGGTGAGCGGGCGGCCGTCCAGCGTGGCGCGGAAGCCCTCGTCGGCCCGGTCCGCGAGGCGGAGCACCCGGCCGGCGGGCCCGTCGGGCAGGTCGGCGTGGACCTCGACGGCCTCCGCCGGCAGCGGAACGGGCTCGGCCTCGGGGCCCTCCTCCTCGGCGGGCAGCACCAGGGCGCGGGCGGCCTCGCGGTTGACCCGCCACAGGGCGCTGCCGTCCTCCTGGCTGAGGCGCTGGAGGCCCGGCGTGGTGTCGAGCGTCCGGTGCAGGGCGCGCGGGCCGCCGTCCTGGACCAGGACGTAGCGGACGGCGTAGTCGGCGAGGGCCCTGGTCTGGTCGGCGCCGGTGCCGGCCGTGAGGTCGCCGACGGCCTCGCTCAACGCCTCGTCCTCGCCGAGGAGTTCGGCGAGGTCGGCGTCGCCCAGCCGGGCGCCCGAGCCGCGCACCAGGGAGTAGGTGACCTCGCCGACCTCGTCGTCGGTCCGGCCGTCGGCGGAGAGCACCAGGGTGCGGGCCTGGTCGCCGTTGGCGCTCTCCTCGGCGACGAAGGCCGGGACCTGCACCGGGTCGGCGCGCCGCAGCGGCCCGTCGGCGCCGCCCAGCACCCAGCCGGCGGCGGCCAGCAGCGGGCCGATCGCGGCGGCGCCGGCCACGGCGACCGCCA
>NZ_RFFJ01000265.1 GCF_003696235.1 Streptomyces triticirhizae
CGCAGCGGGAGCACCGGGTCGCGGTCGGGGCGGGCGGCGCGGGCCAGGCCCACCTCGCCGTCCTGCTCCACCACGCCCTCGGCCAGCGGGGTGCGGTGGTCGGCCGGCACGGAACGGCCGCCCCGGCCGGCGAGCAGCCGGCCGATCCGGCGGCGGGCGGTGCGGGCGCGCAGTACCCGGCCGACCTCGCGCCAGGTGACGTCGGAGGCGTAGGAGATGGTGCGGCCGGCCTCGTAGACCTGGCGCAGCAGGCTGTCGGCGTCCAGCACGCCGAGCGCCTCGGCCACCTGGTCCTGGTCCTGGAGCGCCAGCCGCTCGGTGGCCCGCCCGGTGCACAGGTGCAGCGCGTCGCGCACGTCGAGCAGGGTGTTGCGGGCGGCCGCCAGGCCCTGGCGCGGGGCGTCGGCCACCCAGGACGCGGCGACGGCGCGGAGCGCGGTGGCGTCCCGCAGGCCGCCCCTGGCCTCCTTGAGGTCGGGTTCGAGGAGGAACGGCAACTCGCCCTGGCGGCGGGCCCGTTCACGGCCCAGCTCGTGGAGTTCCGGGAGCCTGGCCGGGGCCTGGGAGCGCCACTGGCCGAGGAGTTCGGTGCGCAGCTCGGCGGTGAGCGCGGCGTCGCCGGCGAGGTGGCGGGCGTCCAGCAGGCCGAGTTGGACCTTGAGGTCCTCGCCGGCGGTGGCGCGGGCCTCGGCGATGGTGCGCACGGAGTGGTCCAGGGCGAGGCCCAGGTCCCAGACCGGGTACCACAGGTGGTCGGCGACGGCGGCGATCTCCCGGGCCGACGCCTTGCCGTCGTGCAGCAGCAACAGGTCCAGGTCGCTGCGCGGGGAGAGTTCGCCCCTTCCGTAGCCGCCGACGGCGACCAGGGCCAGCCGGCCGGGGCGCGGGGCGGCGCGCAGCAGCCCGGCGAGCCAGTCGTCGGTGAGGCGGGCGAGCCGGGAACGCCGGGAAGGCCCGGGCCGCGCCTCCTCGTTGAGGAGGCGCAGCCGGGCCGAGGCGTAGCCGCCGTCGTGGCCCTCTTCCTCGCCTGTGGTGGGTGTCTGGGCCGTCATACGGTGGTAGCTCCCGAGGTGTCCCGAATCATTCAGAGGGCGTCCGGGCCGCGTTCCCCGGTGCGGACGCGGATCGCGGTCTCGACGGGCAGGCTCCACACCTTGCCGTCGCCGATCTTGCCCGTCCTGGCGGCCTTGACCACGACGTCCAGGAGCTGGTCGGCGTCGTCGTCCTCCACCAGGATCTCGACGCGGACCTTGGGCACCAGGTCGACGGTGTACTCCGCGCCCCGGTAGACCTCGGTGTGCCCGCGCTGCCGGCCGTAGCCGCTGGCCTCGGTGACCGTCAGGCCCTGGACTCCGAACGCCTGGAGGGCCTCCTTGACCTCGTCCAGCCGGTGCGGCTTGATCACCGCGACGATGAGCTTCATGCGTCCACCTTCTTCTGACCGGCCGCCACGTCGGCGGACGCGGTAACCGTGCTGCCGGGCACCGCTCCGGAGCCGGCCTGGCTGAAGTCGTACCCCGTCTCGGCGTGGTAGGCCAGGTCGAGGCCGGCGGTCTCGTCCTCCTCGCTGGCGCGGAAGCCGATGGTGACATCGATGATCTTGGCCAGCACCCAGGTGACGACGAAGGAGTAGACCAGGACCGCCCCCGCCGCGATCGCCTGGAGGGCGAACTGGGCGAAGCCACCGTCCCCGTTGATGGCCAGGAAGCCGACCATGAGGGTGCCGATGATGCCGCCCACGAGGTGGACGCCGACCACGTCGAGGGAGTCGTCGTAGCCGAGCTTGTACTTCAGACTCACGGCCCAGGCGCAGACCGCGCCGGCGACCAGGCCGATGAGCAGGGCGCCCATGGGGTTGACGTTGGCGCCGGAGGGGGTGATGGCGACCAGGCCGGCGATGGCGCCGGAGGCGGCACCCAGCGTGGTGTAGGCCCCGTGGCGGATGCGCTCGTAGATCAGCCAGCCGAGCACGGCGGTGCCGGTGGCGACCATGGTGTTGAGGGCCATCAGCGCGGTGGTGCCGTTGGCGGCCAGCTCGGAGCCGGCGTTGAAGCCGAACCAGCCGAACCACAGCAGGGCCGCGCCCAGCAGCACCATCGGGAGGTTGTGCGGGCGCATCGGGTCCTTCTTGAAGCCGATCCGCTTGCCGATCACCAGGACGGCGGCGAGGGCCGCGATGCCCGCGTTGATGTGGACGGCGGTGCCGCCGGCGAAGTCGATGACCGAGTGGCCGTCGATCTCCAGGTCGCCGATCCAGCCGTTCTCCCCCCAGACCCAGTGGGCGACGGGGAAGTAGACGATGCTCACCCACAGCGCGATGAACAGCGCCCAGGAGCTGAACTTCACGCGGTCGGCCAGCGCGCCGCTGATCAGCGCCGGCGTCAGCACGGCGAACATCAGCTGGAACACCGCGAAGGTCAGCAGGGCGTCCGAACCCTCGACGTCGAGCATCCCGCTGAAGCCGAGGTAGTCGAAGTTGCCGATGATCCCGTTGCCCTCGCCGTTGACACTGTCACCGAAGGCGATCGTGAAGCCGTAGAGCACCCACAGCACGCTGGAGATGCCGGTGGCGATGAAACACATCATGAGCATGTTGAGCGCGCTCTTGACACGGATCATGCCGCCGTAGAAAAAGGCGAGGCCAGGAGTCATCAGCATGACCATGGCGGCACAGATCACTACAAAAGCGATATCTGCTGCTTCCAACGTGACATCTCCTCATGAGTACGACCCGTGCGGGCAGGTTCTTGGCGGGTCAGGATGCGCCACAGGCTCTCGGAGGGCGGTTTCCGTCGATGCTCCGGTTTGTTTCGCGGGCGTGACGATGGCCGATCGCGTGTTACGCGACCATGAAACGATCAGCGGCCCGGGCCAGGCGCGGTACCGTGTCCGACACCTCCGGGCAGCCCGTCGGGCGGCCGCGCGCGGAGGAGCGAGAACCGGCCGTGCCGATACGCCACCCGGGTGACCTGGCGGGGGAGCCTGAGCGGACTGTCCGGGGCGGCCGGCACGGCCGGTGTCGAGGGGCGGGCGGCGCTCAGACCGCCCGGCTGGCCTCCGTTTCCGGGAGTTCGACGGTGAGCCGCTCGGTCAGGCCGGCGGCCTGGCGCAGCTCTCCGAAGTCCCGGCGGACGGCGGCGAGGGTGGTGCGCAGCCGGTTGGCGACCCGCTCGGAGCGGAGCCGACTGGCCAGATCGAGTGCCCGTTCGGCCAGCCGCAGGCAGTCCTCCGGCTCCCGCGCGAGGAGGTGCACGGTGGCCATCCCGATCAGGTTGAGTGCATACGACCGCTGGTGCCCGCCGTTCGGATCGCGCTCGCACTCCTCGGCGAACCCGGCGACCGCCTCCTCCATCAGCGGCCTGGCGCGGCTGACATAGGCGGGGCTGCGGCCGGCGACATAGGCCAGGTCCCGGTAGGAGTGGGCGTTCTCCGCGCACAGCTCGGCCCGCGAGAAGAAGCCGAGCCAGCCAGGGTCCCCGTCGGCCGGCGCGCTCTCGGCGAACGCCTCCTCCGCCAGCCGCACCGCGCGGTGGCAGCGGGCCGGCTGGCCGAGCGAGGCGTGTGCCCTGGCCTCCAGCGCGTACAGCAGCGCCTGGGCGCGCGGCGTGGCCTGCTCCCTGCTGCCGTACTGGGCCAGGTGCACCAGCTCCAACGCGTCCTCGGCGCGGCCGAGATGCATCATCTGCCGGCTCATCTGGGAGAGGACGAACGCGCCCAGCGGGCGGTCCTCGGCCTCCTTCGCCGCGTGCAGGGCCAGCACGAAGTACTTCTGCGCGGTCGGCTGGAGCCCGATGTCGTAGCTCATCCAGCCGGCCAGCTCGGCCAGTTCGGCGGTGACCCGGAAGAGGCGTCGCCGCACGGGCGCGGGGTGGCTGTCCTGGAGGAGGTCGGTGACCTCGTGCAGCTGTCCGACGACGGCCTTGCGGCGCAGCCCGCCGCCGCACTGCGCGTCCCAGGCGCGGAACTGGGCGGTCGCCTCCTGGAGTTGGTCCAGCTCGGCGCGGGAGATCCGGGTCCCCCGGCGGGGCGGGGCGCCCTGCGCGGTGGGCAGCGCGCTGACGTTGCCGTGGACGCCGGTGACGTTGCCGGGGCCGCCGAAGCCGCGCTCCTCGGGCGGGGTGGGGCTGGGCACCAGCCAGCGCTGGAGGGGCTCGATCAGGGCGGGGCCGGCGGACATGGTCAGCGAGGTGCCGAGGAAGCCGCGCCGGCCGAGCATCAGGTCGCTGCGGGAGAACTCGTTGATCAGCTCGATGGTCTGGTTGCCCGCCCAGGGCAGGTCGATGCCCGAGACGGCGGCCGCGTGCGGGGTGGCGCGCAGCCCGAGGTCCTCGACGCTGACGACGCAGCCGAAGCGCTCGGAGAACAGCTCGGAGAGGATGCGTGGTATCGGCTCGCGGGGCTGTTCGCCGTCCAGCCAGCGCCGCACCCGCGAGGTGTCGGTGCTGACGTGGTGCGCGCCCAGCTGCCTGGCCCGCCGGTTCACCTGTCTGGCCAGCTCGCCCTTGGACCAGCCGCTGCGGTGGAACCACGACGTCAGCCGTTCGTTCGGCCGCCTGACGGGGTTGCCGCCGCTGCCGTTGCCGCCCACGCTTCTCGCTCCGATCCCGGATATCGCCCAGTTGTGACGGATGCCTGCTGACATCCCGTCTACGATGCACCGAAAGTAATCCTACGATCACGCGCGTGACGAGGTCGCCACCGCAATCGCCACCATTCGCCACCCCTCACGCGAGAACCTCCTGCCCACCTCGCACGATTCACTGGTACGCACGCTGCTCACCGCCGGGCGGAGCGAAGCACTTTGGGGGCGCGCGTTGTGAGTTGCGCGCCCCGGGCGCCGCCGGCGCGGGCCGTAACCTCGGCTGATCAGACCCGTTGGAGTGTGCATGGGTTTCACCATCGTCGGTATGCGGGAGCGTCGGACGCCGCGTCCGCCGGCCCGCGGAGCCCGGCGCGACGCCGGTGGCTCCCCGCTCGACACCGCCGTGGCCGAGTATGTCGGGCTCTGGGGCTGGGACGTGACCCCCGGCGCCGTGCTCGCCACCGGCCAGGGGGGTTGCCGCTGCTCCTGCGGGCGGGCCGACTGCCCGGCGCCGGGCGCCCACCCGCTGGACCCCGGGCGTGTGATCCCGGCCGGCACCCCGCTCGACGAGGCGCTCGACGCCTGGGCCGAGGCGAGCGCCGCCGCACCCGGCGCCACCGCGCTGCTGCCCACCGGGCTGCGCTTCGACGTCCTCCAGGTGCCCGAGGCGGTGGCCAGGGCCGCGCTGCCCCGGCTCGACCGGCTGGCGCTCCCGCTCGGCCCGGTCGCGCTGGCCCCCGACGACCGCGCCTGGTTCTTTGTCGCGCCCGGCATCGCCGCCCAACTTCCGTCCCTGCTGAGGGCCTTGGGCTGGCCGGGCACGCCGCCCCGGCTGACCGCGCTGGGCCAGGGCGCCCATGTCCCCGCTCCCCCGTCCGCCGTCGCCGGACTCGGCGAGGTCGTCTGGCTGCGCCGCCCCGACGTGGAGACGGCCGCCACCCCGCCGAACGCCAACCCGTTGCTCGGCGCCCTCGCCGCCCTCTGCCGCCGGCTGGCCCCGCCCGGCTGACCGGCCGCCCGGCCGAGCCGGGGCGGAACGCTCATGCTCGATACAACTAGTCCGTGTCCGTAAAGTCTCGCCGGGCCCGCGACGCCATACGCGGCACCTCGCCGCGTTACCGCATCGCGCGAACACGGCCAGGTATGAGCTGCGATCCGGCGCCTTGCGACGCACCGCGTCTGACGCCGCGGTCTGATCCGACGAGACTCTACGGACACGACCTAGGCCGTTTCGTTTGGATCATCGGATCGTTGGGCTGGGTGTGCCGTTAACTGATGCGCAGTGGGCGCGGATTGAGCCGTTGTTGCCGGACCGGACGCCGAAGCGGGGTGGCCGCTGGCGGGATCATCGGCAGGTGATCGACGCGATTGCCTTCAAGTTTCAGACCGGGACGCAGTGGGTCCACCTGCCGGAGAAGTACGGCAACTGGAGAGGTGTCTACAACCGGCTGCGGATGTGGGCCCTGGACGGCACCTGGGAGCGGGTCTTCACCGCTCTGGTCGCCCAGGCCGACGCGGAGGAGGACCTTCACTGGGCGGTCGCGGTGGACTCCACGATCGTCCGTGCCCATCAGCACGCCGCCGGGGCCCGCAAAAAGGGGCTCCGGACGGCGAACCGGCGGACCACGCCATCGGACGCTCCCGCGGCGGATTGACGACGAAGATCCACCTGGCGGCCGACGGCAACTGCCGGCCTTTGGCCTTCCACCTCACCCCGGGACAGGCCGGTGACGCCCCCGGTTTCGAACCAGTGATGGCCGCCGTCCGCGTCCCCCGGGCCACCGGAAGGCCCCGCACCAGACCTGCGATGGTCCTTGCCGACAAGGCCTACTCCTCCCGCGCCATCCGCCACCATCTGCGCAGACGCGGCATCCGGGCCGTGATCCCCGTCCCGGCCGACCAGGCCGCCCACCGCAGGCGGCGCGGCAGCCACGGCGGCAGACCACCCGCCTTCGACCGCGAGATCTACAAGCAGCGCAACACCGTCGAACGGTGCATCAACCGCATCAAACACTGGCGCGGCCTCGCCACCCGCTACGACAAAACCGCAACCATCTACCTCGCCGGACTCCACATCGCAGGCATCTTCATCTGGTCCGCACGATGATCCAAACGAAAGAACCTAG
>NZ_RFFJ01000266.1 GCF_003696235.1 Streptomyces triticirhizae
CACAACTCCTCGACGCAGCGCGCCCGTTCGCGGTCCTCGGCGCGTTGCCGCTGCGCCTCGGCGGCGCGCACGGCGGCCTCGGCGAGCAGCTGGGTGCCGGCGAGGGCGGCGCGCGTCGCCAGCAGCGCGCCGCTGAGCGCGCCGAGCCCGATCAGCGCGGCCCCGGCCAGCTCGACCAGCTGCTCGGCGACGACCTCGCCGACGTCGCCGACCTCGCCCGCCGAGGGCAGCAGCTGGACGGTGGGCCCGGCCGCCTCCGCCGCGGGAAAGGCGACATCGGGCGCCAGGAACAGGATGTCCGGCACGGCCAGTCCGGCGCTCATGGCCGCCTCCCCCGGGCGGAACCCGCCGAGGCCGCCGGGACACCCCGGCGGCGCCAGGTCCACCAGCCGACGGCGAGCACCGAGGCGAGCGGCCACAGCCAGGCGGCGGCGGTCACGGTCGCGATCAGCAGCGCGAGCGCCCCCGTGAGCGCCAGCGCGCCCAGCACGCGGTGGCGGCGCGCGAAACGGCCCGCGCGCCCCGCGCCGTCGATCAGCCGCCCGGCGAGGGAGTGTTGGGGGTGGTAGGTGAGCGCCCCGATGCGGCGGGCGACCAGGAGTTCCAGGGCGAGCACCACGGCGAAGCCGGGCGGCGCCGCGCCCCAGGCGAGCGCGACGCTCCGCTGGGAGGCGAGCCCGGCGACGTCGGCGACGCCGATGAGAAAGACCCAGGGAAAGGTCACGGCGAGCGCGCCGGCCGCCGCCCAGCCGAGGGCGACGGGCAGCTGTTGGGCGTTGAGCCAGGCGACGGCGCGCAGATAGTCGGCGTCGCGCCGGCGCCCCTCCGCCCGCGCGCGCCGCTCGGTGCGCGCGGCCCAGGCGTCGTTCTCGGCCAGGCCGCCGAGGCGCTCGGCGAGCAGCAGCCGCAGCGGGTCGTTGCGGTCGGCGACCAGCCAGCCGTACCAGGGGACGGGCTCGGGGAGTCGGCGCAGCCGGGCGGTGACGCGCCGGTCCAGCAACGCGCGGCAGCGCTCGGGGGCGGCCGATATGTGCAGGAGTTGCGCGGTCAGGCGCGCGTCCATGGCCGTGCGCCCCGGCTGGTCGCGCAGGCGCCGGCGCAGGGCGGGAAACTCGGCGCAGAGCGCGTCCACGCCCGGCTGCCAGCGCCGTAACGCCTCCCGCCACGCCCGGTCGACTCCGGCCAGCCCCTCGCCGCCCGGCCGGGACTCCAGGAGGGGCAGCACCGGGTGGCGGGCGAGGTCCTCGACCACCGACAGTGCGCGTTCCTCCTCCTCGGCGCGGGCGGCGAGGTCGGCCAGCCCCGTGGTCGGGTCAACCGCCTCGCCCCGGAAGGTCGGTTCGAGCGTCGGGACCAGCCAGGAGACCAGCCGGACGAGGGTGGCGGGGGCCGGCGCCTTCTCCAACAGCTCGGCCAACGCGGCCAGTTCCTCGCGGTCGGCGTCGTCGTAGCGGGGCGAGTCGGCGAACGGCCGCAGCCAGGCGACCAGCGCGTTGCGGGTGCGGCGCCGGGCGAGGGCGCGCTCGGTCTGGCGCCAGTAGGTGTCGAGGGCCAGGCCAAGCTCGGCCGGCTCGGTGAACTCCCGCCCCATGAACGGGAACGGCTCCGTCGCTGGCTCGGGCGGCGCGGCCCGGGACGGCGCGGCCCACTCGCGGCCGTCGATCGGCGGCGAGCCGCCGGCCAGCCACTCGGCGACCTGGGCCGCGCCCCAGCGGGTGTCCGGGTCGCGGGTGAGCAGGCCCCGGCAGAGGTCGCGCAGCCGGGGCTCGGTCACCAGCGACAGGTCGGGCGGCCCCGCGGACAGCGCGACGGGGACATAGGCGCCGTGGGTGTGCGGCACGGGGTGGGCGCCGCCGGCGAGTTCGGCGAGGATCATGCCCAGCGACCACCAGTCGTCCGAGGGGTGGATCACCTGGTGCTGGAGCGCGGCCTGTGGGGAGAGATAGCGGAGCGTGCCGCCCCAGGCCGCGCGTTCCGTCGGCCACGCGCCGGCGCGCGCGCCAGGACCGGCGCCGGCGCCCACGCCCGCTCCCGAGCCGGCGCCCGCGCCCACCGTCGCGCGGCGCGGCTCGGCGCGGGTCGGCTGGGCCAGGGCGAAGTCGACGAGCGTCAGCCGGGGGTCGGCCGGGTCCAGCGAGCCCAGCACCAGGTTGGCCGGGGTCACGTCACGGTGCACGAAGCCCCGGGCGTGCAGCGCGGCGAGCGCCGCGTGGGTCTGCCGAACGACCGCCCGCACCAACGCCGTTGGCGCCGGGCCCGGATGGTCGCGACGGTAGCGGGCCAGGTCGGTGTCCCCGTGCGAGGGCGCGATCTCGTACGGATGGCCCTCGGCCTGCCCGGTCTCGGCGAGGTGGGTGGCGTGCGGCAGCCGGGTGGTGCGCAGCAGGTGCTGCACGTCCGGGTTGGGCGGCGCCGCCCGGTCGTACCACTTGAACACGTGGTCGCCGCCGCCCTCCGGCGCCCCCTCCCCCGCGCCCCGGGGAACCTTCAGCACGCGCAGCACGATCGCCCGCCCGGGCCCGCCGGTGCGGCTGAGGACGCCGGTGAGCCGGTAGCGGGCCGCCAGCGCCGGCGGCAGCCGCTCGGCGTCGCGCCGGTCCTCGGCGTCCTCCGGCAGTTCCTGCTCCGTCTCGGTCGCATCGGTCATGCGGCCCCTCCCTCATTCCCCGAAGTGCGCGGACCGGGAATCGCAGCGTAACGAGAATGCGCGGCCGTTCCCGGTGCATTCCCGGGCGTTAACCGGCGGATTGCCGGGCGCCCCCGGACGAATAGCGGAACCGCGCGAAAGAGTGTGCCCATGACGGGCACGAGGGACGGCGAACGCGACGGAGTCGGCCGGCGGAGAGCCGAAACGGAAAGCGCACCGGAAGCGCAAAGCGCGCCGGAAACGGAACAGGCGGCGGAGACGGAACGCGCGCCGGGGGTCGTGGCGCGGATCAACGCCACGCACTTTCCGGTGACGGTGCTGGGCCCCGGACGGCGGCTGGGCGTCTGGTTCCAGGGCTGCCCGCTGGCCTGTGCCGGCTGCATGTCCCGGCACACCTGGGACCCCGAGGGCGGCCGGGAGGTCACCGTCGCGCACCTGCTCGGCCTGTGGCGCCGGGCGTTGGCCGCCGGCGCCGACGGGCTGACGGTCAGCGGCGGCGAACCGCTGACCCAACCCGCCGCGCTGGCCGCCCTGTTGGCCGGCGCCGCCGGGGAACGCGACGAGGCGCCCGCCGACCTGCTGGTCTACACGGGGTACACCGAGGGCGAGTTGGCGGCCGACCCGGCCCGGGAGGCGGCTGTGCGAGACGCGGACGCGTTGATCACCGGGCGCTATGTCGCCGCTCGCCCCACCGACCTCGCCTGGCGCGGCTCGGCCAATCAACGGCTGCTCCCCCGAACGCCGTTGGGCGCCGCCCGCTACGCCCCGCACCGGGAGCGCCGCGCCGCCGGCCGGACCCTCCAGGCCGCGCCCCGCGACGACGACGCGCTCGCCCTGATCGGCGTGCCGCGCCCCGGCCAGCTCGCCGCCCTGGAGGCCCGACTACGCGCGGCGGGAACGGCGTTGACCCGGCCCAGCTGGCGCGCCGAGTGAACGCCCCGGCGCGCGACGAGCCGTCCGCGCCGCGATGCCCGCTTCCTACAGGTCGGGCAGGTCAGCGATGGCCCTGGCCGTGGCGCGGTTGCGGACGACCAGATGGACCGTCCAGTCCGGGTCGCGGGTCAGCTCCTCGTGGATCGCCCAGCCGATCCAGCTGGCGCTGGACCCGACGGAGACCCCGCCCCGGCCCGACCCCATCAGCGGGAAGCAGATCGACCGCAACGGCGGGTCGAACGCGGCCCGTTCGGCCCGCGCCAGCGCGAACGCCTCCCGCACGGCGCGCGCGATATTGGCGGGCGCCACCTCGTAGCCGTCCCGGCCGGCCAACGGAACGGCCACCGCCGCGTGGTAGATCCGCCGCACGCCCTGCTCGGCCATCGCCCCGGAGGAGGTGGGGGCCACGGTGCCCGGCCTGACCGGCAGCCCCGGCCGGCCGAACCGCCGTACCCACGCGTTGAGTTCGCGCACCAGCACGTCGTCCACGATCTCGCCCGAGGCGTCCCGGACGGCGCAGGCGCGGCGCAGCGTGCCGGAGAGCGTGGGCCAGAAGGTCTTGGACATCTCCAGATAGACGTTCTCGGAGGAGACGATGACGTCCACGTCCCGCAGCAGGTCAACGGGCGAGACATGCAGCACGAACGGGGTGGGGGCGTCGGCCACCGTGGTCTCGACGGTGAACGGCGGTGCGTCGTCGTCCCGTTGGTCGCCCATGGCGACCGTGACCGGTCCGGGCGGCACCACGGCGCCCCCCGTGCCGCCCGTGCCTCCCGCCGGCGAACTCGTCGCGCCGGCGCCCGCGTTGCGCCGGCGCACCTGCTCGTGGCAGAGCACCAGCACCGCCTCCGCCGTCTGGTTGACGACCTGCACCTCCTGGCGCCTGCGGAACGTCTCGGTGCTGACGCCCGCCACCTCGGCGGCGGCCCTGCGGCGTTCGAAGGCCGTGGCGCCCCGCAGTCCGGGAACCAGCCCGTAGGTGCGGGCGGCCGCCCGCCCCAGGGCGTCCTGGTCGCCGAGCCGCCGCACCGCCTGCCGCAACAGGTTCTCGATCCCGGCCGGGGCGTCGTCGGGGCCGGTGCTCAACCCGCAGGTCTCCGCCGCCGCGCGCAGCGCCGGCAGGCCCAGCACGCGCACGTTCGCCAACCCGGGGCGGCGCAGCGCGCGCAGATCCTCGACGAGCGCGGCGTGCGCGGGGAGGCTCAACTCCGATTCCAGACCCATGCGTACCAACATAGAGCGTGCGCGGCGCCTCGGGGAGACGATCCAACTCCCCACACCGGCCGTTCTTCTGGCGGCCGGCCCTGGCGCCGGCGCGCCGGGCGGGGCGGCCCGCGCGGGTGCCTTCCGGGCGAAGGCCGGTCGAATGCCGGGCGCTTTCCGTTCTCCGGCTCCCTCCGGCCCGAAAAGGACTGACGCTTCCTTATCACGCATGGAATTCCGGGATCGAGCCGCGTCATCGGCTCGCCGAACGGCTTCCGCCGGCGGAGCGTTTCGTCGGCGGAGCGATTCGCCGGCGCGCCATGCACCGGAGAGGAGGGCCTTCGCCGTGATCAGAACGGAGAACGTGAACCGCGCCGCCCGGCTTGCGGCGGTGCGCGGGGGCGCGCGGCTACGGGCGCGCGCCCGGGGGCGGCGCGACGGGCGGCGCGGGTTGCCGCACGTTCCGCCCCCGGGGGCCGCGCCGGTGGCACCCGAGGCCGCCGTCAGCGCCTATGTCGCGGAGCAGCGGGCGGGCGCGGCGCGCGCGGTCGAGCAGCTCAGGTCCCGCTTCCTGGACCGGGAGTGGCGGCTGGCGACGGCCATCAGGTCCGAGGCGGTGCGGGTGACGGACTACTACGACCGCCTGGGGCTGACGGCGCCGGCGGCACTGGCGTGTTTCGGCCATCGGGTCGGCGAGTGGCGCTCCAAGGCGGACGTCTGCCGCCACCGGGCGGCCGCCGTCGTCGAGCAGTACAACCAGCGCGTGGCCTGCTACTGGGACGCGGTCCGCCGCCACCACCGGGACGTGCCGGACCCGGCGCCGCCCTATCTGGCGCACTGGTCGCCCGCGCCGATCGCCCTGGACGCGAGCTGGGAGCGGCCGGTCGCCTGGCTGTGGGCGCTGGAGGACGAGGGCTCCGCCACCGCCCGCGCCGTCGAACTGTTGAACGTCCAGGGCCGTGACGCCCGTTCGGGAAGGGGTCGCTCAAGATGACCGGAAACCATAGGCGCCATTCGCTCGCCGCGCGCCGGCGCACCCGCCGGCTGGCGGGGCTCGCCGTGGCGGCGACCGTGGCCGGGGCCGCGACCGCCGGCTGTGGCGCGCTCGGGGAGGCGCTCGGCACCTCGGTGGACCGCTACGACGCGGCCTGCGCCCTGCTGGTCGACGGCTCCGGCTCGGGGGGCGAGGCACCCGACGGGTTCGACGCCGAGGCCAAGTTGGCGTCCTCGCTGCCGGACTTCCTGGCCGACCGGGAGTGCCGCACGCTGGCGTACGCCCCCATCACCCGCGCCTCGGAGGGCTCGCTCTGCCAGGCCGAGCCGCTGGACCTCGACCCGGACGCGGACGCCACGCTCGACCGCGACGAGCTGCGGGCGGCCCAGCGCGCCGTCGCCAGCGGACGCGCCCTCGAACTGCTGGAGTGCGCGCGGGAACACTCCCCCGGGTCCGATGTCATCGGCGCGCTGGACCGGGTCTCCACGGCGGCGCCCGAGGACGGGGAGGCGTTCTCGGTGCTGGTGGTGAGCGACTTCGTGCAGCGCGACTCCTCGTTCGAGCTGCCGCACGAGGACCTGACGACCCCCGAGTCCCGCGCCGCCCTCATCGACGACCTGGCCGAACGCGGCCGGCTGCCCGACGGGTTGTCCGGCGCCACGATCTACCCCAGCGGCTACGGGATGCGGCTGAGCCGGGACTCCGACGCCTACGCGGACTTCGACGCGTTCTGGACGGAACTTCTGGAAGGGCGGGTGGGAGCCGATGTCGACCCCACGTACCAGCGCTGACCCGGGCGGTGGCCGCCGGCGCGTCTGGCGCGCCGGCGCGCGATCCGGCGCCCGAACCGGCGCGCCACAGACGCCGGGCGCCCGCCGCGCGCCC
>NZ_RFFJ01000267.1 GCF_003696235.1 Streptomyces triticirhizae
GGAGGCCGCGCGCCGGGCCGAGGCGCTGCGCGCCCGGCGCGAACGCGCCCTCGCCGCCTATGCCGCCGCCGACACCGAGGAGGCCGCCGCCCGCGCGCTGCCCCCGTACAGCGCGCCCCTGCCGGACGCCGAGTTCCTGACCGCCGAGCAGGCCACCGCGCTGGGCGCCGAACTCCTCGCCGGGCTCGACCTCAACGTCTCTCCCGAGGAGAGCGCCCGCGTCGAGGCGGCCGTCGCACACGCCGTCGAGCAGGCCCCGAGCCGGCCGGTCGCCGCTGCCCGCCACCTCGCGGAGGCGCGCGACCTGGCGTTCACCGCCAACTGGCGTGCCGCCGACCAACGCGAGACCGCCGAGTGGGCTGCCCAGCAACTCCGCCTGCTGCGCGAGCCGTTGCCGCCGCTGCCCGACGGCAGCGCGCCGCCGCCCGTGCCGGCGGCCGAACTCGCCGCACTGGAAGCCGTGGTGGAACGTGGCGCCTCCGTCACCGCCCGGCAGCGCGCCGAGATCGCCGGCCGGGTCGCCGAACGGGAGACCGCGCTGCGGCGCCTCTATGTCACCCAACTCCTGCGCCGTTCCCTGGCCCAGCAGGCCCGGCGCCTCGAACGAGCCGACGACGAGGGCGAGTGGGGAACGCCGACGGTCACCCGGGTGGCCCCCGGCATTCAGCACATCGAGTGGGCGCCGCCCGACTGGGGCGACGAACACTGGCTGCGGATCGTCGTCGACCGGGCCGGGACGCTGCGCGTGTTGACCATGCGCAGCGTCAGGGAGCACCACGAGGACACCGAGGCGGCGCGCGCCCTGGACCGCGCGCGCTGCCGGGAGGCCGGCGCCCTGCTGGCCGCCCTGGCCGACGCCGCCGAGGCGGCCGGGCTGCCCCTGGAGGTCAGCTTCGACGAGGAGCGCCCCGTCGCCGGCGTCCGCCACCCGGCCCCGGACGGCCGCCCCGTCACGGCCCGCCGCCCGGGCCGGTCGAGTAGCCGGCGGGACCAGGACGCGCGGTCGCCCCGTTACCGAAGCCGTGACGAAGGGACCGAACGCCGTTGACCACCGCCGGCCGCGAGCGGCAGAACCGCCGCCGACTCCCGCCGTTCGCCGAGGAGTTGGACGGCACGCTCGCCGTGCACTCCCAGTTCGTGCTCCACGGCAACGTCCGCGACGACTATCTCGTCGTGCACCGGGGCCAGGACCGCACCACCGACATGGCCGGGCTGCTCTGGCACCTGCTGCGCGCCCGAGGCTACGAAGCGCTGGTGCGCTACGACGCGGTGGACGGCTTCACCGTGCACCCGGGCAGCGCGCTGCCCGACGTCGAGCGGCTGCTGGGCCGGGGTCGGGTGGGTCGCTTCCACCACGGGCGGCTGGTGCGCGCCGACCGCGCGCCCCGGATCGACGAACTCGGCCCCCTGCTGCGGGCGTTGGCCACCGGCATCGAGGCCCCGCAGCGGCTCGCCCTGTTGATCGACTACGCGGCACGCCTGGCCACCGACGTCAACCGACTCAGCGACGCCGAACGGGACTTCTTCCTGGGCTGCCTCAAACTCGCCGACGAGGTACGGCCGTTGACACACCACCGCACCGGCCGTTCCCTCTACAACCCGGTGGTCTGGCTGGCCGACGGGGAACGGGACCTGCCGACCTGGCTGGTCTCCGGCAGCGACCGCATCCGCACCATCGGCGTGCCGCTGCCCGACCTGGAGGAACGCGGTCGGCTGGCCCGGCTGCGGATCGCGGCCGTCGCCGAGGCGGCGGGCACCGAGAGCGCGGGGCCCGTTCTCGCGCCGGCGCGCGAGCCGCTGCCGCCGCTGCTGCGCAAGGGCGCGTCCGGCCCGACCGCGCCGGTGAACGCGCCGGAGGGCACGCCGGTGAACGCGCCGGCGCTCGCGCCCGAACTGGAGCGCGCCGTCGACGGGTTCGCGCGGGCGGCCGACGGGCTGACGCTCCGCGCGATGCGCGAGTGCGAACGGCTGGCCGCCGACCGGGCCTGGCCCCTGACCCGGATGCCGGACGCCGTCCGCGTCTACCGGCTCGGCGTGGAGAACAACCCCTGGCGACGCGGGCATGTCAGGCAGCGGATTCGCGAGGGCGAGGCGTTCATCCGGTCCCGGGTGAAGGGCCAGGAGCCCGCCGTGGTCAAGGCCACCGACATCCTCAAGCGCGCCGCCCTCGGCCTGTCCGGCGCGCAGGCCGCCAACCCCGGACACCGGCCGCGCGGCGTGCTGTTCTTCGCCGGCCCCACCGGCACCGGCAAGACGGAGCTGGCGAAGTCCGTCGCCACCGTCCTCTTCGGCGGCCCGGAGTCCTGCCTGCGGTTCGACATGAGCGAGTTCTCCGCGCCGCACTCCGCCGACCGGCTCGTCGGAGCGCCGCCCGGCTATGTCGGCTACGAGGCCGGCGGCGAGCTGACCAGCGCGGTGCGCACCGACCCGTTCCGCGTCATCCTCTTCGACGAGATCGAGAAGGCGGACAAGGGCGTCCTCGACAAGTTCCTCCAGGTGTTGGAGGACGGCCGCCTCACCGACGGGCAGGGCATCACCACCCACTTCAGCGAGTGCGTGATCATCTTCACCTCCAACCTGGGCGTCCTGGCCGAGGACCCGACCACCGGGCTCAAGCGCCGGGTGGTCGAACCGGGCACGCCCTACGAGGAGTTGGCGGCGACCGTGCACGCCAACGTCGAGCGGCACTTCACCGAGGTGGTGGGCCGGCCCGAGCTGATGAACCGGCTCGGCGGCAACGTCGTGGTCTTCGACTTCATCGGCCCCGAGGTGGCGCGCACCATCTTCGACCTCCAGATCGCCAACATCGCCGCCCGGCTCCGCGACGACCAGCGGCTCCGGCTGCGCCTCGACGCCGACGCGCGCGACCACCTCGCCAAGCGCTGCACCGCGCGGCTGGAGAACGGCGGGCGCGGCATCGGCAACGAGCTGGAGACCACCCTGGTCAACCCGCTGGCCAGGGCGCTGTTCGACGCGGGCGACGTGCCCGAGCACAGCGTGGTCACGGTGGCCTCGGTGGCGGAGGGCCCGGACGGGACCGTGCGGCTGCGCCTCGACATCGAACGGCCACCCGCGTCATGACCGGCGCCGGCGGGGGAGCGGGGGCGGAGGTCGGCGGGGACGACCCCTGGGACGAGGGCGGGGACGACCCCTGGGACGAGGGCTGGGACGATCTCTTTGGCGGGCGGGGCCCCCGCGACGACGGCCACGTCGAACCGCCCGCCGCCGCCACGCCCCAACCGCCGCCCGACGAACCCCGGCCGGACGAAACGCTGTTGGCCACGGACTCGCCGCCGGACACCGAGCCCGTGATCTGCTGGAACTGTGAACAGCCCGCGCCGGCCCGCGTCGATCCCTGCCTGGTCTGCGGCAGCCCCCGCACGCACCTGGTGCTGACCCTCCTCGCCCCGCCCCTGCGCGCGGTCGCGGGACCCGGCAGCCCGCTGCGGTTGGGCCGCGACGCCCGCTGGGCGCCGGCCACCGCGCCCCACCTCGCCGCGGCCCGGGGCGTCTCCCGTCGCCACGCCACCCTCTCCGTGGAGCACGACGGCACCGGCTGGCTCGCCGAGGGCACCCCGGCCGGCAGCCGCAACGGGACCTGGCTCAACGGGCAGCGCGTCGAGCCGGGCGCGCCCCGGCGGCTGGCGGACCGCGACGAGGTGGCCCTGGGCCTCCGGGTCCGGGGCACGATCCGCCTCCACCCGCCTCCACGGGCCGAGCCCTCGTGAGCCGGGGCGCCCGTGAGGCCGGCTCACGGCCAGCCCGGGGAGGGCATCGGCCCGGGCGCCGCCGGCCCCGGGCCCAACGCCCCTCCGCCTACGGATGGATGGCGGCCAGCAGCGGCGCCAGCCAGCCGTTGGCCCGGTCCCGGCCCGCCGGCGTGGACAGGTCGAAGGTCTCCGATGGCTCCGCCGCCAAGGCGCCCGCCGCGCAGCGGTCGCCGAACAGCACCAGCGCCAGCCCCGACCTGCGGCGCCGCGACTGCCACACCATCCCCTGCGCGGCGGGCGCGTCCCGGCGCAGGGCCTGCGCCCAGTACCGGGTCTGCGGGGCGCCCGCGCCCTCCGCCTCCAGCAGCCAGTGGTCCTGCTTGACGGCCGCCAGGTCCTCCTCGGTCACCAGCTGGATCAACGTCAGCGGCGCCGTGGTGGTCAGCAGCGACAGGGCGTAACCGTCGGACTGCGCACGGGGGATGAGCCGCTCCCCGCTGGGCCCGCCGAACGGCCGCGACCGCAGGAACACCTCCGCCAGCGCCGTCGCCGGCTCGTCCGCCGCATAGAGGTAGGGGTAGGGGTCGCTGGTGGTGCCGTCGAAGCGGTTCCCGCCGAAGTGGGTGTGCGCGGCGACCGGGTTGAACGCGGCGGCCGGGTAGCGGGTGCGGTGGCAGCGCCACAGCCGCGTCCCGGCGGGCAGCGCGGCGAGCCGGGGCGTGAGCCCCTCGGGGGGCGCGTACTCGGGCATCAGTCCCCCTCCACCAGCGCGCGCGCCGCCTCGACCAGCAGGAAGTCCGGGATCTCGCCGACCAGTTCGGCGGGCGTGCCCTCCAGCCACACGTTCCCGCCCAACCACCAGTCGGCGGCGCCCCACGGGTCCTCGTCGGCCAGCAGCAGCGCGTTGACCCGCCGGACCACGGCCCTCGGGCCGCCGTCCGGGCCGAACTGGAACTCCGGGCAGCGCGCCCCCCGTTCCGGGTCGGGCAGCCGGATCAGGCCCTCGGCGGCGCCGGGCGCCACCTGGTCGGCCGGCCGGGACGGCGCCGCCAACAGCCGGCGGCGCGCCGCCCGGAGGATGTCCTCCGTGGTGACGCCGTCGCCGTCCCCCGCCGGGTCCCGGCCCAGGGCCGGCGGCGCGTCCCAGGCCGCGACCAGCGCCCTCAGCTCCGCCACCCGCCCGGCCGCGACCTCGTCGACGCCGCCCGGCAGCAGCCGCACCCCGTCGCTGACGGCCCGGCGCACCGGGCTGTCCAGCGGCAGGTCCAACAGGACCCGCCGTATCCGGAGCACGGCGAGCCGCCGCGCCCTCTCCTCGTTCCCGGCGCGTTCCAACGCGGCCAGCGCGTCCCGCAGTTCACGCCGCTCGTCCGGCGTCAGGTGCTCGCGCACATGGTCCTGGTGGCGGGTGAGGAGTTCGATCAGCTCCTCGGAGTTCACCCGGTCATCGCCCCGCTTCCTCTGATGAGTTCTTCGGTGATTCGGTCGGTGGGTCCTTCGGTGGGTCCTTCGCCAGGGCCTTCGGCGGGTCCTTCGGCGAGTCCTTCGGTGGGTTCGGGCGCGGGCTGCCCTGGTGGACGAACGCCGCCCACTCCGCGACCCGTTGGAGCGAGGGCCGCCGCGCCTCGCGCGCCAGCTGCCCGCCCATGCCCGGCGGCGGGCGCCGTTCGGGATCGAGCATCCACAGCTGCGCGGCGCGCAGCGCGTCGGCGGGCGCCAGCCCCTCGACGGTCAGATGGTGGTGGAAGACCACCATCATCAGCGCCGAGGCGCCGTCCACCGTCGTCCAGCGCGACCCGACCGCGTCCGAGGCGCCCCGGGCCACCAGCGCGGTGGTCAGGGTCAGCGCCTCGTCGTGGTCCCGGCGGCTCAGGTCCGTCTCGCAGGCGCTGAGCACCACCAGGGGACCGGGCTCGCCGGGGGCCGGGCCGCCGCCCGGCCGGTCGAGCAGCCGGGTGACGGTCAGCAGCCCGCCGTCCCCCGACGCGTCCCCGTCGTTCCCGCCTCTCCCCGTCCCGTCCGCGCCGGCGTCCGCCAGCGCCAGCGCGGAGACCGTCGGCCGCGCGCCGGCCTCGCCGTGCGAGGCGATATGCAGCAACGAGGCGGGCCCCGTCCCGTCCGCCCCACCGTTCGCCGTCCCGTCCGCCCCACCGTTCGCCGCCCCCGGGAGGAGCGCCAGCAGCTCCTCGGGCGTGCCGGCACCCGCGATCCCCTCCGGGGGCGGCCCGGTCGCCAACTCCCCGTAGAGCGCCGCCCGTTGGTAGTGCGCGGCGCGCAGCGTGAGGACCTCGTCCGTCGCCCACAGCAGGTCGAGGCGCGGGTCCGCCACCAGCACCGGCCGCTCCCGCACCGGCCGCCGCGCCCGCCCGGCGGCCTCAAGGAACTGGGCCCCGGAGGCGGCATAGCTGAACACCGCCACCTCACAGGCGTGGCCCCCGGCCAGCCGGGCCGCGTGCCAGGGCACCACGCCCAGGTTCCCGCAGGGCACCAGCACCAGCCGCACCGGCGTCCTCCGCACGCCCTCCGCCGCCAGCCGCTCCAGCAGCGGCCCGACGACGGCCGGGCCCGCCCAGGCGCACAGCTCGTCCAGCGCCGCCTCCCAGCCGGACTCCGCTTCGGGCGCCTCCGCCTCGCGTGCCCGGCGTTGGCCCGACCGCCGGGCGGCGGCGGTGAGATACGCCTCCAACGGCCGCCGCCCGGCGGCCGAAAGCCCCGGCAGTGGCAACGCGACGACCGGCCCCCCCGGCCCGCGCACCAGCAGCGCGGCGCCGTCGTCCCCGCCGAACCCCGGCACCAGATACACCAGCGCGTCCGCCCCCGACGCCGCCACCCCGTCGGCCAGCTCGGCCGGCTCCGGCACCGCCGCCAGCGCGCCCCGGCCGCCTGGCGCCGCCCG
>NZ_RFFJ01000268.1 GCF_003696235.1 Streptomyces triticirhizae
GGCCGCGCCCAACCAGCCGACGCCTGGGCCGGCCCCGGTGGCCGGCTTCCCCGGGGCCGGCCCGCAGCCGGGTCCCCCGGCGCTGCCGGGCGCCCAGCCGCAGAGCCAGCCGGGACAGCCAGGACAGCCGGTGCCGCCCGGGCAGCCGCAGCACGAACAGCGCCCGTACCCGGCGCAGTTCACCCTCGGCCAGGGGCAGCCCCAGCAGCCGGGCCCGTTCCCCGGCCAGCAACCGGGACAGCCGGGCCAACAGCCAGGGCAGCCCGGCCAACAGGCCGGCGGCCAGGCGCACCTGGCCCTGCCACCCTCCCCTCACCAGCACCAGCCGCAGCCCGGGCAGCCCCAGCAGCAACAGCCCCCGCAGCAGCCGTACGCGGGCCCCGGCGGCGAGAACCCGTACGCGAACCAGGTGCAGCCCGGCGCGCTCGGCTACACCGCATCCGTCGAACTCAGCTCCGACCGGCTGATCCAGAACAAGCGCGCCAACAAGCAGCGTTCGCAGCCGGCCAGCAAGCCGGCCTCCCGGTTCAAGCTCGGGGGCAAGGCCGCCGAGGCGGAGCGGCTGCGCAAGCTGGAGGTCATCCGCACCCCGGTGCTGTCCTGCTACCGGATCGCGGTGATCAGCCTCAAGGGCGGCGTCGGCAAGACCACGACGACGACCGCGCTGGGCGCGACCCTGGCCAGCGAGCGGCAGGACAAGGTCATCGCCATCGACGCCAACCCCGACGCCGGCACCCTCGGCCGCCGGGTGCGGCGCGAGACGGGCGCCACCATCAGGGACCTGGTGGGCGCGATCCCGCACCTGAACAACTACATGGACATCCGCCGGTTCACCTCCCAGGCGCCCTCGGGCCTGGAGATCCTGGCCAACGACGTGGACCCGGCCGTCTCCACCACGTTCAACGACGAGGACTACCGCCGCGTCATCGACGTGCTGGGCCAGCAGTACCCGGTGATCCTCACCGACTCCGGCACCGGCCTGCTCTACAGCGCGATGCGCGGGGTCCTCGACCTCGCCCACCAGCTGATCATCGTCTCCACGCCCTCGGTCGACGGGGCCAGCAGCGCCAGCACCACGCTGGACTGGCTGGCCGCGCACGGCTACGGGGACCTGGTGCGGCGGAGCATCACCGTGATCTCGGGGGTGCGGGAGACGGGCCGGCTGGTCAGGGTCGAGGACATCGTGGCGCACTTCCAGACCCGCTGCCGGGGCGTGGTGGTGGCCCCGTTCGACGAACACCTGGCGGCCGGCGCCGAGTTGGACCTGGACCTGATGCGGCCCAAGACCCGGCAGGCGTACTTCGACCTGGCCGCGCTGGTCGCGGAGGACTTCGCGCGGATGCAGCAGGAGCAGGGGCTGTGGACGCCGGACGGCGGGATGCCGCCGCAGGTCGCTCCCCCGCTGCCGGGCCAGCAGCAGCCTCCCCAGCAACAGGGCTACGGCTACCCCCAGCAGCAGCCCCAGCCGGGGTACGGGTATCCGCAGCAGCAGGGCTACGGCTACCCGCAGCCGCAGCAACCGCCGCCCCCGCCCGGCGGCGGCTACCCGGGCGCGCCCCAGCAGCCCGGCGGCTGGAACCCGCCGCGCCCCCCGCAGGGTTGAGCGTCAACGGCCGGGCCCACCCGGGCCCGGCCGTCGTGCGTCAGCCCTCCCGGGTCAGCTCGCGCACCCGGTCGATGTCCCGGTGAATCTGGTCGAGAAACGCCTCAAGCGAGTCGAACGTGTCCTGGCCGCGCACGAAGTGACCGAACTCGACCGCCGCCCAGTCCCCGTACAGCTCCAGGTCGGTGCGGTCCAACGCATAGGCCTCGACCGTCCGTTGGGTGCCGTGGAACTGCGGGTTGGTGCCCACCGAGACGGCCGCCGGCATCCGTTCCCCCGCGGCCAGCAGCCAGCCGGCGTAGACCCCGTCGGCCGGCACCGCCGAGTGCGGCACCAGGTCCAGGTTGGCCGTGGGGATGCCCAGGTCGCGGCCGCGTTGGGCGCCGTGCACCACGGTGCCCTCCACCCGGTGTGGGCGGCCCAACACCTCGGCGGCGCCGGCCACATCGCCCTCCGCGATCAGCCGCCTGGCCAGCGAGGAGGAGAACGGCTCCCCGCCGCCGGCCGCCCCGCTCGCGTAGAGGTCCACCACCCGCACCCCGAAGCCGTAGGTCTCGCCCAGCTCGGCCAGGGTGTCGACGGTGCCGGCGGCCCGGTGGCCGAAGCGGAAGTTCGGCCCCTCCACGACCAGCTCCGCGCGCAGCCGCTCCACCAGCACCTTCACCACGAACTCGGCCGGCGAGAGCTGGGAGAACTCCTTGGTGAACGGCAGCACCAGCACCGCGTCCACGCCCAGCTCGGCCATCAGCTCGGCCCGCCGGTCGTGGGGGGCGAGCAGCGGCGGGTGGGAGCCGGGCCGGGTGACCTCCTTGGGATGCGGGTCGAAGGTGATCACCACCGTGGGGAGCCCCGACTCCCGGGCCGCCTCGACCGCCTGCCCGATGATCAGCTGGTGCCCACGGTGCACACCGTCATAGGAACCGATGGTGACGACGCTGCGCCCCCAGTCCCCGGGGACATCCGCCATGCCACGCCAGCGCTGCACCGTTTTCGCTCCTCGCCGCCTCGTGCAAAGTCCTGCCGATCCACGGTACCCGCCGCCACTCGTACGGGGGACGTCCGCCTCGCCTCACCCGCGCCGGGTGGCCGCGCGGTCGCGCCCGGCGCCTCAGACGAAGACGGCCAGGCTGCGGCTGCGTTCGCCGTCGGCCTCCACCAGGGCGATCAGCCGCCCGTCGGGGTCGAAGGCGGCGACCGGCCCCTTCGGCAGCTCGGGCACGGCGATCCTGGCCCCGTTGCCCAGCAGTGTGGCCTGCCGGGCGTCCACGTCCCAGCGCGGGAACGCGGCGCCGGCCGCCTCCGCGAGCGACAACGGCGCCAGCTCGGACCGGAGTTGGTCCAGGGTGCGGGCGGCGTCCAGGCCGTAGGGCCCGACCCGGGTGCGGCGCAGCGCCGTGAGGTGGCCGCCGCAGCCCAACGCGGCGCCCAGGTCCCGGGCGAGCGCCCGGACATAGGTGCCCGATGAGCAGACCACCCGGGCCGACACGTCGACGACGGCGGTGCCGTCGGGCGCGGTCAGCGCGTGCGGCTCCCCCACCTCGAAGGCGTGCACGGTGACGGGTCGGGCCGGGATGTCGACGTCCTCGCCGTCCCTGACCCGGCGGTAGGAGCGCTTCCCGTCGATCTTGACGGCGCTGACGCTGGCGGGCACCTGCATCAGCGCGCCCGTCAGCCGGCCGGCCTCGGCGGCGACGGCCCGCGCCGTCAGCCCGGCGGCGCCGGGCGAGGCGGTGACCTCGCCCTCGGCGTCGTCGGTGACGGTGGACTGGCCGAGCCTGACGGTGGCCAGGTACTCCTTCTCGGTCAGCGCGAGATGGCCGAGCAGCCGGGTCGCCCGGCCGAGGCCGAGCAGCAGCACGCCGGTGGCCATCGGGTCGAGCGTGCCGGCGTGCCCGACCCTGCGGGTGCGGGCGATGCCGCGCACCACGGCGACCACGTCGTGGGAGGTGTGTCCGGCGGGCTTGTCCACGACCAGCAGGCCGTCGGGGCCGCCCGCCGTTCCGCGACGGCTCATGGTGTCAGCTCAGTCCTCGCGGTCGCGGTCGGCCGGGCCCGAGCCGTCGGCCGGCTCGTCCGTGGCGGCCGGATCGTCGTCCTCGTCGCGGCCTGGCTCCCGGTAGGGGTCGGCCCCGGCGGCGTAGGCGGCGCCGGCCGCCTCCTGGCGCAGCCGCTCGTCGCGCTCCCGCGCCCGGTCGAAGAGGCTGTCGAGGTTGCGCGCGGTCTCCGGCAGCGCGTCCGGCACGAACGTCAGGCTCGGGGTGTGCTTCACCCCGGCCGCGGCGCCCACGGCGGAACGCAGCACGCCCTTGGCGCTGCGCAGCCCGGCGGCCACCTCCTCGCGGTCGGCGTCGTCCCCGTACACCGTGTAGAAGACGGTCGCCTCGCGCAGGTCCCCGGTGACCCGGGTGTCCGTGATCGTGACCCGGGTGCCCAGGCGCGGGTCCTTGATGTCCCGGTGCAGCTTCTCGGCCACCACCTCCCGGATGAGGTCGGCCAGTCGCTTCGCCCGTGCCCTGTCCGCCACGGTCCCTCTCCTCGCTCTTTCGTGTCCAGCGGTCGTCGTGACCGCTAGTCGTCGTCCTCGCCGTGGAACCGCCGCCGCGTGGACAGCAGTTCCACCTCGGGGCGGGCGGCCACCAGCCGCTCGCACTCGTCCAGCAGGCCGGCCAGGTGTCCGGCGTCGCCGGAGACGGCGGCCAGGCCGATGGTCGCCCGGCGGTGCAGGTCCTGGTCGCCCACCTCGGCGACGCTCACCCGGAATCTCCGGTGCAGCTCGGCCAGGATCGGCCGTATCACCGCACGCTTCTGCTTGAGCGAACGCACATCGCCCAGCAGCAGGTCAAACGAGAGTGTCCCCGTATACATGCCGAAGATCGTAACGGCCAGAGCCGGGGAGGCCCGGCGGGTTTTCTCACCCGCGCGGGCCGCCCCGGCTCAGCGCGTCAGGCGCGCGGCTTCTCGCGCATCTCGTAGGTGGCGATGACGTCGTCGACCTTGATGTCGTTGAAGTTCCCGAGGTTGATACCGCCCTCGAAGCCTTCCCTGATCTCGGTCACGTCGTCCTTGAAGCGGCGCAGGCCCTCGATGGTGAGGTTCTCCGCGACCACCTTGCCGTCGCGCACCAGGCGTGCCTTGGTGTTCCGCCGCACCTCGCCGGAGCGGATGAGGACACCCGCGATGTTGCCCAGCTTGGACGAGCGGAAGACCTCGCGGATCTCGGCCGTGCCCAGCTCGACCTCCTCGTACTCCGGCTTGAGGAGCCCCTTCAGGGCCGCCTCGATCTCCTCGATCGCCTGGTAGATGACCGAGTAGTACCGGACGTCGACGCCCTCGCGCTCGGCGGCCTGGGTGGCACGCCCCTCAGCGCGGACGTTGAAGCCGAGGACGATCGCGTCGGAGCCGGCCGCGAGGTCGATGTCGGTCTCGGTGACCGCGCCGACGCCCCGGTGGAGCACCCGCAGGTCGACCCCCTCGCCGACGTCCAGCTGGAGCAGCGAGGCCTCCAGGGCCTCGACCGAACCGGAGGCGTCGCCCTTGATGATGAGGTTGAGCTGCTGGATCTCGCCGGCCGCCAGCACCTTGTCCAGGTCCTCCATGGAGACCCTGCGGGTGCGCTTGGCGAACGCCGCGTTCCGCTCGCGGGCGGCGCGCTTCTCGGCGATCTGCCGCGCGGTGCGGTCCTCGCCGACCACCAGGAAGTTGTCCCCGGCGCCCGGCACGTTGGTCAGACCCTGCACCAGCACCGGCATGGCCGGCGTGGCCACCTGGACGTTGCGCCCGGCGTCGTCGAGCATCGCCCGAACGCGGCCGTACGCGTCGCCGGCGACCATCGTGTCGCCGACCCGCAGCGTGCCGCGCTGGACCAGCACGGTCGCGACGGCGCCACGGCCCCGGTCGAGGTGCGCCTCGATCGCGATGCCCTGGGCGGCCTGGTGCGGGTTGGCCCGCAGGTCGAGGGTGGCGTCGGCGGTGAGGATCACCGCTTCGAGCAGGCCCTCGATGTTGGTGCCCTGCTTGGCGGAGATGTCGACGAACATCGTGTCGCCGCCGTACTCCTCGGCCACCAGACCGAACTCGGTCAGCTGGCCGCGCACCTTCGCCGGGTCGGCGCCCTCGACGTCGATCTTGTTGACCGCGACGACGATCGGCACGTCGGCGGCCTTGGCGTGGTTGAGCGCCTCGACCGTCTGCGGCATCACGCCGTCGTTGGCCGCCACCACCAGGATGGCGATGTCGGTGGACTTGGCACCACGGGCCCGCATGGCGGTGAACGCCTCGTGACCCGGGGTGTCGATGAAGGTGATCCGCCGGTCCTCGCCGTTGACCTCGGTGGAGACCTGGTAGGCACCGATGTGCTGGGTGATGCCGCCGGCCTCGCCCTCGATGACGTTGGTCTTGCGGATCGCGTCCAGCAGGCGCGTCTTACCGTGGTCGACGTGGCCCATGACGGTGACCACCGGCGGCCGGGAGACCAGCGCCTCCTCGCCGCCCTCGTCCTCGCCGAACTCGATGTCGAAGGACTCCAGCAGCTCGCGGTCCTCCTCCTCCGGGCTGACGATCTGAACCGTGTAGTTCATCTCGTCGCCCAGCAGCTGGAGGGTCGCGTCGGAGACCGACTGGGTCGCCGTGACCATCTCGCCCAGGTTGAACAGCACCTGCACCAGCGAGGCCGGGTTGGCGTTGATCTTCTCGGCGAAGTCGGTCAGCGAGGCGCCACGGGAGAGGCGGATGACCTCGCCCTTGCCGCGCGGCAGCATCACGCCGCCGATCGACGGGGCCTGCATGGCCTCGTACTCCTGGCGACGCTGCCGCTTCGACTTGCGGCCACGGCGCGCCGGGCCGCCGGGGCGGCCGAAGGCGCCCTGCGTGCCGCCACGGCCACCGGGGCCGCCGGGGCGACCGCCGAAGCCGCCGCCGGGACGG